>JAZUKQ010000379.1:0-11722 GCA_045643325.1 Kiritimatiellia bacterium | reverse complement strand
AGGGGGGGGTCCGGGCCTGCCCGCCCCGCGTCCCCGCCGGTCCGAGACGTCAAGGCGGCGGGGGTGGTGGATGAGAACGTTTTGCGGCATCAGCGTCCGCGCGCGGGTTGAGAAGCGGGGAGAAATGAGGTATACTATTTCACTTCAAAGGGGGTTTGGGGTTGCTTTTTAACCATTGATTGAAGCGCGCAGACATGGACAAGCATTACGATCCGAAGGCGATTGAGGCGAAGTGGTATCCCTGGTGGGAGAAGACGGGCAAGTTCAAGCCCAGCGGGAAGGGCGAGCCTTGGAGCATGGTCATCCCGCCTCCCAACGTGACGGGCATCCTCCACATGGGGCACGCCCTCAACGACACGATTCAGGACGTGCTCACGCGTTGGCGCCGTATGCAGGGCCGCGACGTGCTCTGGGTCCCCGGCACGGACCACGCCGGCATCGCCACGCAGAACGTCGTCGAGAAGGCGCTCCGCAAGGAGGGAAAGCGCCGCCAGGACCTCGGCCGCGAGGCGTTCATCGACCGTGTCTGGGAATGGCGCAAGGAATACGGCGGCACCATCGTCCACCAGCTCCGCAGCCTCGGCTGCTCCTGCGGCTGGAGTCACGAGCGCTTCACGATGGACGTGGGCCTCTCCAAGGCCGTCGCCGAGGTCTTCTGCAAGATGTACGACGAGGACCTCATCTACCGGGGCAACTATATTGTCAACTGGTGTCCGCGCTGCGGCACGGCGCTCGCCGACGACGAGGTCGAGCATGAGCCGAACCACGGCCATCTCTGGTACGTCCGCTATCCGGTCGTCGGGTCCGCCGCCGGCGTCGCGGGCGAGGCGTACAAGGACTACATCATGGTCGCGACGACGCGCCCCGAGACGCTTCCGGGCGACACGGCGGTCGCGGTCAACCCCAAGGACGAGCGCTACACGCATCTCCACGGGAAGAAGGTCGTCCTTCCGCTCACGGGCCGCGAGATTCCCGTCCTCGCCGACGACTACGTCGAGAAGGACTTCGGTACCGGCATCGTCAAGATCACCCCGGCCCACGACCCGAACGACTTCCAGGTCGGCAAGCGCCACGGGCTCGAGGAGATCAACATCATGAACGACGACGGCACGATGAACGGGCTCGCCGGCGCCGCATACGAGGGGCTGGACCGTTTCGAGTGCCGCGAGAAGATCGTCGCCGACCTTCAGGCGCAGGGCTTCCTCGACCACATCGAGGACTACGACAACCAGGTGGGCCACTGCTACCGCTGCCACACCGTCGTCGAGTCGCGCCTCTCGCCGCAGTGGTTCGTCCGGATGAAGCCGCTCGCCGAGAAGGCCATGGAGGTGGTCCGCGACGGCCGCATCGTCTTCACTCCGAAGCGCTACGAGACGACATATTTCAACTGGATGGAGAACATCCGCGACTGGTGCATCTCGCGGCAAATCTGGTGGGGCCACCGCATCCCGGTCTACTACTGCGGGTGCGGGCACATGTGGGCCGCGCCGAGCGCGCCCGACACCTGTCCGAAGTGCGGCGCCGGCAAGGAGAAGATCCGGCAGGACAACGATGTCCTCGACACGTGGTTCTCCTCGTGGCTCTGGCCGTTCTCGACGCTCGGCTGGCCCGACAAGGCGAGCGCGGACCTCGCGCGCTACTATCCGACCTCGGACCTTTGCACGGCGCCGGACATCATTTTCTTCTGGGTCGCCCGCATGATCATGGCCGGATGCAAGTTCATGGGCAACGTGCCGTTCCGGAACGTTGTCCTGCACGGCGTCGTGCGCGACAACCAGGGCCGCAAGATGTCGAAGTCGCTCGGCAACTCGCTCGACCCGCTCAAGATCATCGAGCAGTACAGCGCGGACTCGCTCCGCTTCTCGCTGATGCAGACGACCTCGCCGGGCATCGACATCTACGTCTCGATGGACAAGTTCGAGATCGGGCGCAACTTCGGCACGAAGATCTGGAACGCGGCGCGCTTCCTCGCGATGCACGCGGAGAAGAATCCGGGGCTCGACCCAGCGGCGCTCGTCCGCGACGGTCTGACCCTCGACCCGGCGCTGCTCACGTCCGACGACCTCCACATCCTCGCCTCGTGCGACCGGATGGTCCGGAACGTCACGGACTCCCTTGAGAAGTTCCGTTTCCAGGACGCGGCGCTCGCCATCTACGATTTCGTCTGGTCGAAGTACTGCGACTGGTATCTGGAGGCCTCCAAGTCCGCGCTCTACGGCGACGGCGAGGCGCTCCGGCGGCAGACGCTGGCGATTCTCTACGACGTGCTCGGCAAGGCGCTCCGCGCGCTCCATCCGTTCATGCCGTTCCTCACGGAGGAGCTCTGGCACGAGATGGGCTTCTGCGGCGCGGACGACTCGATCATGCTCGCCGCCTGGCCCGCGCCGACCCCGGACGCGGCCGCCGCTGCGTGGGGCATGACGGACGACGTCGTCGCGTACGTCGAGGCGAAGCACGCGCTCATCGTCGCGGGCCGCTCGCTCCGCGCCGACTACGGCATCCCGCCGACGAAGCCGGTCGACTACATCGTGCAGGCGCACGACGACGCGACGGCCGAGCGCCTCCGCGCCGACCTCGCGACGATCGCTCCGCTCCTCAAGGCGGAGAAGGTCGATGTCCGCGGCGCCGGCGAGGCGCTGGCCGTGCCGAACGTCATCACGGACATCGGGACGATCTACATGCCGCTCGAGGGACTGGTCGACATCGAGGCCGAGAAGAAGCGCGTCGCCGACGAGCTCGCGAAGAACCGCAACTTCCTGAAGGGCGTCGAGGCGAAGCTCGGCAACGCGGAGTTCGTCTCCCGCGCCCCCGCGGCGATTGTCGAGAACCAGCGGCAGAAGAAGGCCGAGCTCGAGACGGCCATCGCGCGCCTCGAGCGCATGGCGGCCGCGCTCGGGTAATTTCGACGCGGGGCAGTGCCGCCGTCCTCGGGTACGGAACATGATTCAGACAACCTTAAAAATTGGCTCGCCGAAAGTAGACCTTTCCTCCGCCCCGTGGAAAATGCATGAGTTTTTCGCGGGAAGCGGTTTGGTCGCGTATGGACTTAAAGGGTTGTTCTCCCCCGTGTGGGCGAATGACATCAGTCCGGAAAAAGCGGCGGTCTATGAAGCCAATTTCGAGGCGGAACATTTCATTCTGGGGGACGTAAAAAACGTGCGTGGACAAGATCTTCCGTCCGCGCATCTTTCTTGGGCATCCTTCCCGTGCCAGGATTTGTCTCTGGCCGGGGTGATGGGGGGGATTCATGCTGAGCGGAGCGGATTAGTTTGGGAATGGCTCAGAATTTTGGACGAAATGAAGTCTCCGCCAAGGCTTCTTCTCATGGAGAACGTCATAGGTTTGCTTTCGACTCACCACGGAGAGAACTATCTCAAATTGCACATGGCTCTTGCTGAACGTGGATATCGTAGCGGGGCGATTGTGATTAATGCCGATCGTTTTGTCCCGCAATCCAGACCTCGTGTGTTCGTAATCGCGGTCGACAAAGAGACGAAGATTCCAGAAAGTCTTCTCGGAAAAGGTCCGTGTTGGCTTCATAACTCTGCCGCGATCTCCGTGGCAGAAAATGCGCCGGATTGGATTTGGTGGAACACGGAAGAACCTCCTTCTCTCGCGTCCTCCATTGCGGACATTGTCGAGAAGCACATCAAGTTTGATAAAGATTCTGTGTTGTCCGAGATACCGGATTCGCATATCCGTGCGTTCTATTCCAGTGATAACCAATATGCTACGGGATATCGCAGAACGAGAAACGGCAAACCGCGAATGGAACTCCGTACAGACGGAATCGCCGGCTGTCTTCGAACGCCCGAGGGCGGAAGCAGTGTGCAATACCTAATTGCTAAAAAGAAAGACGGTCTTCACGCCCGTTGCTTGACCGTCCGTGAGACGGCGAGGCTTATGGGAGCGCCAGACACTTTTTTGCTTCCCGGGAGCTATCGTGACGGATACATGGCGATGGGGGATGCCGTAGCACTGCCTGTGGCGAAATTCGTTGGAGAACGTTTCCTTTCAGTGTTGGCGCGGAGTATTTATGAGCCCTGAGGTCTGTCTCCTTTTAGAGCGTTTTGTGTCAGACAACAATATTCTGACCAAAGGACCACTTTCCATCGTGGTTCAATTGACCCATATGTTTGCCGACAAGACTTTCCCGTTGAATTCCGAAGATTACAAAACTGAGCGGGGCGGTCAGGTTTTGGGAATGGGAGGGGCGAATCTGAAAAAGATTCTCGCTGAGTACGGCATTTCAAAAAAACTTTCGGCTGAAGGCGGCAGAACAAGCAGGGGAAGCATTGCCGTTATGGAGGCGTATGTCCGCCTCTTGAACGAACTGAACGCGCGCGCGCCTGTCGATTTTGAAGAACTGGGAAAGTATTGGGCTGGAAAAGTTCGCTCGTATTTCGAACGGAAGCCGCTGCCGCTCAAGATCGATCCGGCAAAGACGATTTCTTCGAATTTCCAAACTCTTTTTGACGAAGTCAGAAAACGGCAGGAAGGCAATACCGGAACACAGTATCTCGGAGCGGTTCTTCAGCATTTAGTCGCCGCCAAACTGTGTCTTATTCTTCCGTCCGGTCGTTTTGATATCCACGGGGCTTCCGTTGCTGACGCTCCCACGAATCGATGCGGAGATTTTGTTGTTGGAGACGCCGTGATTCATTGCACGACGGCTCCAGGAACTCCATTGTTGGAGAAGTGCCAGAGAAATCTCGACGCGGGCCTTCGCCCTGTTATCATCACCCTTCCGGAACGTGTCCGTACAGCGCTGGATCTCGCCGCCGATAACGGACTTGAGGGGAGGGTGGAAGTATGGGACATCCAGCAATTTCTTTCGGCGAACATCCATGAGCGCGGCTTGTTCAGCACGCCGGGGCAGATTCAGACGGTGAACCGTATCGTTGAAAAGTATAATGAGATTGTCGAGCTTGTGGAAAATGACCCGTCGTTGAATATCGACTTAGGGTAGGTTTTCAAGAGAGTATGCGTTTACAATCCGTTATCTCGCTTGTGTTTACATGCGTTTCCTAAGCCGAAAATCTAGAAACCGCGACAACTTCTGGAAGGACCGGGAGTTTCTGGGAGGGTTGTTCCGGCTTGCCGCGCCGATCGCCCTCCAGAATCTCATGCTCGCGCTGGTCGCGGCGGCCGACGCGTTCATGCTCGGCCGGCTGGCGCAGGACGACATGTCGGCGGTCTCGCTGGCGACGCAGATCCAGTTCCTCCAGAACATGGTCCTGAGCGCCTGGGTCGCGGGCTTCTCCATCCTCGGGGCCCAGTACCGGGGGAAGGGAAACCGGGCGGCCGTCGACCGCGTCTTCTTCATGACGGCGCGGATCTGCCTCGCGCTCTCGGCGGCCACGGCGGCCGCGTGCGTCGCCGCCCCGGAACGGCTGATGCGGATGATGACCGACAACGCGGACCTCGCGGCGATCGGCGTCCGCTACCTCCGGATCGCCGGCTGGTCGTATCTTCTCACGGGCGTCTCCCAGTGCTATCTGACGCTTCTGAAAGTGGTCGACCGCGCGCGGCCGGCGGCGGTCATCAGCTCGTCGACGGTCGTCCTCAACATCGCGCTGAACGCGCTGCTCATCTTCGGCCTGTGCGGCGCGCCCCGGATGGGGGTGGAGGGCGCGGCGGCGGCGACGCTCGCGGCGCGCGCGGTCGAGTTGGTCTGGTCGGCGGGCGCGGCGACGGCCTTGAGGGATGTCCGGCCGCGGTGGACGAACTTTTTCGGCGCGGGGCGGGCGCTTTTCCTGGACTACTGGAATTGCGTGCCCCCGATTCTCGGCGCGTGCGTCCTCTGGTCGGTCGGCTTCGCCTCGTACACGATGTTCATGGGACATCTGGGAAAGGACGCGTCGGCGGCGAACGCGGTGGCGTCGGTCGTCCGCGACCTCGTGTGCTGCCTCTGCAACGGCATCAGCAGCGGCGGCGGGATTCTCATCGGATACGAGCTCGGCGCCGGGCGGATGGACCGCGGGCGGCTTTTCGGAGACCGGCTGGTTCGGATCAGTTTCTATACGGGCTACCTCTCCATCGGAATCATGCTGGCGGCGACGCCGTTCCTCCTCTCGTTCATGGAGACGGAGGCGGCGCGTGGCCTGCTCACGGGGATGATGCTCATCATGGCGTTCTACATGATCGGGCGCGTCGTGAACACCATCGTCATCAACGGCATCTTCTCGGCGGGCGGCGACACGGCGTTCGACTTCTACAGCCTGTGCGTCTGCATGTGGGGAATCGCCGTTCCGCTCGCGGCGCTCGGGACGTTCCGTTTCGGGTGGAACCCGCTCGTCGTCTACGCGTGCACCTGCCTCGACGAGGTCGGGAAGATTCCGTGGGTGATGCACCACTACCGGCGGTACAAGTGGGTGCGGAACCTCACAAGAGCGGAGTAAGGGGCTCGGGAGGCCAGGAGGCGGTCAAGGGCGGATTTTGGGGACGCTGTGACGCGGCGGGACGCCGCATCTCCCATGCTGAAGGTTTGAAAGGTTGGAGAGGTTGAAGGTTCAAAGGTTGATAAAACTGAACCCACAGACCCCACTGAATTCTGCGAAAAACCAAAAATTCCCTCTTCGTCTCTGCGGCTCTGCGTGAGATCCAATTAATCACGTAGAGGCGCAGAGACGCAGAATTTTGAGGAAGGTAGAGGGGCGTGAGGACGATGAAAAGGGAGGGGCGCGCAAGCGCGCCCACACACAACGCCACAGCTTGTGCCGCAAATATGCGCGGACGCCCGCAAGCGCGCCCTCGCACAACGCCTGGCTGGCGCCGACGCGGCGGGACGCCGCATCTCCTGGGATAAGGCGGATTTCAGGACGCCGCATCCCCCGGACTTCTCAGGTCCGGAGGGTCAGGCATCCGGCGGCGAGCGAGTCGGCCTCCGCCCAGACGTGCAGGGGGCCGGGGGCGGTTCCGACGCGGACCGCTGCGGTGACGCGGCCTGCGTACATGCGGCGCTCGGAGAGGCAGAGGCCCGTGTGGTCCGTGTCGTCCGATCCGGTGGCGAGGACGCGGCAGGAGCCGTCGGTCGCGAAACGGACGAGCGGCGAGGCGTCGGGCACCTCGCGGCCCCCGGCGTCGAGCACGCGGGCGGAGACGAGCGCGATGTCGCGTCCGTTGGCGCGGACGGGCTCGTGGTTGAGGAGCGAGAGCTCCAGTCGGACGCCGGGGCCGCTGGTGACGCGGACGTCCTCGGCGGCGGTCTTCCCGCCGCGGGTGGCGACGACGCGGAGCTCGCCGGGGGCGTAGGGGACGCTCCATTCGGCGTGGCCGAAGCGCTCCACTTCGCGTTTGCCGAGACTCTCGCCGTTCAGGAAGAGCTCGGCGCCGTCGCAGTTCGTGTAGGCCGAGACGCGGATCGGCTCGCCCTCGCGGCCGCGGAAGTTCCAGTGCGGGAGGAGGTGGACCATCGGGGCGTCGGTCCAGAAGGACTGGTTCTGGTAGAACGCGTCCTTCTTCTGCCAGAAGAGGTCGACGGCGCCGGAAATCGAGCAGAGACGCGGCCAGGCGGCCTCGCCGCGGTACTCGTAGGCGTGCCACTGGAAGCCGCCCATCACCCAGGGGCGGGCGGCGAGAAACTTCCAGGTCGCCTCGCGGCCGCGGAACCAGGCGTTGGTGTCCTTGTCGTAGGCGGAGACGCGTCCGGCGGCGGGATTGTCGGGGTAGTACCAGCCGCGGGTGGTGCCCGTCGCGCAGCACTCGGAGGAGAAGACCGCCTTGCCGGGGTACTTCGCGTGGACCTCGTCGTAGAGGCCGAGGTTATAGTTGATGCCGACGATGTCGCACTCGTCGTAGACGGCGGCCTGCATCGGCGACTTGTCGTTGGCGGTCATCACGGGGCGGTCGGGGTCGAGCCGGCGGACAAGCGCCATCATGCGGCGGCAGATCCGGCGGCCCTGCTCCGTGGTGAAGAGCGGCTCCTCGTTGCCGACGGACCACATGACGACCGAAGGACGGCTGCGGTCGCGGCGGACGAGCGTCTCCAGCTGCGCGAGCCCCTCCTCGGAGGACTCGAACCAGCGCGTCTCGTCCATCACGAGCATGCCGAGGGAGTCCATGGCGTCCATCAGGGCGGCGGCCTGCGGGTAGTGGCTCATGCGGAAGGCGTTGGCGCCCATCTCGCGGAGCATGAGGACCTTCTCGCGCTGGAGGTTGTCGGGCACGGCGCGCCCGACGAGACCGAAGCTCTCGTGGCCGCAGACGCCCTGCAGGAGCCGGTGGCGGCCGTTGAGGAAGAGCCCTTTCTCCGGGTCCATCCGGACGGACCGGAAGCCGAAGCGGGTCTCGTCGGCGTCCGACTCTTTGGCCCCGAGGAAGACGCGCGTGCGGCAGGTGTAGAGGATCGGGGAGTCGAGATCCCAGAGGCGCGGGGCCGCGACGGAACCGCACGCGGTCAGGGCGGCCTTTCCGAAGGGCGCGACGGAGCCGCGGGCCTCCAGCGTGAGGACGGGCGAGCCGTCGGGCGCGAGAATCTCCGAGACGGCGCGGACGCGGCGGGGGCGGAGGCCGTCGTTCCGGACGGTGGCCTCGACCGTCACCTTCCACGGGGTTCCGGGGGCGGGGAGGGCCTGGGCTCCCGCGGCGTGCGGGACGGCCCGGACATAGACGCCCCAGAGGTCGAGGGCGACCGGGGAGGTCTTGACGAGCCAGACGTGGCGGTAGATGCCGGCGCCCTCGTACCACCAGCCCTCGATCTCGTGGGCGCCGACGTAGACTGCGAGGACATTCTCGGCGCCGTAGCGCGCGACGTCGGTGATGTCCACCTCGAACGGGGTGTAGCCGCAGAAATTGTGTTTGAGGAGACACCCGTTGAGGTAGACCGTGGCGTGCTTCGCGACGCCCTCGAAGAGGAGCGTGATCCGGCGGCCATCGTCGGACGCGGGGAGGGAGAACGTCTTCCGGTACCAGGCGTTGTCGGAGCGGACGAAGCCGAGCGCGCTGTTCTCGCGCGGGTCGGGGATGTCGCCGGCGAGATAGTCGTGGGGGAGGGAGACGGCGTCCCAGCGCTCGGACTTGTACTCGGCGTCGTTGCGGTAGGAGTCGGCCTCGGCGAGGTAGCCGGGGGCGGCGGGGCCCATGTGGACCCGCTCGGTCTTGGCCGACATGTACATCGCGCCCTTGGTCGAGGGCCATGCGGGGTCGAGGTCGCCGCGATGGAAGAGCCAGTTGTCGTCGAAAAGGTTTTTTTCCCGGAGCGCGGGGGCGCGGGGGGCGGAAGGGGGGGGGGGCATGGGGCGGAGGGCGCGCAAGCCGAGGACGAGGGCGAGGCCCTGGAACGGCGCGACGGAGGATACGGCGAGGCCGCCGCCGCCGAGCGAGACGCCGAGGGACGGCGCACCGAAACGGCGGAGGACGCGGAGGCGGCCCGCGGCGTCTCCCAGCGGAAGCGTATAGGAGGCGGCGGGGGCGGCGAAGGAGTGGAAGACGACGAGCGTCTCGTCCGGCGACTCGAGCAGGAAGAACTGCGCGCCGCGCGGGTCGTTGTACGACGGGGTGTCGAGATGCCGCACATAGCGCGCGGAGCCGTTCCGGAGAAGCGGGACGAGCGTGCGCTGGAAGGCGAGGCCCTCGGAGAGGACGCGGAACTGCTCCTCGGAGAGCTTGCCGACATCGCCGGAGACGCAGAGCCGGCCCATCATCGCGGCGGTGAGGGAATAGTACTCTCGGTCGGGGGTGTCCCACGGGCGGAGCGTCGCCCATATCTCGTTGGAGCGCGGTGAGACGAGCGCCGCGGTGTTGGCCGCGAGGATGGGAATCTCCACGCCCTCGTGGGCGTCGGAGCTCGAGGCGAGCGCGCCGAGTCGCATCCACGCCGGGGAGAGGCGGTGGCCGCCCGAGGCGCAGACCTCGATGACGAGCTCGGGGAAGGCGGCTTTCAGCTCGCGGAAGAAGGCGACCTCGGCGTCGAGCGCCGCGCGGAGGTTCTCGGCGGGGGAGGCGGAGGGGCCGTCGCACCCGAAGCCCGGCGTGCCGTTGTAGTCGACCTTGATGAAGCCGACATGCGCGCGGGCGATGAGCCCGGCGACGCGCTCGCGGAGAAAGTCGCGGACCGCGGGGAGGCGGAAGTCGAGGAACGCGCGCTCCGCGTGGCGGAGAACATGTCCGTCGAGCGTGAGGAACCAGTCGGGGTGTTCCTTGTAGACGTGCGAGGTCTCCTGGGCGACGGCGAACTCGAACCAGATTCCCGGATTGAAGCCGAGGCCTCGGAGGTCGTCGAGAAACGCGGGGAGGCCGCGCGGATAGAGCTCCTCCTTGACGAGCCAGTCGCCGACGGCGCCGCCGAACGAGCCGAACCATCCGGAGTCGAGGACAAAGTGGCGGACGGGAAGCGCGCGGAGACGTTCCGCAATCGGGCGGAGGTTGGCCTCGGAGGGCGTGCCCCAGGTGGTGCACCATTCGTTGAAGAGGACGGGGAGGTCCCGCTCCGGGGGAACGGTCTCGGCGGAGGGCGTCGCGGAGAATGGCGCGAGGCGCGCGGTGAGGGCGTCCTCGGGGCGGGCGCCCCGGGGGACGGTGGCGCAGGTGAGCGCGCAGACGGGCGAGGCGAACGACTCGCCGGGGGCGAGGTCCCGGAACCATCCGCAGGTGTCGCGGGAGGGGAGGCCGCCGGCGAGCGAGAAGAACTCGCCGAAGCGGGAGAGGTCGAGCTCCCACGCGCCGAAGGAGGCGACGGACGCGCCCCAGACGACCCCGGCGGCCGTGTCGGCGAGGCCGATCTGCGGGAACCATCCCTGGACGGGCATCGTGGAGCGGGAGCCGAAGCGGAGGTTGCGCACACCGGAGCCGGACCACGACATCTCGAGCCCGAGCTCCTCGGCGGGAAGGGACTCGAGGCGGCCCTCGTTGCTCCAGAACGACCGCCAGCGCAGGACGCGGTACGCGCCCGGCCCGGCGTCGGGACGGAACGGGGAGAGGAAGCCGAGGGAGAACGAGGAGAGGAACTCGATCCGGACGGGGGCCGCGCCGCGGTTCTCCAGTGTCGTGGAGACCTGGACGCAGGGGGCGTCGGGGTCTTTGCGGAGCGTCTGGACGGCGGTCAGCGCGCGCGCGGCGTCCTCGAAGACGAGCTCGACGCCGTCGGGCAGGTCATGGGACTCCTTGAACGCGAGGCGGCGGACGGACTCCGAGTCGCGGAGCGTGATGCCGGGCGCGAAATGGCCGCACATCGCGTCGCCGGAAAGCTTGTACTGGACGCAGTTGGACGGCGGGACGGTGACGTCCATCCCGTCGGGCCCGAAGCCCCGGTTGGCGGGGGCGGAGGGGATGCGGTCGCGGTGCGGGACGATATCGCCGGCGCGGGACGCGGGGACGAGCGTGAAGACGAGCGAGCCGGCGTGGTCGAACCAGAGCGCGGTCATGTCGCCGAACGCGCGGGAGAGGACGGGAGTCAAGTTCATGGAGAGGCGGGGTGGGGGTGGGAGGGCTCGGTGGCGCTCAATGGCCGGGAAACGGAAGGACGGACTCGACGGGGCAGGGGGCGAGCCGCGCGCGGCCGCCGAGGTCGGAGAGCTCGATGAGGAAGGCGCAGCAGACGACGGTGCCGCCGAGCCCGGTCACGAGGCGCGCGGCCGCCTCGGCCGTGCCGCCGGTGGCGAGCAGATCGTCAATGAACAGGACACGCTGACCCGGCTTAATGGAATCCTTGTGCATGTAAAGTGTGTTTGTGCCGTATTCCAGGGAATACTCACGGGAAACGGTCTCACGCGGAAGCTTGCCC
>JAZUKQ010000378.1:0-2742 GCA_045643325.1 Kiritimatiellia bacterium | reverse complement strand
TGCGTCGTCGGCTCGTCGAGAATCAGCACATTCGGATGGCGCGCGTACATCCGCGCGAACGCGAGACGGATCTTCTCGCCGCCGCTGAGGACGCCGCTCTCCTTGAACACGTCGTCGCCGGGGAAACCGAACGCGCCGAGCAGCGACCGCGCCTCCGCCTCGGTGAGCGAGGAATCCGCAAGCCTCACAGCCTGCAGCAGCGAGCGCTCCGGCGGAATCAGCTCCGCGAAATCCTGCGAGACGCACCCCGGCACCACCTTCGTCCCGAACACGACCTCGCCCTCGCTCGGAGCGCGGAGACCCGCCAGAAGCCGGCAGAGCGTCGTCTTGCCCATCCCGTTGTAGCCGACGACGACCACGCGGTCCCCGCGCGTCACCTCGAAGGAGAGATGCCGGAAAATCCACTTCTCGCCGTCGTAGGTGTAGCCGATGTCCGCCAGCCGCAGCACCGTCGTCCCGCACGGCTCGGGCTCCGGAAGCCGGAGATGCCCCTCGCTCGACGCCTGCCGGGGGACGACGATCTCCTCCATCTTCTCCAGGCGCTTGACCGCGCTCTGCACCTGCGCCGCCTTGGTGGGCGTATAGCGGAACGTGTCGATGAACCGCTGCGTCTGCTCCTTCAGACGGTCCTGGTTGCGCTTCGCCGCGAGCAGCGTCGCGTACCGGCGCTCCCGCTCGGCGAGATAGTAGTCGAGGCCGCCCGCGTAACGCGTCGCGGTGCAGCCGTCGATCTCCACCGTGGTCGAGGTGAGCGTGCGCAGGAGGAAGCGGTCGTGCGAGATGAGGAGGAGCGTCCCCATGTATTCCCGCAGATACTTCTGCATCCATTCGACGGCGGGAAGGTCGAGATAGTTCGAGGGCTCGTCCAGCAGCAGCAGGTCGGGCTTCATCACGAGCGTCCGGACCACCTCGGCGCGCATCTTCCAGCCTCCGCTGAAATCCGTGAACGGGCGCTGGAAATCGGAGACGTGGAAGCCGAGGCCGGAGAGCGCGGCCTTCACGCGCGCCTCGAGGTCGTACCCGCCCAGATGCTCGAACTCGGTCTGCGCGTCCCCGAGCTCTCCGAGAAGCCGCCCACGGTCCGCGCCCGCCGCGCCGTCCCCGCCGGCGAGGATGCCCTCGATCCGGTGGATTTTCGTCTCCAGCTCCTCGAGCCTGGGCTCCGCGCGCATGGAATACGAGAGAAGCGTGTCCGCGTCGTCGTACGCGTGAAGCTGCTGGTGAAGATGGCCGATCCGGGGGGAGCCCAGAATCGTGACGCTGCCTCCGTCGACCTGCTGCTCGCCCGTGATGAGCGCGAACACGGTCGACTTTCCCGCGCCGTTCGGCCCCACAATGCCGCAGCGTTCCCCCTCGTTGATCTGAAACGAGGCGTGGCGCAGCACGTCCTGCGTGCCGAAGTGGATGGAGACGTCGTTGAAATCGATCATGGAGAAGACGGCGGCGGACGCGGACGCCGCGGCGCCCGCTTAAATGGAAAGGGCTCGCCGAAGCGAGCCCTGAAAGAGTGGTGCTCGGAGGGGGACTCGAACCCCCAAGGATTGCTCCATATGCACCTCAAGCATACGTGTCTGCCAATTTCACCATCCGAGCGGTGAGAACGGCGCACAGTATACCGCAGTCCCCGGGACCGCGCAAGGGGGTATTTTATGTTTTTTTGAAAAAAATCGGAAACGCCCGGGTCTTGTCCGAAAGAACGCGGAAAACAACGTCCCCCGCCTTCCGTCCCGCGCCGGAAAGCGCTACAATACCTTTATCGTTTTCAATTTCCTGTCTCCGGGCCTCTTTCCGTCGACCGCCATGTCCACCCCGCCCCTTCCCTCCTACGAACGTCTTGTCTATACCGCCGTCCTCGGCAAAGTCATCGGCGTCTACGCCGGCAAGCCCTTCGAGGGCTGGTCCAAGGAACGCGTCATGGAGAAGTTCGGTACCGTCGACCGCTATGTCCACTCCGAGGTCGGCTACCCGCTCGTCTGCCCGGACGACGACATCTCCGGCACGCTCGTCTTCATCCAGGCGCTGGCCGACTCCGGGCTTTTCGAGGACACCCCCGACGCCTTCTTCGGCGACACCTGGCTCAACTACCTTCTCGAGGGGCGCACCATCCTCTGGTGGGGCGGCATGTGCATGTCCACCGAGCACACCGCCTATCTCCGTCTCAAGAACGGCGTGAAAGCCCCCGCCTCGGGCTCCGCCGCGCTCAACGGGAAACAGGTCGCCGAGCAAATCGGGGCGCAGATTTTCATCGACGCCTTCGGCATGGTCGCCCCCGGCGACCCCGCGCGGGCCGCCCGCCTCGCGAAAAAGGCCGCCTCGGTCTCCCACGACGGCGAGGCCGTCCACGCCGCGATGGCCGTCGCCGCCATGGTCGCCGCCGCGTTCACCGAGCGCGACATGGACAAGGTCCTCGACGCCGGCCTCTCCGTCCTCCCCGCCGGCTCCCTCATCGCCCAGATCCACCGCGACGTCCGCGCCTGGGCCCGCGAGGACGGCGACTGGGAGAAGACGTTCGGCCGGATCCGCGCGAAGTACGGCTATCAGATCTACGGAGGCAACTGCCACGTCGTCCCCAACCACGCCGTCATGGTCATGGCCTGGGCCTACGGGAGGAACGACTTCCGCCGCTCGCTCGAGATCGCGAACGACGCCGGCTGGGACACCGACTGCAACTCCGGCAACGTCGGCACGGTCGCCGCCCTCGGCGCCGGGCTCGACCGCCTCTGCGACGCCTACGACTTCCTC
>JAZUKQ010000377.1:0-5200 GCA_045643325.1 Kiritimatiellia bacterium | reverse complement strand
ATGCCCGACACGATGAGCGTCGAGCGCCGCATGCTGCTCGCCGCGTACGGCGCCGAGCTCGTGCTCACGCCGGGGGCGGAGGGGATGACGGGCGCGATCCGGAAAGCGGAGGAGCTTGTCGCCTCGACCCCCGGGGCGATGTTGGCGGGACAGTTCGAGAACCCCGCGAATCCTGCCGTGCACCGCCGCACGACCGGCGCGGAAATCGTCCGGGACACCGAGGGGAAGGTCGATGTGTTCGTCGCCACGGTCGGCACGGGCGGGACGCTCACGGGCGTCGCCGAGGCGCTTCGCGAGGCGAATCCCGCTGTGCGGATCGTCGCGGTCGAGCCGGCCGACTCCGCGGTGCTTTCCGGCGGAAAGCCCGGACCTCACAAACTGCAGGGGATCGGCGCCGGATTCGTTCCGAAGACGCTCCGGACGGACCTGATCGACGAGGTTGTCGCGGTCACGACGGACGAGGCGTACGGGGCGGCGCGCGAGCTCGCCCGGAAAGAGGGGATCCTTTCCGGAATCTCCTCCGGAGCGGCGGCGCACGCCGCGCGCCCCGTCGCGTCCCGTCCCGGAATGAGGGGAAAGCGCGTGGTCGTCCTGCTTCCGGACACCGGCGAGCGGTATCTCTCGTGCGGGATGTTCTAGCGCCGTATCCGCGACGGAGGGAAGCCTCCGGAAACGAGAAAGGGCGGAGGCCGCGAGGCCTCCGCCCTTCTTTATCCGGGGTGCCGGAAAGTCGTTCCGGACGCGGTTAGGCGTAGGGTCCGAGCTGGGCGCCGGCGTCTTTGAGAATTTTCTCCATGCGGCGGCCGTACTCGACATACATCGCGTACTTGGCCTCGTCCGGGGACTGCTGCGCGTTGGCGTCGTGGAAGACCGCGCCGAGATGCGGCTCGATGGAGATGCCGCCCTCGTAGCCGTTGGAGACGAGGTCCTGGACGATGCGGACGACATCGCCGACGCCTTCGCCGGGCCAGGAGTATTTCGTCGTTCCGTCGGGCTGGATGACGGCGTCCTTGATGTGGACGTAGTCGACGAACTCGCAGACGTTGCGGTAGAAGTCCCAGGAGGACTCGCGCTTTTTCTGCCCGGGAAGCGTCTGGTCCCACGTGAAGACGGGGTTGCCGGTGTCGAAGACGAGCTTCAGCTCGGGGATGGCGTCGAGCAGGCGGAGGGTATAGGTCCAGCCCTGGCCGCCGTAGTTCATGCAGTTCTCGTGGACGGGCTGGATGCCGGCGTCCAGAAAGAGGGTCACGAGCGTCCGGAGACGGGCGACACGCTCGGCGAAGAGCTGGTCCTCCATCGGGGTGTCCGGAATGACGGCGTAGGACATGATGCGGATCTTGCGGGTGCCGAGGCGCTGCATACGGCGGATGGCGCGCCCGGTCTGCTCGATGTCGCGGTAGAAGTCGGCGCCTTTGGTGATGTGCTTTTTCCAGTTGGCGATGGTCGAGCCGAAGCAGTTGACGCGGATGCCCGCGTCGTCGAGTTTTCCGGCGACGATGTCGAACTCCTCGTCGGAGAGGTCGTGGATGTTTTGGCCGTTCACGGCGCGGGACTCGATGGCGTTCCAGCCGAGCTCTTTGGTGGCCCGGATCTGGTCGTCGATGGACGAGGCGGCCTCGTCGGCGAAACCGGTGAGATAGATCATGGGGTATCTCCTAGTAGCCGAAGGAGCGGACGAAGTTGTAGCTCTTCTCCATTTCGCCGAAGGGATCGGCGCCGTAGCAGTCGTCCTGCTCGACGAGCATATACTCGACGCCGACTTCCTCGGCGGCCTTGAAGACCTCGGGCCAGTCGAGGTTGCCGGAGCCGATGGGGGCGAAGCGGCGCTCGACGTCCCAACGGTTCTCCGCGGTCTTTCGGTGCATGATGAAGTCTTTGAGGTGGAGGAGGGGCTGGCGGGCGCCGAGGCCGCGGATCCACGCGGCGGGGGAGCCGCCGCCGGCGGTGACCCAGTGCACGTCGAGCTCGGCTTTGAGGACGTCCGCGGGGGCGGTCTCGTAGAGGGACTGGAGCCAGGTGCGGCCGTCGGGGAGCTTGAAGAACTCGAAGCTGTGATTATGGTAGGAGAAGTCCATGCCCTCGGCCTGGAGTTTCGGGAGGAACTTCCGGATGTCGGCGACGAAGGCGTCGATGCCCGCCTGGTCCATGGCGTACTGGGTGGGAAGGCTGCCGATGGCGACGTGACGGACGCCCCAGGCCTTGTGGTTGGCGATGGCGGTGTCGGTGTCGTTGAGAAGCTGGTCGTAGTTGGTGTGCGTGCAGCAGGCGGTGAGGCCGGACTCGCGGATCGCCTGGGCGAGCCCCATGGGGTCGTCCTTCATCGGGGCGACGCCGGAGAGCTGGATGGCCGTGTAGCCGATCGCCTTGACCTTTTCGAGGGTCTTGACGGTGTCTTCGAGGGTTTTGCAATAGTTGCGGAGCGAGTAGAGTTGGGCGCCGAGGATAGGTTTCGACATAGTGACCTTCTTGGTTGGTGAAAAGGGGGCGGACGATGCCCCTGACGTAGGAATAGGATACTTTTTTAGCCGCGGAAACGCAACTAGAAAGGGTGCCGGAGGGGGCGGCGGGCCAAGGCGGGAGCGTTTCCGCGACACCCGTCGACGGGACGAGGGGGAAAACGGGGAGCGCGGGGCTCTTATGGCACGGACGACCCGGACCGGTCCTATTCCACAAAAATGACGGTCGCGAGCTGCGCGCGGCACTCGTAGCAGCCGAGATCGAGGCGGCCGAGAAGGCGGGGATTTCCGGCGAGGTCGGTGTAGCCGGGCGCGTCCCAGCCCTCGGGCGTGAAGCCGCGGGAGGCGTTGACGGCCTTCGAGGAGGACTTGAGGCGGAAGTCTCCGTTCTCCGCGTCGCGGAAGGTGTCCGCGGGCGGCTCGACGAGGAACGCGGGGGCGGAGGAGACGGCCTGCGGAACGAGGTTCGTGACGGACGGGTCGTCCGGATCCTCCTGGAGGGCGAAGGAGGCCTCGGCGGCGTCTACGAGGCAGTTGACGAAGGCCGTCTCGTCGCCGAACCAGGTGGCGGGGCCGTTCATGTTGGTGACGCCCGAAATGATGCAGTTCGTCACGGTCGATCCGCTCGCGAGGATGCCGTAGAAGTGGGCCGCCCCGGGGGCCGATCCCCCGTAGACGGTGCAGTTGACGGCCCGGCTTCCGCCGGAGAGATGGAGAACCGCGGAGTTGTTCTGGTCGTTGTCTCCGCTCGCGGAGGAGCCGCATTCCACGAAGAGGCAGTTCTCGACGCGCGCGCCGCTATGCGCCTTGACCGCGGTTCCCTTGCCCTGCCAGAGCGAGGAGGCCGTGCAGTCGCGGAAGACGCAGTGGGTGACGAGGCTGTCCGCGCCGGAGACGAGCGCGCAGCCCGGGGGCCCCGTCAGGCTGCTGGAGCATCCGACGAAGCAGCAGTTCGAGACGGTTCCGGCGGTCTGGGTCAGGGCGCCGGCCGTGGTGTAGTTGTTGTCGCCCGTGGCGCTGAGCACGCAATTCGTGACGGTGATTCCGGAGACGACGGCGCCCGGGTCGGAGAGGACGAGGAAGCGCGTGCTGGCGTTCCTCACCGAGGAGAGGTAGCCGAACAGGACGTCGGCGGGATTCCCGGAGACGGAATGGATGTCGACGCGCTTGTCGACCGTCGTGAGTAGACTTGTCGCGACCGGGACACGGTAGTCGCCGGAGGCGATGACGATCTCGCAGCCGTCGACAGCGTAGTCCACGAGTTCGGCAAGGTTGGTACCCGCCTTCTCCCAGGTTGCATAAGGAGCCTCGGCGTTGGGATTCTCGACGGTCATGTAGAGAGTCCGCGGAAGAATCTCGACGGTGATCGACGCGGGGGCGGAGGTGTCGGCGCCGCACTCGGCCCAGCAGGTCACGGTGTAGGTTCCGCATGCGGCCCAGGCATGGGGGGTCTCGGGGGTGTCGGTCTCGGCCGTCGTACCGTCGCCGAAGTCCCAGTGGTGGACCACCGTCTCGCCGGGGGCGGCAGAGGTGGAGACGCTGAGCGCCATGGTCTGGTCTGTGGGCGCCGAGAAGGACTCCGTGACAAACCGGAGGACCAGCCCGCTTACGGGGGCGGAGGTGGACTCGAAGCAGCCGATGTCGACGGTGTTGTAGAGGATGCGGTCGGCGCCGAGGAGGTCGAGGGCGGATCGCACGGCGGCGTTGTCGCCCGCGTTGAGGGTGCGGGAGGTCTCCGGGGGGAGGTAGTCCCCGGCGGCGGGGTTCGTGAAGAAGGTGTCGGCGGTCCCGTAGACGCAGCCGACGTCGCCGGCGGACGCGGACTCCAGCGCGCAGTGGTTGAAGGCGATGTCCGGTCCGGAGTAGGAAACGCCGGCGGTGCCGTTCGCGCGAAGGGCGCCGGCGAGAACCGTGTTGGCGACCTCGACGGACGCGCCGTCCGGGACGAAGAGCCCCTCGACGCCGTTGTAGGAGCGGTTGCCCGCGATGACGCAGTTCACGATGGACCCGGCCTCGGCATAGACGCCGCAGGAGCGGTCCGCCGTGGCCCCCCAGTCCTTCGTGGAGGAGTTCCCGACGATGAGCGAGTCCTCGATCCGGCCCTTCCGGAGCCAGACGCCGGTCGCGGTGCCGGGGCCAATGGCCTTATTGTATCCCTGGTCGGTGTTGTTGGAGACCACGCAGCGGGTCATCAGAGCGTCGTCGCCCAGAAGGAACACGCCGGCCGCCTTCGGGGTGTAGTACCCGTCGAAGACGCAACCGCGGACGACGCAATTGGAGAGGACGCCCCCGTTCTCGCCGATAGTGACGCCCATGCCAACGGTGTCGGTCTTCGAATTGCGCATTGCGCCGCGTGCGACGGTGACGCCGGAGACCAAGGAGTCCGCGCCGTCGATGTAGAGCGCGCAGCTGTTGATCGAATCACCGTACCGGCTGCCGTTCCGGTCGAGGACGCAACGCTCCGGTCTGCCCGAGAGGCCCACGACCTTCACGCCGTTCGTGACGTACTGGATTCCGGGGAGCGCGTAGGTTCCGTCATCGACATAGACGGTCGTGCCGGGAACGGCGACGGCGGCCTGCAGCGCGGCCGCGAAACTTGTCGAGGCGGTCTCGAGCGTCGCGTAGGGCGCGGTGTCCGAGCCGCCGGCGCTGACATAGACCGGGGCCGGGTCGGCGCGGAGGGAGAGCCCGAGCGCGGCGAGCGCCGTGGAGGAGAGAAGACGGGCAGTATTCATGTGGTGGAG
>JAZUKQ010000376.1:0-4949 GCA_045643325.1 Kiritimatiellia bacterium | reverse complement strand
CCCATCGCAGGGGGAACTGCCTTCTCATTTTACCTCCAGGGGGCCGGGCCTTGAGGGGAGCCCGAAGGGGACGGGGCGGGGGCGGAGGGCCGGAGGGGGACACCCCCAGCCGGCTTTGCCGGCAGCCCCCTCCAGGGGGCCGGGGCCTGAGGGGAGGCGGAGGCCTCTCCAGAGGCTCACTCTCCGGCGGGAAAGTCGAACGCCTTTTCCGCGTTCCAGTCCGTCAGAAAGACCGCGACGGAGGCGAGGGTCAGGTGGAAAAGCGAGGTGTTCCACTTGAGGTCCGACGGCCAGGCCTCGGGAGACCGGGTGCCGCCGTTCGCGACGACGCTGTACCATGCCTTCGGATCGGAAACGAGGCGGTGCAGCAGGCCGCCCTCCCCTTTGCGGACCAGGAATCCGAGCATCGGATAGAACTGAAAGAGAAGACTCGTCGCGAACCCCGTCCGGCCGATCCACTCCACGACCCGGTCCTCGCCCTCCTTCTCGGGGAAAAGCCCGAAGAACGCGGCATAGCTGTTGGCGGGAAGGCTCACGTGCCCGCTTCCGACCCGGTCCTTGAAGAGATGGCGCTCCCGGTCGTAGAACGCGTCGACGAACGCGCGCTTATACGCCGCCTCGTCCGCGTAGGGGGGGAGACCGAGTCCCGCCGCGAGCTTGTTCATGCACCGGACCGCGCCGACATACCAGGCGTTGATCACATTGTGCTTGGCCTCGCAGACCTTGCCTTCCTCGACATCGACGTCGTAGCCGTCGCGGCAGTTCCGGGGCCATTCGGTGACACACCATTTGTCGAGGCGGCTGAGCAGTCCGTCGGGCTCGGCATAGCGCGCGCGATAGTCGTCCATCACCCTGGCGAGCCGGGCATAGCGGGGGCGGACGAACTCCCAGTCGCCGGTCTCGGCGGCGTATTCCCAGACGAGCAGCACGAAATAGAACGGGAACTCCGCGATTTCCTGCATGAACGAGCAGCAGGCGCACGTCATGAGCCCCTCCGAGATGAAGGACGAGGCGAGGAAGTCGTCGACGAACTTCCGGAGCATCGCGACGTCGCGCGTGAGGAGATAGTACGCCCACATGGTGTAGCAGCCGTCGCCCATGTAGTAGCCCTTCTCGCGGTCCATGCAGTCCTGGATGGTCTCCTGGACGCCATAGCGGAACGAGCCGGCACAGAGATTCCAGACGGCGAGCGAGCGCGGGTCGGAGAACCGGCACGCGGCCCGGAGCGCGAACGGGCGGTGGCGCGCCACGAGCGCGACGGACGCGAGGTCCACCCCGACGCCCCCGGGCAGGACGAGTTCCGCGTACCGGAACGATTTGTAGTCGAACTGCCGGAGGACATCGCCGTCGGGCCGTCCGGAAAGACGGAAATACTCGACATAGTCGCAGTTGCAGCGCATATCGTGGCGGACCGAGCCGTCCTCCCGGAGCTCCTGTCCGAAGCGGAGCGTGATCTCCGCGCCGCGCGGGCCGGCCGCCCGGAGCGAGAGATTTCCGATATAGATGGCGCCGAAATCGACAAAGAGAATCTTCTCCCCGGACGAGCCGCCGGGGGCGGGGGCCGGCCGCTCCTCCGTTTTCACCGGAGCGACGCGCTCCACCTCGAGCACGGGAACGGGATCGGGCGCGAACACGTAGTCGGCGTGCGTCCGGACGCGGGCGGGGGCCCAGGCGGAATCGTCGAAATCCGGATCCTCGAACCCGACCTCGGGGGCGGAGGCGTCGTAGCGCTCGAGGAACTGGGTGAGATAGCCGACGGTTCCGCACGCCGAATAGCCGGTATGAAGACGACAGAGGAACGACCCGTCCGACCGGGCGAGGACATTCCCCGAGCCGTCCTCCAGGTCCATCCAAAGGCCGTGGCGGCGGTCGGCGCTGACCCAGACGCGGTTGACGAGCCCCTGATAATACGTATGGACGGCGACGACATTCCGGCCCGGGCGGAGGTACGGGGCGACGTCGAGCAGATTGAAGAACGTGCGGGACGGATAGCCGGGCGCGGGGCCCTGGGCGACGAACGCGCCGTTGGCGTAGAGCTTGTAGCAGTCGTCGGCCGAAACGCGGAGCGGCGCCTTTTCCGGGACGGACTCCAACCGGAAACTCTTCCGGAAGAGGATATGCCGGTTCAGGCGCTCCGTGTCCTGCATGGGAACCTGGGCGGAGCGGTCGAGCTGGCGGTGGAAGACATTCAGCGGCTCAAGTCCGCAAAACTCTTCGGAAGTGATCCATGAGGGGGCAGCATTCATCGTAGAAACCTCGAACAACGGCGGTCAGATCAGCCGGACTTTTCCGGAACGGCCCATCCACCGGAACGAGCCGAACATCGCGAGAAGGAGAAAGACAGGAACCGCGATCCAGAGCGCGGAATGCCCGAGCCGGATCTGATAGTGGAGCGTCGCCACGCACCAGCCGAAGACCGTGAGATAGGCGGCGAGAAGCGCCCCGTACCCTTTTCCGAGCTCATGGACCGCGGCGCCCATCGCGGCGAGACACGGGACATAGAGCAGAATGAACAGCATATACGAAAACGCCTGCCACCGCCCCTCCGGGAACGCCTCGCGCATGTTTTGGAAGACCGACGTCTCCGCGCCCTCCCCCGTCTCCTTGTCCCCGGGGGCCTCCCCGTTTCCGGGCGGGGCCGAGATCGCGGAGACGATGCCGGCGAGATTGCGTGGAACGGAGGCGAACGCGGCGCGGACGCCGCCCCAGAAATCGAACGGCACGCGCGCGGGGGCGTCCGGAACCGGCGCGGAGGCGCTGTTCTGCCCATAGAGGCTCGTCATCGTGCCGATGACGGACTCCTTGGCGAAAAGTCCCGAGAAGACGGCGACCGTCGCGGGCCAGTTGTCGCGTCCGACACCCATCGGCGTGAAGACGGGCGTGATGGCGCGGCCGCCGGCGGCGAGGAGCGAGTTCCGGCTGTCCTGGTTGCCGAACGAGCCGTCGGTCCCGACGGTGTTGAGCATGCCGAGAAGGAGAACCATCGGGACAACGACCTTGCCCGCGCGGAAGACGAACATCTTGAGCCGGTCCCAGGAATGGAGCAGGATGTGCCGCGGCCGGGGGCAGTGGTAGGGAGGGAGCTCCATGATGAAATGCGACGGCTCGCCGGTGAAGAGCGTGCGGCGGAGAATCCAGCCGGTCGCCACGCCGAGCACGATGCCCGCGGCATACATCGCGAAGACCATCCGTCCGGGATTCTCCGGGAAGAACGCCGCCGCGAAGACGGTCCAGACCGGGAGCTTCGCGCCGCACGACATGAAGGGGATCATGAACAGCGTGAGGAAGCGGTCGCGCCGGCTGTCGAGCGTGCGCGTCGCCATGATGGCCGGGACCGAACAACCGAAGCCCACCAGCAGCGGGACAAACGACTTTCCGGGAAGTCCGAGCCACGACATGAACCGGTCCATCACGAACGCCGCGCGCGCCATATATCCCGAGTCCTCCAGGACGGAAAGACAGAGGAACATGAAGAAGATGGGCGGAATGAACGTGCCGACCGTCTGAAGCGCCGCGCCGAGACCGTCGGAGACGAGCGCGACGAGAAACGCCGGCGCCCCGAGCCTTCCGAGAAGGAACCGCGAGCCCTGGACGAACACCGTCCCGCCGAGGAGGTCGAAGAAGTCGATGAACGCGCCGCCCACGATCTGCGTGAGCCAGAACACGACATACATCACAAAGAGGAAAAACGGGATGCCGAGCCAGCGGTTGAGGATGATCCGGTCGATTTTCGTCGAGAAAAACTCTTTGGAGCGCGCCTTCGAGACGACATCGCGGACGAGGCCGTTGATCGTGCCGTAGCGGGCGTCGGCGAGCGCCTCGTCGGGGTACTCGCGGAGAACGGCGCCGATCCGGCGCCGGGACACCTCGACGACCTCGGGGGAGACCGTTCCGTCGCGGTCCATCGCCGCGCAGGCGACGGGATCGCCCTCCAGCAGGCGGAGCGCGACGACCCGGGGGTCGAGCTTCATCCCCGCGGCCACGCCGGCGCAGCCGAGGACGAGCCCGGCGGCCTCCTCCTCGATCTCGTTCGGATAGGCGACCCGCACCGTCGGGGCCCGGGCGGACGTCAGGGCCGAGGCGAGAAAATCGACAAGGTCCGCGGGCGTCCCGACCGGATTGGCGGGGGCGCGGTGGGTCGTGTCCTTCCGGAGCCCCGCGAACCATTTTCCGAGCCCGCCCGAGGTCGCGTTGGCGTTGATGCCGAGGACGGGGCATCCCAAATGGGCGGAAAGGTGCGGGAGATCGATCCGGATGCCGCGCGCCTCGACGATGTCCATCATCGTGAGGACCGTCGCCATCGGGCGGCCGAGCTCCGAAAGAAGGAGCGTGAGATAGAGATTGCGCTCGAGATTCGAGCCGTCGACGACATTGAGATAGAGGTCGGCCCCGCCCGCGAGGATGTACTCGACCGAGACGCGCTCGTCCTCGCTGGTCGCCATGAGCGAATAGATGCCGGGCAGGTCCACGACCGTCACCCGCGTGCCGTCGGGGAGGACCAGCTCGCCCTCCTTGCGCTCGACGGTGACGCCGGGCCAGTTGCCGATGACCTGCTTCGCCCCGGTGAGCGCGTTGAAGACCGTGGTCTTTCCGGCGTTCGGATTTCCGACGAGGGCGACGGTGTAGTGTTTTTTCGGCTCGCTCATAGCGGCGCGACCTCCACGATGGACGCCTCGGCCTTGCGGAGCGAGAGATGAAAACCGCGGAGCTCGATCTCGACGGGGTCGCCGAGCGGGGCCTGGTTGACGACGGTGATGCCGGTGCCGCGGGTCAGTCCGAGCGCGAGAAGTTTGGCGCGGTACGCGGGATTCCCCGCCTTGTAGCCAATGACGCGCGCCTTGTCGCCGAGTCGGAGATCGGTCAGTGTCTTCATAAAAAAGTTAGGCATTCCTAATTTTGAGGAGCGGCGCAAAGTATATGCTTCCGGGGAGGCTACGTCAATCCCGGGG
>JAZUKQ010000375.1:0-8462 GCA_045643325.1 Kiritimatiellia bacterium | reverse complement strand
GCAACCCCTTGGCCCACAGAACGACATGGCTACGACCCCACTCCCCCCCGCGAACTGCCGCCGGAGAGCGCGGACAAAGTTTTGCCACACACCGGCGTGAATTTTGGATTGTCTCCGCGCGCGGAATCCGGTATTCTATCCGCTTCACACGATTCGCCCACCGGTACGGGCGCGTCACGAACACTGAGGAATCAAGAATGATCTATTCCGCTGAAATCGAGCACCAGTGCCCGTTGGCCAAAGGGTGCAACCACGGTCCGGCTCCCATTCCCGAAGAGGGCAAGTGGGTCCAGGCCAAAGAAATCAAGGACATCTCCGGCTATACGCACGGCATCGGCTGGTGCGCTCCGCAGCAGGGCGCCTGCAAGCTCTCGCTGAACGTCAAGAACGGAGTCATCGAGGAGGCCCTCGTCGAGACCATCGGCTGCTCCGGCATGACCCACTCGGCCGCCATGGCGAGCGAGATTCTCGTCGGGAAGACCATTCTCGAGGCGCTCAATACGGACCTCGTCTGCGACGCCATCAACACGGCGATGCGCGAACTTTTCCTCCAGATCGTCTACGGCCGTTCGCAGAGCGCCTTCTCCGAGGGCGGTCTTGTCATCGGCGCGGGCCTCGAGGACCTCGGCAAGGGCGAGCGCTCGATGGTCGGCACGATGTACGCCACCAAGGCGAAGGGCCCCCGCTATCTCGAAATGACCGAAGGCTACTGCACGCGCATGGCCCTCAACAAGGACAACGAGGTGATCGGCTACGAGTTCGTCTCCCTCGGAAAGATGACCGACTTCATCAAGAAGGGTCTCACCCCGAACGAGGCGTGGGAGAAGGCCAAGGGCCACTACGGCCAGTTCGACGGCGCCGCCAAGTACATCGATCCGCGCAAGGACTAAGCGCCTTATAGAAAGGATTTATCATCATGGCTACCAAGAAACCCGCCGCCAAGAAGGCCGCCCCCAAGGCCGCCGCGAAACCCGCCGCCAAGAAGGCCGTCGCCAAGGCCGTCGCCAAGGCCGACACGGTCCAGTTCGAGGGCTATGAGCGCCGCGAGGCCAAGATTCTCGCCGCGCTCAAGGAGTTCGGAATCTCCTCCATCGCCGAGTGCAAGAAGATCTGCGACGAGAAGGGCGTCGACGCCTACAAGATCGTCGAGGAGACCCAGCCGATCTGCTTCGAGAACGCGAAGTGGGCCTACACCGTGGGCGCCGCCATCGCCATCAAGAAGGGCTGCAAGAAGGCGAAGGACGCCGCCGCCGCCATCGGCATCGGCCTTCAGGCGTTCTGCGTCCCCGGCTCCGTCGCGGAGAACCGCAAGGTCGGCCTCGGCCACGGCAACCTCGGCGCGATGCTTCTCGACGACGCGACCGGCTGTTTCGCCTTCCTCGCCGGCCACGAGTCCTTCGCCGCCGCCGAGGGCGCCATCAAGATCGCCCTCAACGCGAACAAGGTCCGCAAGACGAACCTCCGCGTCATCCTGAACGGTCTCGGCAAGGACGCCGCCTACATCATCTCCCGCATCAACGGCTTCACCTACGTCAAGACCTCCTTCGACAACTCGACCGAGACGGTCAAGGTCGTCTCCAAGAAGGCCTTCTCCAAGGGACCGCGCGCGGACGTCAAGTGCTACGGCGCCGACAACGTCCCCGAAGGCGTCGCCATCATGAAGCTCGAGAACGTCGGCGTCTCCATCACCGGCAACTCCACGAACCCGACCCGCTTCCAGCATCCGGTCGCCGGCACCTACAAGAAGTGGTGCCAGGAGAACGGACGCAAGTACTTCTCCGTCGCCTCCGGCGGCGGCACGGGCCGTACGCTCCATCCGGACAACATGGCCGCCGGTCCTTCCTCCTACCGCATGACCCACACGATGGGCCGCATGCACTCGGACGCGCAGTTCGCCGGCTCCTCCTCCGTCCCGGCGCACGTCGAGATGATGGGTCTCATCGGCATGGGCAACAACCCCATGGTCGGCGCGACCGTCGCCGTCGCCGTCGCCGTCGAAGAGGCGATGAAGAAATAAAACGGGACCCGGAACCGAACCGCGGCGCCGCACCGCGCGCTCCGCGGATTTCCGGTTCAAGACCGATCGCCCCGGGCCGGAAGGTCCCGGGGCGATTTCCGCATAAAAAGGGGTTGCGCGACGGATCCGTTTCCGGTATACTGTCGCTTCCTTTTGCAGAAGTCGTTGTAGAAAGAGAGACACCTAATGAAACAGCTTTATCAGCCTTCGAAGATCAAGCGCGCCCGCAAGATCGGCTTCCGTGCCCGCATGGAGACCGCCGATGGCCGCGCCATCCTCCGCCGTCGTCGTCAGAAGGGCCGTGCCCGCCTGACTCAGGTGTAGTCTTCGTCCAAGGCAGGGGCCGTGAGCGAAACGGACTCCGCCGTGCCTACGGAGCGGGATGACGCAGATGCCGCGAAAGCGGGGTCCGGTCCCGTTCCGTCTCGCATTTTAAAGGGGCGGGGGCTTCCAAGGGGCGCCCGGCTTGTCCGCGAAACGGAGTTCGCCGAGGCGTTCGACGCGAAAGAGACGCTGGCCGCGCGCCGGGTGGTCGTATGGATCCGGCGCGGAAACGGCGCCGGACGGCGCGTGGGGGTAGTCGCGAGCAAGCGGACGTTTCACCTCGCCGTGGAGCGCAACCGGGCCAAACGGTTGATGCGGGAGGCGTTCCGCATGCTCCGCGGACAGCTCGCGGACGGGGTCGACGTGGTCCTTCTTGGGCGGCGGAAGCTGCTCGAGAGCAAACGGGACGACGTGGAGAGAGACCTCCTGTACGCCTGGCGGAAGTTGGGCGTGCTCCTCAAGGAAGAGTCATGAGATGGGTTCTCGTCTTCCTTATCCGTGCCTATCAGGTCGTGCTTTCCCCGTTTATGGGCGGCGCGTGCCGGTTCGAGCCGTCTTGTTCGCATTACGGGCTTGAGGCCGTAGAACGGTTCGGGGCCTGGAAGGGCGGGTGGTTGACCCTGAGGCGGCTTCTGCGCTGCCGGCCGTACGGACCGAGCGGCTACGATCCGGTCCCGGAGACGTGGCCCGGCTATTTCCGGAAATATCCCTATTCATCCTTTACAACTCATGAATAAGCAAGAGAAACTCATCGTATTCATTCTTGTCGCGCTTCTCGGCGTGTCGTTTTGGTGGCAGGGCAAAGAGGCGAAGGCCCGCGCGAAGGCGTATGCCGAGTTCCAGGCGACCAACGTCGTCGAGACCGCCGAGGCCGTCACGAACGGTGTCGGGACCGCCGGGGACGGAACGTTCCGCGGGTTCAACGAGAACGCCAACCCCGAGCTCCGGGAGACCGCGGCCGCGCCCGTCGCGGCGGAGCCCGAGCCCGAGGACACGACGCCGGAGACGACCGGGATTCTCGACAACGGCGCGGTGCGCCTCACCCTGACGAGCCGCGGCGGCGGCATCCGCGAGGCCGCGATGCTCGAGTACAAGCGCGCGGCGGACTCCGAGAAGGACGATGTCGCGGTGCTCGATTTCTCCGAGCGCCCCGCGCTTTCCTTCGAGGGAATCGCCGGGTTCGGCGCGAAGGCTCCGTATACGCTGAACGTCGCGGAGGACGGGCGGAGCGCCGTCCTCTCCGCGGAGAAGGACGGTCTCCGGCTCGAGCGCGTCTTCACGTTCTCGAAGGAGGATTCCACGGGCTCCGTCCCTTGGTACGAGTGGCCTCTCGCCAAGCTCGAGGGCCTGCTTGACGGCGGGAAAAATCCCTACCGCGTCACGGTGACCGACCGTTGGACGAACGGCGGCCCGGAGACGCTCTCGCTCCCGGCCCGGGTGCTTCAGCTCGGCGCGATGGGACCGGCCGAGAAAGACGATTTCCAATTCATCGGCGTCGATTCCCGCCGCGTCCGTGCCGGCAAGCGGAAGGTCGAGTACACGGACGCCCCGGCGCAGCGCTTCATGGAGCTCTTCGGCGGCAACGGCGGCGGCGGATGCGCCGGAGCCGCCCGCATTCCCGAGGGCGCGCCCAAGACCGCGTCCGAGGACGAGTCCGCCGGCGCCTACGACTGGGTGGCCGTCCGCTCCCGCTTTTTCGCCCAGGTGCTCACGCCGTCCGAGAGTTTCGGAACGATCCGCTTCTCCGCCAGCCGCACGGTTCCGCGCGACGGAACTCCCTCGGGCATCGAGACCCTGTGCGCGGGCGCCGGATTCGACGCGGCGGTCCTCGCGCCCGGCGCGACCGTCGAGACGGTGTACGACTATTATGTCGGTCCCCGCAAGATGGCGAACCTCCGCCGTCTCGGACAGGGACAGGTCCGCGTCACGCACCTCGGATTCTGGCGCATTTTCTGCGAGATCCTGCTGGACATCCTCAATCTTCTCCATGCGGCCGTTCCGAACTACGGCATCGCCATCATCCTTCTCACGGCGCTTGTCCGCCTGCTCATCCATCCGCTCACCAAGCGCCAGAACGAGAGCATGAAGCGCATGAACGCGATGCAGCCGAAGCTCAAAGAGGTCCAGGCGCTCTATAAGGACGATCCTCAGAAGCTCCAGCGCGAGACGATGCGCCTCTACGGGGAGTACAAGGTGAATCCGATGTCGAGCTGCTTCCCGATGCTCATCCAGCTCCCGATCTTCGTGGCGTTCTTCACGATGCTCCGCTGCGCGGTCGAGCTCCGTTTCGCGGGCTTCCTCTGGATTTCCGATTTGAGCATGCCGGAAAACCTTTTCCGCGAGACATTCGGGTTCGGGGTCAACCTGCTGCCGATTCTCATGGCGGCCGCGATGTATTTCCAGTCGAAGATTCTGCCTTCCGGCGGCGATCCGCAGCAGCAGCGGATGATGGCCGTGATGATGCCGCTCATGATGCTCTTCTTCTTCTATTCGAGCGCCTCCGGCCTGTGCCTGTACTGGGGCACGAGCACGCTCTTCGCCATCATCGGCATGATCTGGAACAAACGGAAGAACAAGAAGCCCGAGGAGGGCGATGTCGAGGTGATCGTCCCGCCGAAAGAGACGCGTCAGATGCGCCGGGCGAAAGACCGGGCCTAACGGGGCTGAACGGACGGGACCGTCCGGGGGCCGGAGGCAGGGAGACCTTGATGTTGGATTCTCTCCGGCCCCTTGTCCGCCGATTCGTCCGGACCTTGGACAATGGAGGGTGTCTGCGGCATTTCTGCTGCAGGCACCCTTCGTCGCCTCGCGACACCTTCCTCGAAGGGAGGCAATACGACAAGGTAAGTCCCCCTCCGATGGGGCTGTCGCCTCGGACGACTGCGGTGTTTTGCGTCTCGCTTTCTGGAAAACGAAAGAAAATTCAATGTTGGCCGGGTTGCCGGGCGGAGGGGAGGGGTGGTATACTGTCTTTACCCAAACAGGGTCGTTTCAGTAAAGATCTGGTTCATCGTCGGATCGGTTCTCAAAGCCAACAGCAGGTATCCAGCCTCATGAAAACAAGCGCCAAACTCGCGACGTTCCTCCTCGTCGGAATGTCTTTCGCCGCCCAAGCCACAAACTACGGTCTGACCGTCGGACTGAACAAGTACAAGTCCTCCTACATCAGTTCCTCAAGCTATCTGGACGGCTGTGTTCCGGACGCGAACAACGTGTACAGCATGGCGACGGAGCGCGGCGACTGGACCTCCGCGACGACCACAAAGCTGCTCGACTCGAAGGGGACCAAGAGCGCCATCCGCGCGAAAATCTCGGAGTACGCCGGTCTGGCCGTCTCGGGCGACACGTTCCTCTATTTCCATTCCAGCCACGGCGGACAGAATTCCGGGAAGAGCGTCTTCCTCTGCGCGTACGACGACGACTACGAGGACACCGAGCTCGCGAACGACCTCGCGCAGTTCAAGACCGGCGTGAAGGTGCTCGTCGTCGTCGACGCCTGCCACTCCGGCGGACTCTTCAAGTCGCGCGCCGCCGCGGGCGAGGACGCTCCTTCTACCGCCGGCGGCCGCGTCCTGGACGGCCCCTCCGGCATCGCGGAGCGCGTGAGCGCCTTGGTCGACAGCATCCGGGCCAAGGACGGCGCCCGCGCGGCGAAGGTCTCCGCCAGCGAGATCGGCTGGGTCACCGCCGCGGACTACAACCAGTATTCCTGGGACGGCGACACCGGCGGCGCGTTCACCGAGACATTCGTCGGCGGCGTGACCTCCGGCGACTGTGACGCCGCCCCCTACGGCGACGGCGACGGCTATGCCACCGCGTACGAGGCCTTCGACTACGCCAAGGACCAGGAGGAGACGCACGGCGACGGCCACCCGGGGTCCGAGGACTACACGATGCCCCAGTGCCACAATGAGAATGTCTGCCGCTCCATCGAACTCGGATGGGTCGGCGACGAGGAGGTCGGCGGCGTGCGGATCGCGTTCCCCTCCACGCCCTCCATGGTGGTCGGGGAAACCTACACCGGCGTCATCGAGACGACGAACACCTCCGCGGACGGCGGCGCCATCACGCTCACCATGGCCGCCTATCCCGGCGCGTCCCTTTCCGGCCACACCGTCACCTTCACGCCCGCGACCGACGGCGCCCATAATCTCCAGTTCACCGCCGAGAACGCGCTCGGACGCACCAAGACCGCGACCTTCCGCGTCGACGTCGGCCTCGCCGCCTCCGCCTCGCTCGTCGCGTCCGATGTCCAGTACAACCGGTTCGACCTCGACTGGGCGCCTGTCGCCGGCGCCGCGAAGTACCGCGTCGACGTCTCGACCGCCGACTTCGCCCGCGCCGTTCCGCGCGCGGTGGTGTTGAGCGCGGATTTCGACGAGGTGAACGGTGACGGCAACACGCAGTGGAGCGGTGACGACGATTTTGTCGCGACGAAGGGCTTTGCGGCCAGCGGTTGTCTGAGACTCGGCGCCTCCAGCGCCGCGGGTTCTCTCTCGACGAAGAACGCGCTCGACCTTTCCGCCGGGACTGTCACGGTCGCCGTCGACGCGTGGTCGTACGGCAGTGACTCCACGACCATCAATGTCAGCCTCTCGCAGAGCGGCGAGGTGTACGCGAGCGTCGATCAGGCGCTCACGTCGACCCAGACGGGCTATTCGTTCGATCTCGGGACCGGGCGCTCCGGCAGCGTCGTGACCATCAAGTCGAACGGGTCCTCGAAGTGCCGTTTCTATCTCGACAATCTCTCCATCTCCGTCGGCGGAAGCGGCGGTGGCGGCGGAGCGTCGCTCCCGTCCAACCAGGAGGTCGCCGGGACGAATCTTACGGTCACCGGGCTCCAGCCGCTCACGACCTACTACTGCCGGGTCCGCGCCGAGAACAACACGACGGGCGCGAACTCACGGACCGTCACGGTCACCACGCCGCAGATGGAGGACAGTCCTCCCTTCCTCGCCGAGATTCCCGACGCGGAAGGCGTCGCCGGCGTCCCGATGCCGGCCCTCGCGCTCGCCGACTACACGGTCGAGCCGGACGGCGACGTGATCACCTGGGCCTGCGCGCTCACGGACGAGCCCTCGACCAACTACACGCTCAACGCCTCCACGGGCGAGTTCCTCTTCACGCCGACGACGGCCGGCGTCCATGAGTTCCTCTTCACGGTCTCCGACAACGTCGAGGGCGAGGGCAACGAGGTCGTCTACACGGTGAATGTCGGGCTTGCGGCGCCCCAGAACCCCGCCGCGGTCGGCGGCGCGGACTTCGGCACGGCCGTCCTCACGTGGGATGCCGTCGCGGGCGCGGACGTCTATTTCGTCGACGTCGCCACCTCCGAGACGTTCCAGGCGCAGGGTTCCGGCGCGACGAACAAGCTCGCCTCGACTTCGGACAGCCTGCTCGCCGCCGACTGGTCCTACGTGAACGGCGCCGATTCCGCGACGAGCTATCACCGGATTCTCGGCTCGGACGGCCCCGGCGTGGTCAGCGCCGCGTTCTCGACCGAGAATCTCGGCGAGGGATTCGCCTCCTGCACCGCCGCGACGTACGGCGGGTCTTCCGCCGCGAGCCGCGAGATCACCGTCTCGTACTCGCTCGACGACGGCGCGACCTGGACCGAGATCGCGACGGTCGATTCCGGATCCACGGGTAAGGACGACTACCAGCCGATTTCTGTCGCGCTTCCCGCCGCAGCGCTCGGGCAGGCGTCCGTCCGCGTGAAGTGGAGCGGCGAGAGCGCCACGGCCGGCGTCGGTCCCCGCCTGAAGGGACTCTCCGTGTACGGCGTCGACAACATTCCGTCGACCATCGTCTTCTCGAACCTCGAGGCGGCCGTGTCTCCGTACACGGTCGAAGGCCTTTCCGCGGGAACCTACTACTTCCGGATTACGGCGGGCGACGAGGCGAGCAGCGAGCTGAGCGGCTTCTCCGAGGTCGTGAGCGTCCGTCTCTCCGGCGCGCTTCCCGAAATGTCCGACATCCCGGCCGCGACGGGCACGGCGGGCGTCGCGATGCCCGCCCCCGACCTCGCGCAGTACACCACCGAGGAGGACGGAGACCCCGTCACCTGGTCCTGCTTGACCGAGGTTGTCTCCGGCAGCTGGTCGCTCGCGGCCGCGACGGG
>JAZUKQ010000374.1:0-3145 GCA_045643325.1 Kiritimatiellia bacterium | reverse complement strand
AAGCCCGCGATGAACGCGCCCGCCACGTACACGATGAAACTCTCGGCATAGCCCGAGAGAAGCTGGACGCCCACGCCGACGAAACCGACCGCAACCGCCGCAAGCGCCGTGAACTTGTAGCCCTTGCGCTTCAGGATAAGGCCGCCCGGGATCCCCATGAAGAGATACGCGAAGAAATTCGCCGCATTGCCGAGCTGAGACAGGAAGTTCGACACCTGGAACTGGTTCTTCGCGATCACACCCATGGGCGTCGCAAAATTCGTCACGAACGCGATCATGAAGAAAAGCGCGAACATCGTCGCAATGGCGGCAATGTTGCCGCCACGGTTTTCCTGATTCTCCATCTGGACTTCTCCCATTGGTGGTTTTATTGTGTAAAGTATATCGCAAACCGCGGAAACAGTCAAATCAGCGCACCGCCGGATTGAGGTAAATCGGCAGGGGCTCCGGCTTCAGAATGGATGGATTCGCCTCCGCGAACAACCTGAGTCCCTCGCTTGTCGGGGTCATATCCACCGGCTCACTCGTCGGGGCCTGTCCCCCCGCACTCGGGGTCTGTCCCCCGAGATATCGCTCGCCGAAAGTCTCACGCAGAAGCCCGTCGATCCGCTTCGCATCCGGCGTCACGACCCTGTAATCCGCAGGGACAGACCCCTTCAGCTCAGACAGATTCACTTGAAAAATGTCTTTTTCAAGCCTAAAACCATCAAATAACGCAATCCAGAACTGGCCTTGCCGCGCGTCGCCGATGACGGCGAGACGTATTGTCTGATTGTTTGTATTGTTTGAATTGTTTGATTGTTTGATTACCTGGGCGGCGATGGCGCAGGCGGACGGGAGACCGAGGACTTCGCAGTGCGTTGCAAGGGCATAGCCCTGGGCAAAGGCAAGAGCAGAGCGAATGCCGGCGAAACTTCCAGGGCCCGTCCCCACGACGATGCGCTCAACCCCCTCGAGATCAAGGGACTCCACCCACTTCCCGTCCCGGCACTCGCCGGTGGACCTTTCAATGTACAGCGTCTTCATGTCATCCCCTGCTCTCCGTTCCCTAATCCCTATTCCCTACCTCATAGTATTTCTCGACCCCATACGGGAAATCGGTCGACACATAGTTCCCCACCGTGGGCCTCACGAGCGAATAGGACTTGTTGACATGGGTGAAGACCCAGGGACAATCCTCCACCACGATCTCCTGGCACCTTTCCCAGCAGCGGTTCCTCTCCTCGGCGGTCTTCGCGGCGAGCGCCGCGTCGTAGGCACGGTCAAACTCGGGATTGGAGTAGGCCGCGCGGTTCGGACCCGGACGCGCGTTCTTCGAGTAAAAGAGCTGAAGGAAATTCTGCGCATCCGGATAATCCCCCACCCAGCCCATCCGGAACATCTGCACGCGTCCCTCGTTCACGGCGTCCACGAAAGCAGTCCACGTCTTGAACTCCAGCTCAAGCCGGACGCCGATCTTCTCGTAGAACGCCGCGGCGAGTTCGCCGGATTCGCGGCTCTCCTGGCTCGCGCGACCAATGGACATCCTCAGCACGAGGCGGCGCCCCGTCTTCGGGTCGATCCCGTCGGGATACCCCGCCTCCGCCATAAGCCGCTTCGCCTTTCCGAGGTCGAACGCGTATGGGAACGGATTCTCGAGCCGTCCGTCCACTCCGGGCGGAACGGGCGTCGTGCACGGGACGATCCGCCCGTTGTAGAACCGCTCCCACGCCGGATAGTCGAACGCCGCGTTGAGCGCCTGGCGGAGCTTCTTGTTCGGCCCGAGGACCGGATCCCTCATGTTGATCCCGAAGTACAGCACCTCAAGCGTCGGGATCGAATGGAGCCGCACCCCCGCTTTCTCAAGCGCCGGATCAATCGACCCGTCCGCACCTACGATCGAGTCGAAATTGTCCCGCGAGATCTCCCCGAGGAAGTCGAGCTCCCCCTTGAGGAACATGAGCCATTGGGTGGAGGCGTCGTCCACGACGAGGTACTTGACTTCGTCAAAAGAGTCGTGGATGTTAGTCGTAGTCGTACAATGGATGTTGCCATTCCGCTGTACGACTCCGGCTTCCGACTTCCTCAGGAAAACCATCTCGTGGTTCTTGCGCCAACGGGAAAGGACATAGGGCCCCGTGCCCTCGCCGTTCGGGCCGACGACGCCTGTCGCGCCGATCGCCATCAGCCACGGGAAAAAATGGCACCGGCGCTTCAGGCGGATCGCCACGGTCCTCGGCCCGATCGCCTGCACGGTGTCGACGTCCTTCATGATCCACCCGTTCGGCGACACCACCTTCGGGTCCCTCAACCGCTCCAGCGATCGCACCATGTCTTCCGAGCGGAGAAGCGGAATCCTTTCCGCTTCAGAACAAGAATCTGCATTCCTTTGTTCACCTTTCACCTTCACCTTAAACATGTACGTGAGTCCGTCCGCGCTCACCTCGGGCAGTTCGCAGAAGCCGGGGATAAGCCTGTAGGGCCGCGCCTTGTAGTCGATTTCGAGCGGCGTCTCGTAGACGAGCTGGACGGCGTGGGCGTCATAGACCGTCGTCGCCATCGCGGGATCCATCGTCGAGACCCGCTCGAGGGTGCGTGTGAACGTCGCGGCAAGAAGAAGCTCTGTCAGCATTGCGAATGTATCTCCAGCTTGAGGTCGATCCGCTTGGGCGCACCGGGGAGCCGCGCAAGCCGCGCCGCGATCGCCCGGAGGCGCGGCCTCACCACGAACGAGGTCGGCGCGTTCCTCACGTAGATGAAGATCCGGCCGTCCTCGTACCGCCCCGGCTTCGCGGGCAGATCGGGGAAGATCGCCTTCCAGTTGTCGCAGAGGGAATCGAAGAACGGGTTCTTCTCGGTCGTCAGGTCCCTGAACGCGGCGTCAAACGCGGAGGAAATTGTCTTGTGCCGCCCGCGCTCTTCAAGGCCGTAGGCCCTGCCGTAAAGGTTGTTGTCCTCCATCCTGATCGACCTGATGCGCGTAATATACCATTTGGGGACTACGCCGTCAACCTGCCGCCCCCGGGGACGTCCCCGCGCGAAATCAAACCTCCGGCCGCATCATTTAACCGTATCGCTGATAAAGCGGACGAGGTAGTCCGCAACCTTCCCGAAGCTCTCCGGATTGGCCCACTCCTCCTCCCCGTGCTGGCCGCCGCCCTCCGTC
>JAZUKQ010000373.1:0-6438 GCA_045643325.1 Kiritimatiellia bacterium | reverse complement strand
CGGGAGACCAGTTCGCGGCATCGGCCCAGGTGCCGGTGCCTGCACCGTTGGTCCAGGTGTAGTTCGCCGCCGAAAGAACCGAGGCGGAGAGAAGAAACATGCAGATGGAAGCATTCGTTGTTTTCATGTTTTCAATATACTATATACTGTTTTGCAGGCGCAAGGGTGTTCTGCCGCTCGGCATTCGGCGGCGGCACCCTTCGTCAAATTGTCCGAAGTGTCGGCAGAATCCGGTGATCGGCATTCGCCTTCCGTGGACGCTTTCCGATGAAAACAACTGGGCCTACACGCACCGGGTGGGCGGATGGACGTGGACAATCGGCGGATTGCTGTTCGTTCTGTTCGCATTGCTGGCATGGAAGATTGCGATGATTTCGGCGATTGTGCTGATGGTTGCCTTCAACTGGCGCTCAAAACGTTTCCGGCCGTTGTCCTTACGGGCCCGCGCAGCGCTGGAAAGACGTTCCTGCTGAAGCATGTCCTTCCAAACGCCCACTACGTCTTGTTGGAAGATCCGGACACACTGCTTGCCGTAAAGGAAGATTCACGCGGATTCCTCGACGGTCTGGTACTTCCTGTCGTCATCGATGAAATACAGAGGGCCCCCGAGCTTTTCCCCTACATCCGGTCGCGCATCGACGCCGACCCAGATCAAAAGGGCAACTGGATTCTCATGGGTTCCCAGGAATTTCTCCTCATGCAAAACATCGGGGAGTCCATGGCCGGGCGGGCGGGAATCCTCCGTCTCGCTCCGTTTTCCAACCACGAGAATCCGCGCGTGTCCGCATATGCCGGAGGGTACCCGGAGGCGCTGACCGCAGACAATGCGGAGACTCTTTGGTTCTCCTCATACATCCAGACCTACCTGGAACGGGACGTACGCTCGATCCTTGCAGTTCGTAACCTTCCTCTTTTTCACCGGTTTCTGCAACTTCTCGCGACCCGCCATGGGCAGATGCTCAACAAAACCGACATTGCCACGGGCATCGGCATCTCTGTGCCTACCGTCGGGGAATGGCTTGGCGTTTTGGAGATGTCCGGCATTCTGCTTCGTGTCCCGCCCTATTTCCGGAACGCGGGGAAACGGCTTGTGAAAAGCCCGAAAATCTATTTTCTCGACTCCGGTCTTGTCTGCCATCTTTTGGGGATCCGGTCCGAGTCGGATTTGTCGGCCTCGCCTTTTGCCGGAGCCGTTTTCGAAGGATTCGTCGTTTCCGAAGTCTGCAAAATGCTCTGGGCATCCGGACGCCAGGGAGATGTCTACTACTTTCGCGACGAGCAAGGGCTGGAGGTCGATTTGCTGTTCTCACCGAATGAAGGACGGCTTGTCATGGCCGAATGCAAAAGCTCTGCAACGGTGGTTCCGTCCATGGCCCGCCCCATGCGCCAATTGGCGGACTCGTTCAGAAAGGAAGGCGTTGTCGTGGAAAACTACCTGGTCCATCAGCCGTCGCCAACAGGTTCCTCTCCCCGGTCCATAGCGCCCGGCGTTACAGCATGTTCCCTGCGGGATTTCATCCAGAAAGCCCTGATGCCGTGCCTGTAGGGCGGCCGCCACGACCGTTCGCCGTATCGGCGTGAGAGAAAGGATTTACTCGCCCGACGGCGTTGCCTTGACGCGCAGGAACAGCGCCGGGCGGTCGATCGTCAGCGACGCGGGGACAAGCAGCTCCAGCGGCGTTTCGCCGCCGTCCACGGCCGATCCGGCGACCGGCAGCCATTCGGGGTTCACAAGCGTCGTCGCGTACTCGAGCGCGTACGTGAAGCCCTCAAGCGACGCGCCAAGCCGCACGACGTACGAGCCGTCGGGCAGGGCCTCCAGCGCTCTCACGCCTTCCGGCAGGTCCGCGCCGATGGCGAACGCGGGATGTTCCGTCCCCGCGATGACGAGCTCGAGCCGCGTCGCCGTCTTGCGGAGGGTCCAGGCCGTCCCCTCGGGCAGGACCACCGTTGCGAAGTCGCCGTCGATGCCGCCCGTCGCCTCCGCCAGCACAATCGGCCCGGTTCCGGCGAAGCCGGCCAGCGCCTCGACCAGCAGGGTGGTCCCCGATGCCGCGATCCGCAGTTCGCCGTAGACCTGCAGCGCGTCGCAGCCGTCCGGACCGAGTGTCACGCGGAGCCGCGAATCCGCGCCGAAGACAACGGCGTTGGTCACGGTTTCGGTGCCGATGGTCAGCGTTCCCGGAACATGCGCGCCGTCCGCGTCCATCGTGCCCGGCGCCAGCGTCGCCGGTTTCGAGGACTTGCCGGATACGGTCAGGACCTGCGTCGCCACGGCGCCGCCGAATGTCCCGGTTCCGCCCAGCGTCGCGTTTTCGCCCACGGTGAGACTGCCGCGTCCCGAGCCCGCCGTCTTGCCGACGTTGTCCATCAGCCAGGTCATCGATGTCATGGACGGGTTCGCGCCGATGTCCCACGAGCCGGTCGTCTGCATCGTCCCGCCTCCGGAGAACGTGAACTTGGGCACGTTGCCGGACAGGCTTCCGGTGAAGACGAAGTCAATCGGCCGCGCGCCGTCCTCGACCGAGACCGGGAAGGTGTAGTTGGAGTAGTTCGCCGCCGTCATCGCCCCGCTCAGGTACGCGGTCTCGTCGCTCGCACGCACGGCGATGTGCTGCCCCCAGCAGCCGTTCCACATCCGGTAGCCGATGTCCATCGTCCCGCCCGTGAGTTCGACCTTGCCGCCGTAGGTCGCCTTGAGGTAGGCGTAGCCGCCCTCGAACACATGGAAGTCGTCCGGCCCGCCCGAGACATGGTCGCCGGCGCGGAAGGTGCCGTTCGTGTAGACGTAGGGAGTCACGCCGTCCGCGATGCGGTCTCCGGCGACGAAGGACGCCGGCTCGTCGCCGCCACCCACGACGAGCTTGCCCGTCACCGACTGGTTGACGCTCGGCGTGACGGTTCCGGCACGGATGACGAGCTTGCCGGAGGGCACGGCCCCCTTCGCCGCCAGCTCCAGCGGGCCACCGCCGGTCTTCGTCACGCTGAGGAGCCCGTCGCCCGCCGTGCCGGCCGCGGCGAGGCGGATGCCGCCATCGGCGGCGTCGATGGTGAAATTCCCGTTCGAGTCCGGCAGGAAGGTCAGCGGCACGGCGAGCGTGACGAGCGATTCGTTGCCGGGCACGTCGCGGCGCTCGATGGCCGTAAGCGCCAGCGCGCCGTCGCCTGCGGCGCCGAGCGTGAAGGCGCCCGTGCGGGCGACGACCAGCTTCGCGACGGCGACGGCGGAGGTGAGGACGACCGTCGAGCCGGACGACGGAGCGGCGTTGGTGAAGATCGCCACGTCGTCCGTTCCCGGCACGCCGCCGAGCCAGTTGCCTGGATTGTGCCAGTCGTTGTCGACGCGCCCGGTCCAGACGCATTCCCCGTCGGGGGGCGGCGGTTCGTCCGGCTCGTCATCGCCGCCGCCGGGCTCTTCGCTGCCGTCGACCTGGAGCCGGAACGCCGCGTTGCCGGCGGCCCAGAGGTAACCGGAACCGGCGTCGTAGCGCAGGACATTCGGCTTCACATAGGGGATGTCGCCGGTGATTTCCGTCCAGTTCGCGCAACCGTCGGTCGATTCGTAGACGCCGCCGACGGCGTTGTCGTCCCAGCTCGCGGCCGAGGCCCAGACGCGGTCCTCGTTCGCGGGGTCGACGGCGATGCCGAGGACGGTGCCGGCGGGGAAGTGGCTGACCGTGCGGAAGCTCCGCCCGTGGTCGTCGCTGCGGTAGAGCTGGTTGCCGCTGGCGTAGATGACGCCGCTCGGCGTGATCTCGACGTTGTAGATCCAGTCGTAGAGCCCGGACGCGCGCGACCAGCTGCCGCCGCCGTCGTTGGAGACGTAGACGCCGGAGTCGTTGCCGCAAGCGCCCCAGACGATGCGGTTCGAGTCGGTCGGGTCGACCGCGAGCCCGTAGTACATCCGGCGCGAGCCCGGCTGGCTGGCGAGCTGGGCGAACGTCTTGCCGCCGTCCGTCGACTTGAAGATGCCGCCGCCGCACTTCCCGCTCTCGGGGTCGCCGTCGATGCCGAGGTAGATGACGTCGGGGTTCGCCGGGTCCGCCGCGAGCGCGCGGCCGTGCCCCTCGCCCCACATCGTGTTGGCGATGGGGCGGTAGTCGGGCAGCCCCCGCGCCTCGGTGAAGGTCTGTCCCCCGTCCTCGCTCCAGATGACCTTGACGGGGTACTTGATGCCGCTGTCGTCCCAGGGCGACACGGTGCAGAGGACGCGCACCCCGCCGCCGGGGAGCCGCTGCGGCAGGACGCGCCAGTGGTGCCCGCTCAGCCCCGCCTTCCACGTGAGCGGCGCGAGCGCGGTCCAGAGCCCGCCGTTGTTCTCGGACTTGCAGGTGCCCTCGTCCATCGCCGCGCCGTAGACGACGCCGTCCAGGAAGCGGATGTCATGGAAGCAGGTGATGTCCGCGCCGCGGCAGCTCTCGAACCAGCTCGCGCCGGCGTCGTGGGACATGCACGGGTCCCAGTTCCCGGGCAGGTGGAGCCGGCTAGGGTCGACGGGGCTGATGGAGATGTTCTGGATGCCGCTCAGCGAACCGGTCGCGCTGTTGCCGGGAAGCGTGGGGTTCGCCGCGTGGTCGGCGGTGAAACTGGACACGCTCGTCCAGATCGCACCGCCGTTGCGGGTGGTGGCGGTGCGCGATGTGAAGCTCGAGGTGAAGACGGCGTGGACGGTGCCGGGGTCGGCGTAGCTGCAGACGACGTCGCGCGCGGGCAGCCCCGTCGGGGCGTTGAGCGTGGTCCAGGTGAGGCCGTCGTCGCGGGAGACGAAGATGCCGTTTGAATTGAACGCGCCGTACCAGGTGTGGGGGGCGTTGGGGCCGGCCCAGAAGACGGTCCGGGCGCCGGACGGCGCGCCGGGGACCGCGTTCCAGGTCGCGCCGGCGTCCGTCGAGCGGAAGAGGCCGAGGCTCTGCTCGCACAGCAGCACGAGATTGCGGTCCGCGCCGGAGACCGCGATCGTGCAGACGGGCGAGCCGGAGGGGATGTCGGTCGGGGCGTTGCTGGCGGCGAAGCCCTTGGTGAAGGCCTTGGCCTCGGACGCGCTGTGGACGTTCCAGCCCTCGAGGTCGGCGCCGTCCCATTCGCCGATGGGCGTGCGGGTGCCGTCCGCCCGGACGAGCGCGTAGCCGTCCACGAGCACGCGGCCGGTGAACGCCTTGCCGTTGCAGCGCATGACGAAGTAGAGCAGCTGCGCCTTCGATTGGGTCGGTGAAGGCGGAGAGCGGCGCCTCGACCGTCGTCCACTGCCCCGGCGCGAGGGCGGTCGCCGGACCCTCCGCCCACGTCCACGACCCGCTCTGGAGGACGACGATGCCGTTCATGCCGGCGGGCGCGTCCGCCGGGAGGAACACGCGGACGGAGAGCTTCGCGTATCCGCTCCAGTCCTGGCCGGTCTGGGAGAACGTCTTGCTGATGGCGACGTATTTGCTCCAGTCGCCGGCCGTGGCGGAGACGGAGATGATGCCGCAGCCCGCGCCCGAGACCGGGGTGACGCCGCCGGTCGAGCCGGATTCGCCGGTGGAGAGGAAGTCGAGGACCGACCAGCTGGCGCCGCCGTCCGTGGACTTGACGGCCCGGCCGCTGCCGCCGCCCGCGTAGACGGTGAGCGGGTCGGTGGGGTCCACGGCGAGGGCGTGGATGGAGCCGCCGCGGTTGGCGACGACCTTGAGCGCGCCGGAGGCGGTGTCGGCGCACATCGTCCAGCTTGCGGCGCCGTTCGTGGAGGCGGCGACGCCGTTTCCGGTGAGGGCGTAGACGAAGTTGCCGTCGGACGGGGCGACGGCCAGCGAATACACGGCGTAGTTGCCGAGGCCGCGGTTGACGAAGCGCCAGGAGAGGCCTGCGTCCTCGGTCTTCCAGATGCCGTCGACGTCGCCGCCCATGTAGAAGACGTCGGCGTCGGCGGGGTCGGGCGCGCTGGACCAGAACCAGCCGCCGCCGCCCCATCCGCACCAGTCCCAGTGGCGTTCGGCGTCCTCGGCATGGGCGCCCATCGCGGCGCAGGCGACCGCGAGCGAAAGAAATCCACTGAAAAACGGGCGCCGGCTCCTCACGCCGCCCCAAACACTAGGTTCGCTTCTCATGGCCCGATATGATACCAAAAGTTCCGCGGAAGCGCGAGAGACTCCGCATTCCCTGCGCTCCGCGCCGCCATCGCGGCCGCCGCCCGCCGCAGGCGCCTCCCTCGAGGGAGGTGGCGCGAAGCGCCGGAGGGTGTTGTTGCTGTGGCTCGGGAAAACACCCCCCAGCCGGCTCCGCCGGCAGCCCCCTCCAGGGGGCCGGGCTCGCCCGATTGCGGCGCCGCACCTTTGCGGCGCACGGCCGTCGCCCGCCGCAGGCGCCTCCCTCCGAGGGAGGTGGCGCGAAGCGCCGGGGGGTGTTGTTGCGGCGGGTCGGAAAAACTCCCCCCGCCGGCCCCGCCGGCGGTCCCCTCCAGGG
>JAZUKQ010000372.1:0-3605 GCA_045643325.1 Kiritimatiellia bacterium | reverse complement strand
ACTCCAGCCGACTCCGCCGGCAACCACCCATCGTATGGGAAACGGTCGTTTCATTTCCCTCGAAGAGTTCCCGAAGCGATCAATCGGGCCGGACTGCCCCGCCGGCGTACAAATTCAAAAATAAATTTCGGTTTTTCCTTTTGTTTTTTGAATTTTTTATGAAAATATGTCATTTTAGGATTTTATTTCTTTTTTCGTAATCACGATGGCGCGAACTACATCCTGAGCGCTATTTCTGAACACGATGTCCAGTGCACTATGTTCAGAGCACAGTGTTCAAAGCACTATGTCCAGAGCACTGTGTCCGGGCGGCGGCAACGTGGGGGCACCCTCCCCCGCTCCTCCGATTCCTTCTGGATTCCGATGAACCGAAATCGTCCGCACCATCCCCGAACGTACAAATTCAAAACGAAATCCGATGAAAAGCTTAGGGATTTTACGAAGTTTTTTTTATTTTGCTCAGAATAAACCTTTATTTACAAACAAAAAAAACAATCTCGCCTCCCGCCCCCAGCGAGAGAGGCGGCGGGCGGCGCCGGAAGGTGTCCGCCGACGAGATGCCCCAAACTCCTCCAGCCGGCTCCGCCGACAGCCCCCCTGAGGAAGCCGAAGAAATAAAAAAAGGCGGCGGATTTCTCCGTCGCCTCTCGGGGCCTTGTCGGCCCTAGCACATCGCGGAAAGCGATGGCCTACTTGTTGTCGCCGTCCGCGGGATTCCACTCCTCGCCGCGGGCAAACGCCTCGTCGAACGCGGAGGCGAGACCGACGATATTCTGGCCGGCCTTGAGTCCGTTGTCGCCTTTGTACTCGGGCGGGAGCTCGAAGTCCTCGTCGCCGCCTTCGGAGGCGGGACGGAGGGAGAGACCGATGCGGCGCTCCTCGCGGTCGATCTTGACGATGCGGGCCTCGACCTCCTGACCGGGCTTGAGGGCGTCCTTGACGCGCTCGACGTGGTCCTCGGAGATCTGAGAGATGTGGACGAGGCCGTCGATGCCGCCCTCGAGCTCGACGAACGCGCCGAACGAGGCAATCTTGGAGACCTTGCCCTTGACCATCTGGCCGATCTGGAAGTTGGAGACGATCGTCGTCCACGGATCGTCCTGGGCCTGCTTGAGGCCGAGGGAGATGCGCTGGGCCTCGGTGTTGACCTCGAGAACGACCGCGTCGACCTCCTGACCCTTCTGGAGCATCTCGGTCGGATGGTTGATCTTGCGGGTCCAGCTCATGTCGGAGACGTGGATCATGCCGTCGATGCCGTCCTCCAACTGGACGAAGGCACCGTAGGTCGTGAAGTTGCGGACTTTGCCGTGGACGCGGGAGCCGACCGGGAAGCGGTCCTGGACGGTGTCCCAGGGGTTCTCTTCCGTCTGGCGGATGCCGAGGGCGATCTTCTGCTCCTCCTTGTTGACGCTGAGGACGACGACATCGACCTCGTCGCCGATGCTGAGCATGTCGGAGGCGCGGGCGACACGGCGGGTCCAGGAGAACTCGGAGACGTGGACGAGGCCCTCGATGCCGGGCTCGAGTTCGACGAAGGCGCCGTACGGGGCGAGGTTGACGACCTTGCCGCGGAGACGGGAGTTGACGGGGTAGCGGGTCTCGATGCTGTCCCAGGGGTTGGGCTGGGCCTGCTTGAGGCCGAGGGAGACGCGGTCGCGCTCGAGATCGACATCGAGGACGACGACCTCCAGCTCCTGGCCGACCTTGACGAGCTCGCTGGGGTGCTTGATGCGGCCCCAGGACATGTCGGTGATGTGGAGCAGGCCGTCGAGGCCGCCGAGGTCGATGAACGCGCCGAAGTCGGTGATGTTCTTGACGTGGCCGGTGCGGCGCTGGCCCTTCTCGATGGAGGCGAGAAGCTCGCGGCGCTTGGAGGCGAGCTGCTCCTCGAGGAGCTCGCGGCGGGAGAGGATGATGTTGCGGCGGTCGCTGGCGATCTTGATGAGCTTGCACTCGAGATCCTGGCCGACGAAGCCTTCGAGCTCGTGAGTCGGGACGACGTCGATCTGCGAACCGGGGAGAAAGGCCTCCACGCCGTCGACATCCACGATAAGTCCGCCGCGGACGGCCGCCTTGACGTGACCGATGACCGTGACGCCCTCGGCGTACTTCTCGAGGACGGAGTCCCACTTGATCTTCTCGTCGGCGCGCTTCTTGGAGAGGACGACCATACCGTCGTTGTTCTCGGGCTCGATGACGAGCACATCGACCTCGTCGCCGGCCTTGATGTCGCCGAGTTCGCCGAACTCGTTGATGGGGATGATGCCTTCGGACTTGGCGCCGATATCGATGAGCACGTCGGTATCGCGGATCTGGATGACGAGTCCTTTGACGATGGTGCCTGCCTGGGCCTGCTTGACGGTCTTCGCGTTCATGGAGGCCTCGAGAAGTTCGAGGGAGGAGGCGTCGCTTTCGGGCAGCTTGCGCTTTTTCTGCATAGCGTGATTGGAACCGGTTGGGTTGGAGTGATGAGAATGCGGTCGTTGGCTCCGTCACCGTGACGGAGCCGCCGCGAGGTCGCAAGGACGGTCCCCCTCCTTGCGGGAAAGGCTGATATCATACCATGAAGAGGCCGTCCGGAACAAGCCCCGCGCGCGGGAATGGGCGGAACCGGAAATCCGGCGCGGACGAAGCGGACCGGAAGAACGGCCTCCGGGAATGTTCGTGTATCCCCCTCCGGAAATGTGGTAGAATCGCGGAACACGTCCCGCCGCAGGTTCCGGCGGCGCGTCCTCCCGGAATCCGCCATGCCTCCCCAGACCTCGTTCACCTACAAACTCTCTCCCGAGCAGCAGGAACTGCTCACCGGCATCCTTCAGGACGGAAACTTCAAGCCCGTCACGGTCCCCTACACCGTCATCGCGGTCGACGCCGTCTCCTGGAAGTGCCACGTCAACCTCTACACGTCCGGCAAATGTCTCGTCCAGGGCAAGGGGGCCGAGGAGTTCGTCTACAACGTGCTCGAGCCGTTCGTTCTCGGCGCGGCCGGCATCGGCTACGACGACGTCCTCCACCCCGAGGCGCTCGCGCCCCACATGGGCGTCGACGAAAGCGGCAAGGGCGATTTCTTCGGCCCGCTCTGCATCGCGGCGGCGTACACAAACGAGGAGCTCGGCCCGAAACTGAAGGAGATGGGCGTCCGCGACAGCAAGGCCATCTCGAGCGACGCCCAGGCGCTCAAAATCGCCGCGGAAATCCGCAAACTGCTCGGTCCCAACCGCTACACGGTCGTCCGGATCGGCAACGCGGCCTACAACAAGCTCTACACGAAAATCCGGAGCGTGAACCGGCTGCTCGCCTGGGGACACGCCCGCGCCATCGAAAACCTGCTTTCCGGCGTCCCCTCGTGCCCGCGGGCGATCTCCGACCAGTTCGGAAACAAGGAGTCGGTCCAGCGCGCCCTGATGACGAAGGGCAAGGCCATCGAGCTCGAGCAGCATCCGCGCGCCGAGGCGGACATCGCGGTCGCGGCGGCCTCCATTCTCGCCCGCGAGGCCTTTCTCACCTCGCTCAAATATCTCCGGGAGACCTATCCTCCGTGCAGTTTTCCGAAAGGCGCCTCGGCGCAGGTCCGCGAGACGGCCTGCGAGCTCGTCCGCGCCCGC
>JAZUKQ010000371.1:0-3056 GCA_045643325.1 Kiritimatiellia bacterium | reverse complement strand
GATCTCCGCGATGTCCTGCTCGAAGGCGCGCGGGTCGAGGGGGTAGGGGCAGGCGCGGTAGACGCGTTTGAAGAAGTTTTTCATGGTGCGTGTTGGTTTAGTTGGTTGTTTCCGCGTCTGCGTCCGCCATGGCGTCGAGGTCTGCGAGGTGGTCGGCTTTTCTTGTCTTCGCCTTTTCCTGCTCGAGAGCCGACATGGCGGCGGAGACGCCGACGGCACGCCGGAGTTCGACGTAGGGCTCCTGTCCCAGTCTGGCCGCGGCCTCGTTGATCCGCGCGAACCACGCCGAGGAGAATGCCTCGTAGGCTCCTTTCGGGTGGCGGCAGACGACGTATTCCCCGACGCGATCCGGACCTTCCGGTTCCCCGGGTACGGAGAAGTCGTAGCCTCCGGCGAGGTTGTCGGAGTTGTATCGGTCGCCCTGTTTCCAGCGGTGCGCCGGCTCCATCTGGAAGTATTTCGCGTTCATGCGGAGGCCGACGGTTCCGGTCTTGCCCTGCTGGTTTTTCATGAGGTCCCAGACGACGGGGCGGACGTTGAGCTGCTTTATTTCCGTGAGGCCCTGCGCGGCGCACCAGGCCTTTCCGACCGTGGGCTCCGCGTAGAGGAAGGCGACCGTCGACGCCTCCTGCTCGAGGGAGCCGGAGTCGCGGAGGTCCGAAAGCTGCGGTCTTCGGCCCTCCTTCTCCACCTCGCGGGAAAGCTGCGAGAGGACGACGACGGGGACACCCGTGGTGACGGAGAACTCCTTGAGACGCGCGACGGCCTTCCCGATCCGGACGTTGTCGTTGTCCCGCGACGAGACCGTGACGTCCAGCAGCTGCGCGTAGTCGACCGTGAGAAGGTCGAGTCCTCCGTTTGCCCAGATGCCGCGGGCCCTGGCGACGATGCCCTCGCTCGTCCGGTCCTCGATGATCGTCTCGTTCCAGCCGCGCATCGCCTCGGCCGTGAGGCGCATCTTCGTCTCGTCGGAGGCCGTCATGAATCCGGCGCGCATCTTGTTGAGAGGCTCGCCGCCGTTGGCCGAGAGGTCGCGGCTGACGAGAGCCTCCCTCGGCATGTCCAGGCAGGCTCGAGCCACCTTCTTGCCAGCCATGAGCAGCGAGCGGACGAGGACGCCCTCGAAAATCGACTTGCCTCCGGACGGGCGCGCCGCGACAACGTTGATTCCGGGGAAGAGTCCGCAGGTAATCTCGTTCATGTTCGCGAACGGGAGCGGAAGCCCGAGGGCCTTGCCGTTGCGCGCGTCGACCCAGGAGTCGATGGCGTGGTTCATGATGTCGTACACGCTCGGCTCCGCCCCCGCCCGGCTCGCCGAGACGAGGCGCACCATGCGGTCGACCGTCTTGGCCAGGACCTCCGCCGGAGGAGCCTCGTGGGCATCGAGCGCCGAGACGGCGTCCGCGCAGGCGTCCCGGATCGCGCGGTCGGTCCAGCGCTCCGCCAGAATGCTGACGTAGTAGCCTCCGTGGGACGCCGTCGGAACTTTTTCGAGGAGAGTCTCGAGCACTGGATAGATTCCATTCAGCCCCCGCTTCTCCGCCTCGTCCGCTACGGTGATCGGGTCGATGGGTTTTCCCTCGGCCTGCATGCCGAGGAGGACGGCGCAGAGGCCCTGGCCCGTCGGAAGGCGGAACCACGCCGGCTTGACGTCCCACCTCGCCATGGTCGCGAGAACTTTGTCCGGATCGATCAGCGCGGCGCCGAGGACGCCCTGCTCCGCCTCGTCGAGGTCGTGAATGTCCGGCGCCCATTTTTTTTCGTGGTCGCTTTTCATGCTCTGCCCTCCAGCCACCAGTCGCGGCCCGTCTCGCGGCACCAGGCGACGACGCGTTCACGCCACGCCGGAGAGGCGAAGAACACCTCGCGGGATTTCTCGTCGAGCAGATCCTCAGGCGTCGGGGCAAACGGCAGGCTCGGGTCCGTGGGCGCCGCCGCTTTTTTTTCCGGAACTCCGCCGGGAGGGTCGTTCCACATCCGGCCCTTCAGCCAATTGCCGGCCGCCGGGATGTACCTCGCCCCGTCCTCGGTCCAGCGCTCCGACCGTTTCCAGGCCTCGAGGGCCTCGAGGAGCTCGCCGATGGGCGGGAGTTCTCCGGAGGCCTCGGCGTCTCGCCACTGCTCGAGCGCGTAGGGCTTGTTTCCATGGCGTGGGTAGGCTTCATAGAAGACAGCGAAATCATCGAGGACATTTACTGACACGTCCGCGCTCACAACCCCCTTAGGGGGTATGGGGGTGTTAATGTTAATGCCATTGCCATTGCCATTGCCATTGCCATTGTTAACAACGCGCGCGAGGGACTGGACAGTCCGCGGACTGTCCGCGGACTGTCCGTTTGGCTTGTTCGACATGTTCCGTCTGCGTTCTTGTCTGTCCGCAGACATCCGGAACATGAGCGACTGCTCGTTTTTTATCACATTACAAAGGAATTCCGGTATGTTTTTGGTCGGTTTCGGCACGTCTTTTTCGCCTATGAATCCGGCCCCGAATGCCAGAATCGCGATGACAAGGACCTTGTCCTGCGCTGTGAGCGCCTCGTTCTCCAGCAACCCTCGGGCCACACTCGGCACCGAGATCGACTGTTTCTTCTCCATTTATGCCTCCTTCCAGTTGCCCAGCGGGCTTTTTTTCACAAGAACCTCGTCGCCGATGCGCCGCTCGGCGCGGTCTCGGACGGTGAAAGCGATGCGCTCGAGGCTTCCCATGGCCACTCCGACCATCCCCGCAGGCAGCACCTGGTCGATGCGCGCCCACTGCGCGCCGTCGGGAACCGGCTCGGGTCGGACGCCGCCGCATCTTTTTTTTACCAGCGCCTCGGAGACGCCGCAGGCTGCCGCGATTTTTTTCGCGGAGGACCACAATCTGCCCTGTCGGTCTCGGATGCCGTCTGCCTTGAGCGCGATGCGTTGCCGGACACGGAGCGCCCGACCTGCTGCATGGACCTCGAGGATTCCCTCCTCGCCATACATTGTTGTAGGTGGGTGGGGGTCGCGCGCCCGCCCCCCCCCGCCCCCCGGCGCGCCCGAGGGCGCAGGGGCGCCACGCGCCGGCGCGG
>JAZUKQ010000370.1:0-7640 GCA_045643325.1 Kiritimatiellia bacterium | reverse complement strand
CGCCTGTACCCCACCGTGTCGCCCCACCAGAAGTAGTACCCGTAGTCCTCCGGCTGGCTTGCGCCCACGTTGCACTCCGCCCAGTACGGCCCGTTCTCCCAGAGCTGGACGCCGCCCAGAAAATCTTCTGACGCCACAACTTCCGCCGTCACCTCATACGTGACATCCTCGAACTTCCTGCCGGGCACGTCCGTCCCCGCGTCCCAGATGAAATGCTGGGAACCGGCCTTGACCACCATGCCCTCCGCGCCGCCCTGCCGCGTCACCGTATGGACGGGCAGCGCCTCGCCCGTCGCCGTCACGGTGGCGGCGATGCTCACCTGCAGGTCGGCATCCGCGTCTTCATACGCAAGATCAAACACGATATCAACCAGCCCGTTCCACGGATACCGCTGACGCGCGGAAAGATTTGACACCGTCGGTGTCTCCGCCGCAGCCATCGCCACGCCAAACGCCAGACACGCCATGCCGACAAGGTTCCAAAGTTTCATAACTTCTCCTATCTTGCTTGGAAGTTACATTTTACAAGAGAAGCAGATGAACGAGCAACCGTTTTTTTCATAGCGAAGCATTTTTTTGGGGGGGAGGCTGAGGGACGCGGAGCGTGGGGGATGCGGCGTCCCGCCGCGTCCTTTCCGATGGCTGGTCTGATGCGGAGGCGCGAAGCGTGGGGGAATGCCGCGAACGTGCAGGCGAATCGTGGCTGCGCCTTCCCGAACCTTTCCGATTGCTCCCGGTTCGGGTCCCGTATATAATTCTTCTGTTTCATTCACCCCTTGTTTTTTTCCGCCATGGCCATCCGCTCCTCCAATCCGAATCCGATCTCCGTCCGTCTTGCCGGCGTCGTCGCGGCGCTTGTCGTCGCGTTCATCCTCGTCAACCTCTCCTGCATCACCATCGACACCGGAACGGTCGGCGTCGTCACCCGCTTCGGCAAAGTCACCGGCCGGACGCTCGAGCCCGGCTTCAACTGGATTTCCCCCATCGACACGGTCAGCGTCTACGACTGCCGCATCCAGCGTCAGGAATACCAGACGGAATGCTTCTCCAAGGACCTCCAGACCGTCGACGTCTCTCTCACGGTCCTCCACAGCATCGACAAGACCAACGCCATCAACATCCACTCGACCATCGGGCCCGCCTATTTCATGCAGGCGCTTCCGAAAATCAGCGAGGTCCTCAAGCAGTCCATCGCGAAATACCAGGCCGAGGAGATCATCGACATGCGCGACAGCATCCGCCGCGAGGTGCTGAGCAGCGCCATCGAACGGACCTCCGCCATCGTCCACCTTGAGGACATCATCCTCACAAACATCGACTTCACCGACGCCTACGAGAAGGCGATCGAGCAGAAACAGGTCGCCCAGCAGGAGTCCCTCAAGGCGAAATACGAGCTCGAGAAGGCCAAGGTCGAGGCGGAAAAGGCCATCGAAATCGCGCGAGGCGAGGCGGAGGCCATCAAAATCAAGGGCGAGTCGCTCGAGAACAATCCGATGGTCGTCTCGCTCTCCGCCATCGAGAAATGGGACGGCAAGGCTCCCAACGCCCTCTATATCGGCAACAACGCCGCCCTCCCCGTCGTCGTCCCGGCGCAATAACGGAAGTTTTTCCGATTCCCCGACGTCTCCGGCCTAATCCAAATAAAAGGGGGCAGACCCTTTTTTTCCGTCAAAATAAAAGGGGTCAGACCCTTTTTATAGTTGAACACGCGTTTCATCCGTGCTAAACTGTGTGGTGCCACATGAAAAGGGGTCAGACCCTTTTTAAGTACTTCAACCACGTCAAAAGGACAACCTATGCGTACCCTCCGAATAAAGAATCGTGCGGACGAGGCGGGCTACTTCCACCTCGTCAGCCGGAGCGCCGGGCAGGAGTTCTTCTTCGACTCCCCTGAGGAGCGCGACCGGATGCTCCTCTGGCTCCGCAAGGCGGTGGACTTCTGCTCCGTCGAGCTCTACGCCTACTGTATCATGTCCAACCACTTCCACCTCCTCGTGAAGGTCCCGCCGCGCCGCCCGGTCTCCGACGGGGAGCTGCTCGAGAAGATGGGGCGGTTCTACACCCCCAAGCGACTCCGCGCCACGCTCCACTCCTGGGAATACTGGGAGCGGACCGGACAGTCCGCGCGCGTCGAGGCCGCGAAGGAGGCCATGCGCCGCCGCATGTTCGACGTCTCCTGGTTCGTCAAGACCTTCAAGCAGGCCCACGCGGAGGACTACAACCAGAGGCACGGCCATTCCACGTCCGTCTGGGGCGGGGTCCGCTTCAAGAGCGTCTACCTCGAGCGCGACGCGACGACCCTCCTCTCCGTCGCGGCCTATATCCACCTCAACCCCGTCCGCGCCGGAATGGTCTCCGCCCCCGAGGACTACCGCTGGAGCAGCCTCGGCGGCGCCGCCGCATCGTCCGGACCCGCCCGGGACGGCCTCCTCTCCCTGCTCTCCGAGGTCCTTCCGGGAAAGCACGCCTGGGACGCCGCGTTCCCCGCCCTCTCCGGCCTCTCCGAACGCCTCCCCGGCGCCGGCCCCTCTTCCGGAGCGCAAGAAAAGGGGTCAGACCCTTTTTCTGCGGACACGAAGAGCGCGAAAAGCGGGGGAAAAGACTGGAAAACGTTTGTGCGGACGAAGGACGCGGTGTGGACGCGGGCGCTCGTCCTCGGGAGCAGGAGGTTCATCGAGCGGCTGTACGCGTCCGCGCTCCCGGACACGTTCGCCGCCCGCCGGAAGCGCCGGAAGACCCGCGACGCCGCCCCGTGCCTCGTCTCCGGCGGCGAGCCCGTCCAGGCCGCCTCGGGGGCCTCCCGCGACGCCTGATCCGCGCCCCGCGCAACCTGATCGTCCCATTTTCCTCACCTGATGCCGTCTCCGCCCCGCGCGGAGCGCTTACGCGCGCCCAAATTGCGCCCTGAACGCTGTCAGAACGCCCATTTTCCCGCCTGAGGCCGCCGTTGCCCGCGCGGAACCATCCCGCTCGCCTTGATTCGCCCTCCTCACGCCGCTCGAACGCCATTCCAAGCCGCCGGATGGTGTCTCTACCCCACTCAACTTCCTCTCGGCTACCTTGATGGTCCCCATCTTCGCCACTCGAGACCGCTTTTCGCATGAAAAAAGTTCTGAAAAGGGGTCAGACCCTTTTTATAATATAAGGGAAAGGGATAGTTTTGGGGATAAAATGCGAAGAGTCTCTGTTTAAAAGAAGCGCCGTCTGACGAAGTCGGCGGGCGAGGCCCGGTGTCCGTAGGCGCGCACTGTATCCGGCGTCCACGACGCGGTCCACGCGCGGGTCCCCGCCTCTTCCGGTGTCCCCGAGACCTCGATTCCGTACGTCCCCGCGACGCGCTCCTCCCCCCTCTTCGGCAGCGGGTCGCTTCCCGCGAGCACCAACCGGCCCTCCGCCCGCATCGCGGCGGGAGCCGGCCACCCGACGGGCCGGAGCGCCGTGTCGCCCAACGCGAGCGAGTCGCCGTACTTCTTCACGAGCGCCTCGACGACCTTCGCCCGGGAGCCGAGCCATTTCCCGACGCCCCAGGCCAGCACGGGCCTCCCGCCGTCCGCGAGAATCGCGTCCACCGCCTCCGCGCACGTCACGCCGTCGCGAATCGGCGCGCGGCTTCCGACGGCAAGGATCTCCAGCCGCTCCGCGCAGGCGATCTGACGTCCCGCGACGACGAGAAGAGACTGCCCGGACAGAGACTCCGGGAGCGAGAGACGCAGCGAATACCCGTCGATTTCCCGCACGGCGCATCCCCCGGGAAGCCCCTCCCCTTTCCGCCACGCCCCGAAAACATCCTGCCCCTCGCGCTCCACCAGAACCATCCCGTCGCACCGCGACCGGAGATTCCGGAGCAGCTCGGCGAGGTCATAGCAGTCGTAGACATGGACGTGTGTGTCGATTCGCATGGGGGAAGCGGGGTGAGAGGTTGAGAGGATGGAAAAACGGGCGGCGGTTTCTAGCTTGTTGTCCCCGTCGCGCAGAACTCCCGGATCGGACACTCCGCGCATTTCCCGCCGCGGGGAAGGCAGCGGCGCTGGCCGAAGGAGACGAGGCAGGCGTTCCACGTCCGCCACAGATGCTGCGGGAGGAGTTTCCTGAGCGCCATCTCCGTCTCGTACGGTGTCGCCGTCCGGACCATCCCGAGCCGGTTGCTGATCCGGTGGACATGGACGTCCACGCAGAGGCCCGGCTTCTCGAACGCGAGCGCGACGACCAGGTTCGCCGTCTTCCGCCCCACGCCGGGAAGCTCGCAGAGCTCCTCGACCGTCTCGGGAAGGACGCCGCCGAACTTCGTGTCGACCGCGTCGGGAAGCGCGGCGAGATACCGCGCCTTCATCTTGTAGAATCCGACCGGAAAGATGAGGTCCTCGATCTCCTCCACCGTAAGGCCGCGGAGATCCTTCATCGAGGAGACCCGTGGGAACAGTTTCTCGCGGACCACACGCGCGGTCGTCTCGTCCTTCGTCCGGGCGCTCAGGATGGTCGCGACAAGGATATGGAACGGGCTCGCTGACTGCGCGGCGAGAAAATCGACAATCGGCGCCGGATTCGCGTCGAAGTCCGCCTTCAGGACGCGGTGCATCGCCTCCAGCGTCGGGGCGTCGAATTTCCGGGGGGAACTCATCGGATCAATCGGTCGGGAATGAAAGGGCGGGGACCGGAGCGCGCCGGAATCCGGCTCCGCCGGGCGGAACAACGGACCGGGACCTACCGGGGGAAAGGCGTCCGGGGCGCCGCGTCGCCGTCTCCGCCCGGCGCGAGACGCGCGGTGGCGGCGAATGGGTCCAGCAGATCCTCCACCAGGCGGACGATCCGGCGGTTGTCCACCGTCCGGAGGACGTTCTCGCCATCGAGTTTCGCGCGGAAACGGACCATCGGGGGCCGGGGCTCCTCGCCGGGCGTCTTCCGCTTCCACTCCACGGGATAGAGTCCCAGGTCGACGAAGCGCTGGAACAGCCGCCGCATGGCCTCCTGCCCGATATGCGAGCGGTCGGAGAACACCTCGTTCCAGTGCGGATCGTCGAATTTCTGGGAAAAGTCGTCCCAGACCTGCGGACTGCGTCCGGTCTTGAAGACGATCTCGCCGCTTCCCTGCAGGCTCAGTTTACAGGCGTTCCGGAAATCCGGATTGCCCGGCTCTGGAAAATAGGCGATCTCCATCCAGTTGAGGCTGGAGTCGGAAATCTCCATTTTCCGTCCCTCCAGCGCGCCGTCGCGGACGTTCATGGGCGTCGTGCAGCCGGCTAGCAGAAGGGGGAGCAGAAGGAAAAGAGACGTGCGTCGCATTCGGAAGACCCTGGCGGACAGACGGATGGGAAACCGGAGGCGCGGGACCGCGCTAGCACGTCTCCGCCCAGCGGTCGTCGAAGTGCACGACCTCGCCGGTCGCGCCGGAGCGGAAGATGGCCTGGAGCAGATGGAGGAGGCGGCGCTGCTGGTCGTAGGTGACGACGGTCGGGGTGCCCTTCGTGAGATGGTCGTAGATCCCGAGATAGTTGAGGTCCCAGTTGCCCTTCTCCTTCGGAAGCTCGTAGCGCTTGATGGTGTCGTCGGTGCGCGGCGCCATCGTCTTCGTGATGCCGACGCCCGCCACGATCGGCACGGCGTCGCGCTTCTCCCAGTCGGAGACCTTGACGATCTCGCCGTCGAGCGCCCAGTTCTTGATGAGGGCGGTTCCCTCCTCGCCGTTGATGTACCAGCGGGGAAGCTCGACGAAATTGCTCGTGAGGACCTCGACGAGCGCGGTGAGCCCGTCGTCGAACGTGAGGAGCGCGCGGAACCCGTCGTCGCAGTCCGTGCCCGTGACCGCCGTCAGCTCGGCGTAGACGCGCGTGAGCTTCCGGGGGAGCGTCATCATGAGCATCTGGTCCAGAAGATGGATGCCCCAGTCGTAGACCATGCCGCCGCCGTGAATCTTCTGGTTGCGCCAGTCCCCGGGGATGCCGCGGGAACCGTGCACGCGGGACTCGAGGTGATAGACGGGTCCGAGGGAGTTCGACTCGATGATCTTCCGCGCGGTCAGATAGTCGTCGTCGCCGCGGCGGTTCTGGTGGACCGTGAACATCCGGTTGCAGCGCGTGGCGGTCGCGACCATCGTCTCGTAGTCCTCGGGACTGAGCGCCACGGGCTTCTCGCACATGACGTTCTTGCCGGCCTCGAGCGCGGCGACGACAAGCTCGAGGTGGACGTCGTTGGGCGTCGCGACGACGACGAACTCGACCTTCGGGTCGTTCAGCACCGACTCGAGCGTGGGGTAGAAACGATACCCCTTCTCGGCCGCGACTTTCGCGCGCTCCGGATTGATGTCGTAGACACCCTGCAGCTCGAACTGCTCCAACTCGCTCTGCTTGTTCGCATGCCAGCCGCCCATTCCGCCGAAGCCGATGACGGCGCTTCCAATCTTACGCATTGAAGACTCCATAACCTTTGATGAAAACACAGAACACCCGCCGGGACGCCCGGCCGAACGCCGATACGGGCCGTATCGGAAAAAAGAACTCCTATTTCCCCGCGATCTCGACCTGCTGCGCGACGAGGCTCTCGCCGCAATACATCTTGCGGAGCTTCGGCTTCTCGATCTTGCCGGTCGGGTTGCGGGGAATCGGCGCGAAAATGATTTTCCTGGGACGCTTGTAGCGCGGGAGGTCGAGGCAAAAACGGTCCAGCTCCTCCTCGGTCAGCGCCATGCCGGGCTTCACCTCGACGATGGCCGCCGCGATCTCGCCGAGACGCGCGTCGGGGAGACCGATGACCGCGACGTCCTTGATGGCGGGATTCGCGCGGAGGTAGTCCTCGATCTGCACCGGGTAGAGGTTCTCGCCTCCGGTGATGATGACGACCTTCTTGCGGTCGACGAGGTAGATGAAGCCCTGCGGGTCCTCCATCGCCATGTCGCCCGTGTAGAGCCAGCCCTCGTCGTCCAAGACCTCGGCCGTCGCCTTGGGGTCCTTGTAGTAGAGCTTCATGACGCCGGCGCCCTTCAGCGCGAGCTCTCCGACCTCGCCGCGCGCCACGGGACGGCGGCGCTCGTCGACGATCTTCGTCTGCCAGCCGAAGCCGGCCTTGCCGATCGCGCCGACGTGGTCCATGTTCTCGACGCCGAGGTGGACCGCGCCGGGCCCGATGGACTCGCTGAGACCGTAGTTGGTGTCGTACTGGTGGCTCGGAAAGACGGCGTGCCAGCGGCGGATGAGGCTCGGGGGCACGGGCTGCGCGCCGATGTGCATAAGACGCCACTGGTCGAGATGGTAGTTCTCGAGTTTGATGTCGCCGCGGTCGATCGCGTCGAGGATGTCCTGCGCCCAGGGGACGAGCAACCAGACGATCGTGCAGTGCCCCTCGGAGACGGCCCGGATGACCCACTCGGGCTTCACGCCCTTGAGAAGGACGGTCCTTCCGCCGGAAAGCAGGCTGCCGAACCAGTGCATCTTCGCGCCGGTGTGGTAGAGCGGCGGAATGCAGAGGAAGACGTCGCCCCGCGTCTGGCCGTGGTGCTCGCGCTCGACCTTGCAGGAGTGCATGAGCGCGCGGTGCGCGTGGAGAATCGCCTTGGGGAAGCCGGTCGTGCCGGACGAGAAGTAGATGGCCGCGTCGTCGTCGTCGGTGAGCGGGACGTCGGGCGCGCTGTCGGAGCAGTAGCTCACACG
>JAZUKQ010000369.1:0-18503 GCA_045643325.1 Kiritimatiellia bacterium | reverse complement strand
TAATTTCATTCCGGCCGCGACGCTTGCCGAGGGGCGGGAGCGGGCCGCGGCGATGCTCAAGGAGCACGGGGCGACGCTCCTCTCCCTCGAGACCGCGATCGACCGCGCGCTCGGACTTCTCGACAAGGCCGCATCCTATTGTCACGGCCAAAGGTAACCTGTGAAATCTGGTCTCCTTTCGGTACACGCCTCTTGTCCCAAATTCTTACTTTCGCCGGCAACAGATTCTCGGACAACGGCTCGGCCGCATCCCGCGCCTCCTCCTTGCCTAAGAACCGTTTGACGAGGTTCTTGCCTCCGGAACGGTTTTCAGACGCTCCACCATGCTCCGATTTTCGATGACGGGCGCAACAGATTCTTCCATGTCCACAACGATGTATCCGTTTTACATAGTCATCACAAGTATTGACATGTCCCCGTTTTAGACAACCCGCGCCCCAACCGCATCGCGCGTCTTCTCTCGCCCGCCATCGGTTGTTCTCCGCTATCTTGCGGACGAAGAAGTGGATTGGGTATAATACGTCTCTCAACAAGTAATAAATGGTCGTGAAAACGCTTTCAATGATTAAATCCTGGGCATGCGCCTGTCTCTGCGCCGCAGTTGTTGTATCCGCTTCCGCCGGAGTGGAACATATGCAGGAAATCAGCTTTGCGAAGGGTTGGAACATCCTTCATATTCAAGTCGCGCCGCAGATGTCCGCGGACGAACTGTTCCTCGACTGGCCGGTCGAGACCGTCTCGCTCTATGATCCTGCCGTCTACCTCGACACGCGGCAATATTCGGCCACAGAGTCTTCCGAGGGGACACTCCGCCCCGCGATGCGCATCTGGCGGCGCGGCGACGCCGGAGCGAGCGGTTTTCAAGCAGTGCCCGCCGACTCGATTCTGATGTTCCGCGCCACCAACGCCTGGTCCGGACGGCTGTACGGCACACCTTGCGCCCCGCGTGTCTCTTGGCACCCGACCTCCGCCACGACGACGAAAAACTATGTCGGCGTCTCCACGTATGCCGCGACCACGGTCTCCGCCTACTTCTCGGGAGCGGGCGTTTCCCAAAGCGACTGCGCGCTGGTGTGGGGCGACGAGGCGGACGCCCGCCAAGCCGGAGTTTTCAACGGTCAGACCCTCGCCAACGGAATGGCCCTGGCGGTGGACGCCGCGAAAGTCGGCGACTGGAGCGGGGTTCTCTACGTATCTCCCCGGAACGGGATCGACTTCGGGACCGAGAGCCCAAACGCGGTCCTGTCGATCCGCAACGACGGCGCGGCGGAGCGGACCGTGTCGGTCCAACTCGTTCCGACGGCACGCGACGACATTCCTCCGCCCGCCGGACTCATGGTGCGCGACGCGCTCGCGGCGTCAACGAACGGGACGTGGTCGGCGTTCTCCACAACTCCGGCCGACAGGCAGACGAAACCGCTCGCGCCGGGCGAGTCGTGGGACCTCCAACTCGCGCTCGACCGTACCCAACTCACCGCTCCGGCGGGCACGCTCTATGGAGCGCTCCTCGACATCCGCGACGAAGACGGCGGGAGCAAGATGCGCGTCGTCGTCCCGCTGACGGCGACGGGAGACGGCGGCGCGTCCTCGGAATACGCCTGGCCGAAAGGCGTATGGCTCGCCTCCGCGGAACTCGACACCGTCTCGTACTTCCTCACGGACGAGGGAGGCGCGGCCCCGGCGACGGCGGACTCCGTCGCGCTTCCCGCGGGCGGGCGGATGAAGGTACGGCTCCCGATCTATGTGGACAACAACGGCCGGATGACGCTGCTGCAGCGATTTTGGTACGGACGCGACACGAACGGCGTGCTGCACGCCTATTCGGGCGCGGTGGAGACGAGCGACGTGCCGCTGACGGACATCAAACGCGTCTCGAGCGCATCGTTGCCCGCCGACCAGCCGCAGGTCGCCACGGCGTCAGGCTTTGGCGAGACGGCACGGTTCGACTTCGTCGTCGGAGAGAAATCGAACGTAAACCCGATGCGCCACGCGCCGCATCCGCGCCATGACGGACTGACGGCGGACTATCTCGCGGACGCCCCCTCGGGCGACGTCCCCGCGAACTACTCGGGAACCGTCAAGCCGGAGGCGTTCTCCGTCACGAACCGCGTCGAACTCACGTGGGACGAGAACGGCGCGACGGCGTGGAATCCCGCCGAGACGCTGGGAGGAACGATCGTCTGGGAGTTCGACGGGCTCCGGCACGAGGGGACGGTCCAAGCACGGGGACGCTTCGCGATGAAGCGCCTCTCGCCGGTGACGATGACGCTGGAGTGAGCGTCGACCCGCTCCCGGGGCCGTTCTCGACCAAGAATTTACTGTAACAAAGGAAAATCGTAAAAATGAAAAAACTGATGTCTGTCCTGCTGATGGCGGCCGCCGCGGACGGCTTGGCCTCCTTCTCGTACCAAGGCGCGCTCAAGATGGCCGACGGTTCGGCGGTCGAAGACCGCAACAAGCTGATCGAGTTCCGTCTCTACGACGGTCCCGGAGAGGACGCGGCGCTGCTCTGGGCCGGCCAGCAGTCCGTGGTGATCTCGCCCACAAACGGGCTCTTCAACGTCGAGATCGGCGACACGATGCCGGCCTTGGACGCCAGCGCGTCCCGCGCTCCGCTGGACGATCTGCTCGCCGCGCACGAGACACTCTACATCGGCCTGACGGTGGAGAGGTCGTCCGGCGAGATCCGTCCCCGCCAGCGGATTCTTCCCGTACCGACGGCGAGTTTCGCGTACAACGTCAAAAAGGCGCAGTCCGATTTCAGCGTGGCGAGCAATCTGGTCGTCCAGGGGCGCGCCAACCTCGGCATCGCCGAGTTCTCCGGCAACGTGTCCGTCGACGGACGGCTTACCGTCAACGAGTCGGAGGTGGTGCCCGTGCCGGTCGGCGGCATCATCCTGTGGGCGAAGTCCACGCCTCCGGAGGGAGACAGCGTGGCGTGGGAGAACAGCCATTGGGCAATCTGCGACGGACGGAGGGTCGGCACGGTCCAGACCCCGAATCTGACGGCGCGGTTCGTGGTCGGAGCGGACCCGGACTCGGCGCAGGGCGACTACCTTCTGAACACGCCCGGCGGCGCGGAGAAAGTGACGCTGACAGTCAACGAGATGCCCAGCCACAACCACAAGCTTCAACTCAGCAACGGGGGAGAAATCGTCATGCGCGACAGCAGCACCGACGACGACGACAGCGAGCTCAAGGTCTACGCGCGCGACGGCGGGGCGAAGGCCGTCGTCATCACATCCGCCGGCAACGGTCAGGCGCACGAGAACCGGCCGCCGTATTTCGCGCTTTTCTATATCATGCGGGTGCGATAGCGCCGGCCGAAGAGCCGGAAGGCCGAGAAGCGGAGGGGCAGTGAGAGGGGATGGACAAGGGTGAAGTGTTGAGAGAAACCCGATGAAACGAAATCGATTTTGGCTTTGGGCGGCATGCGCCGTCCTGGCCGCGCGGGGACGGGCGGAGATCATCCCGACCTACGCGCTGGGGTCGCCCGACCCCGCGCCGGTCTTTTATCTTCCGGATTCCGTCGAGACAGACCCCTGGTCGGAGGCCAACCCGGTCTTCGTGGCCTCGGCGGGGTTCGTCTGCGAGAAAGCCGTCTCCTGCGTCAACCGCCAGGTTCCCGACGCGGAGGAGCGTCTGCGATACGCGCTCGACTGGTCCGAAGTCGGGTTCTCATGGGAACGTCTCAAGCCCGAATACTATATCGGCGACCAACTTGTCGCACCGAAGGGCGTGGACTGGAACGCCACCTATAAGCGCTTCAACGACCTTCAGGGCGAGGACGGCGCGCTGGCGGGCGGATTCCTCTTCAATTCCGACCCGAACGCTCCCTGCGTCTATGTCACCGAAGGCGGCTCGCACCGGTTCGAATGGGTGATGGCCGACGGCTCGACCAACTCGATCGTGTACGTGCTCTCGTCGGTGGCCCGCGGGCGGCCGAAGCGCATCTATTGGACGGACTACCCCTACAACGGACAGAAAATCTCCCTTCAGGGAAAATTCGTGAAGTTTTTCGGAGCGTCCGCGCTCGTCGACCCCACGACGGCCACGGTGACGAACCTCGTCGGCGGCATGCAGGTCGAGCAGAAGGACGTGGTCGTCTCTGGCCTCTATCTCGACAGCGCCTCGATGACGCTCGAGGCCCGCGGCAGACTCACCGGCCAGGTGGTGATGGTCTATTACGACGACGGCAACTACACGTCGATCCTGCACGTCCAGACGCTGGAGATCTGCCAGCCCGACGTGATCGTCAACTCCGGCACGCTCGGAACGGCGATCCGCCCCAACGGGCGCGGCTACGACATCACCGGACTGCAGGCGCGCGTGACGGCCGGCATCGGGAATTCGACGGACAACCGCGGAGACTACTTCTATCAGCACGCCGGCCAATATTCCTACAGTCCGAAAAACGGCGACGTGTTCCCGTTGCGGCCTACCGAGGGAGAACGGTGGAAAGCCGAAGTGTACTGGATGGAGACCGACCCCATGGACGTCCTGTGGCCGTTCGAGCTCGACCAGTACAACCTCGACTGGCCCGCGGAGATGCCGCGCTACGTCCGCGGCGACCTCGGCGGCGACTTCGGCGCGGACATCGTGATCACCAACGCCTACACCGCCACGCTGCAGACCTATCAGGAGCCGGACGGGCACGCCCGCGCGGTGGACGAGCAGGGGCGTTTCCGCACGGTCGGCGCCGGCAAGTCGCTTCTCAAAATCGCGGGGGAGGACGACGTCTGGTTCATGCCGGTCCAGTCCGTCCTGCGCGGCGACACGTCGGTCTACACGCTCAAGCCGTCCCGCGTCAACGTGGGCGCCGAACTGGAGCCGCGCAGCGGAACCCGCTCGGGCGTCGTCCCGGGCGTGCGGTTCAGCGCGGCCGCGGACATTCCCGGCTACGTCTATCAGGCAGGAACTCCCGGAAAGAACTACGCCGTGGGCGTCTACAGCGAGACGAACACCGCCTCGGCGGTCTACGCCGTCTCGACAAACGGCGACATCGAGGTGTGGTGGAGCGAGCGCTTCCAGAAGGACGGCATGCCCGCGGCGATTTTCGTGCCCGCGCTGCCGCAGGTGTACCGGCCCGTGTGGCCCGAGCCCGACGAGGCGCCGCAGATTGTGATCGCCTCCCAGAAGGGCAGCGCGAACGAGATGACATACGCGCGCCACGGCGCGGCCTACTTCGACGCCGCGACGGCGTGCCTGCGGCTCGCCCCGAGACGCTACTTCGGCGAGGGCGGCGAGGGCACGCTCATGTTCTGGACGCGCGGAGCGCACTACAACGACCCGGACGCCGACCCGGGCGCCGACACCCCGCTCGTCTCCCTCGCCCGCGGCGCCCTCCGGATCGGACTCGTCGGAGGCCGGCTCTCGGCCGAGGTGGCGGGAACCGGACTCACCTGCGCGATGCCGGCCGACACGCGCCCGAACGTATGGCACCACGTCGCGGTGACGGTCAAGAACGGCGCCGCGACACTCTACCTCGACGGCGAGGCCGCCGCGGCCGCCGACGGCGTCGACACGACTCCGCTTCAGGGCGTCATGACGGACTGCGTCGCGGGCGCGGCCCCCGGGGAGACCGCCGCGTCCGGCCGCGAGATCGCCGAGATCGCGCTCTTCTCCTCCGCCCTCCCCGACATCCCCGAAGCCCGCTACCGCATATACGAGGGCACGGAGACCGGTCTCACGGGCTACTACTCGTTCCGGAAGGGCGAGGACCTCTCGCCCGTGTCCCAACAGACCGGCGAGGATGTCCGCACGTTCCGGGACCGCGCGGGCGGCGGGACGTGCGCCGCCCTCAACATGGCGTTTGTCGCGCCCGGCGCGCCCGCGAAGGGCGGCATCGTCCTGCGGACCGAGGAAGAGCCGACCGTCTACTATCAGAACGACCGCGCGCTCCCCGGATACAACCCGAACGACGAGCACGCCTTCGTGCGCGCGGGCTCGGGCGGCTACATCGTCTGGGCGCTCCGCAGCGACCTCGCGACGCAGGACACGCCGCCGCCGGCCGTCTTCGCCGCCTATTCGGAGAACGGGCGGAACCAACTGCAGTTCTTCCATGTGGTCGCCACCAACGACACCTGGAAGGCGCTCCGCGCCGGATGCACCGCCGGCGCTCCGCTTCCGGGCCCGCATCCCCTCGACCTCCTCGACACCCCCTGGCTGCCCGAGGACTACTGGGACGCCTCCACGGACTCCGCCGGAGCCGCCGTCCCGGGGCCTGGATACAGAGACCGCAAAAACCAGCTCTGGGCGCGCGCGGCGGGCGAGCTCGGCACGCGCATGTACTACGCGATGCGGGAGGGCTTCTGGTTCCCGCAGCTCCCGGCCGCGGCCCAGCCCGCCGTCGGCACGCCCGTCCCGTGGATGGTCCGGCACGACCGCCCCGACGCGGACGTGCTGCGGGCGCCGCCCGGGCGCTGGCAGTGGGACATCGCCTGGCCGACGAACATCGTCACGATGAAGATCGGGCAGACGCTCACCGTCGCCGCGGACGACCTTCCCGAGGTCTGGAACGCGAAATCGGTCTCGGTCGTCTATCCCGTCGCCTCCGCCGACCCCGACCAGGGCGCGGACGTCGCCGCGGGCCAAGTTCCCGTGATGTTGAGCGACCCGACCGTGACGCAGACGGCCGACCTCCCGGAGGCGGACTTCCTGAACACGGGCCTTTCGACCGGCGCGAACGGAGGCCTCTCCCAGAAAAGCGGCAAATACCGCTTCACGGAACTTCCCCCGTCGATCTCAGGACGGCTTTTCTATGACATCGCGGCCCAGCGGCTCTGCCTCGTCGGCGAACGGACGGAGAAGAACGCCGGAGCGGCGGTTCTCTATCCGAACGTCCTCTCGTCCTCCGAGCGCGCCGCCGTGCTGGCGCTCGTGAAGGAGGACGCCGCGGGCCGCGCCGCGTGGGTCGCGGCGGTCGACGGACTCGCGACCGCGCCCGTGCTCCCGAACACGATGACGGTCACGAACGGCAACAGCGAGATCGTCACCGCCTACCGGCCGGCCGACCACTACGCGCTCACGGCGCTCGGGCCGACCAACTATGTGGTGATCGTCGAGAACGACGCGAGCGGGGACCGCATGGCGAAGGACGAGGACGGAAAGCCGTTCGCGTGCCCGGTCGCGGACGGCGACGCGGTCAACATGCGCGTCTTTTTCGTCACGAACCTCTACTACACGGGGCGCGTCGTGACGCGCGAGGACGAGGTGAACCTCCTCTCGCAGCAGCTCTCCGTCCTCTACACCGACCCGTTCGGCGGCCGGCCGGACGATTTCGAATTTGAATGGAAGAGCTCCGACCCGAATCCGGACGGCACAGTTCCGGACGACTACGCTCTCGGCTACCTCGCGCGCCCCGTCGCGACCAACTGCGGCGAGATCGCCGGAAGCGCGCCGACGGTCGGACGGGGGCTCGCCCGTTTCGTCGTCGGACAGCAGGGCGACACGCTCGCCAACCTGGTGAACAAGTACTGGATCTGCCGCTACCGCGCGGTCGAGGGCACCCCGGCCCACGAGGTGATGGGCGACCAGTGGAGCGCGTGGTGCGCGCCGCCCGCGCTCGCCGAGGGATGGGTGCAGCGCGTCCTCAACAACGTGACGCCGTTCAACCAGCGGATGACCGACCTCTACGAGAACAAGGCAGAGACGGCCGTCTCGATGATCCAGCAGGCGGGAGGGCCGTACACGGGCGACGTGGCGCTCAATCAGGACAACCTCGCCACGGTCGGGCTCATCCAGCTCTACGAGACACTGCTCAACAAGGCCGAGTCGATCTCCCTCCTCCTGGGAATAGACGATGCGGGCGCGAACAAACAGCTGCTGCTCGCGGCAGAACGGCTCGGAGACCTCTACAAGGTGCTGGGCGACGAGGCGTACTCCGACGCGAAGAATCCGACCATCGGGTTCGGCGACCGGTTCGGACACAAGGACCAGATCGATTTCTCGTCCGTCGCGAGCTCGCTCTTCTGTTTCGACAACCAAGTAAGCTCGCTTCTCGACGAGGAGCTCTGCCTCCTGCGCGGGCGCAGCGGGGTCTCGGCGCCCGGAACCCGCACGGCGCCGTACTACAACCGCCTGCTTTGGAACTTCACGAAGGGCATCACGGCGGGCGAGGTGGCCTACGCCGTCAACTACGATGTGAGCGGGACCGAGACGACGGCGCTCAGCGAGGAACAGGCCGCGCGGATCTACCCGCAGGGCCACGGAGACGCCTACGGCCACTACCTCTCGGCGCTGAAGGGCTGGTACCGGCTCCTCCGGAATCCGTACTTCACGTGGGGATCCCCCGCCCAGGGCGAGATGAACGTGGCCGACTCGGCGGTCAACGTCGACTACTACGAGGAGGCGAAGTTCGCCGAGGCGGCGGCCGACCTCGCGCGAACGGCCGCGGACGTCGTCGACCTCTCCGCGCTCAAGGCGTGGCGCGACAACGGCGCGGGCTCGAGCGGCTACATCGACGGGAACACCACCAACGCCTTCGGCTACGGCGAGTGGGCGAGCCGCGGCGGCTACGGCGCCCTCGTCAACTGGGCGGTCGCCAACTCCCTCCTTCCCGAGGACCGGGCGCTGTCCGCCGTCGCGGACGAGGGTCCGTCGGCCGCCTACACCGACCTCGGCCTCACGCGCATCGACCGCGGCACCGTGGACGAACTCGCCGACATCTGCGAGTCCGCGGACCGCATCCAGGCGGCGCTCGACCGCCTCGACGCGGGGCTCAATCCGCTCGGACTCTCCGACAACGCGGTTCCGTTCGACATTTCGCCGAACGGCGCGACCGACGGCTCGAACACGCATTTCGAGCAGGTCGCGGAACGCGCGGAGACCGCCCTCGCCAACGCCCGCAAAGTACTCGACCGCGCCCAGACCGAGGCGGACCGCATGCGGATGATCGCCGAGACGGCGGAAAACTACCGGAATGAGATCGCCTCCGAGGAGGAGGACTACGACACCGAGCTCATCGGCTACTTCGGGACGCCCTACTCCGACGACATCGGCCCCGGCAAGACCTACGAACAGGGCTACGAGGGGCCGGACCTCGTCCATTACATGTGGATGGACATCTCGAAATACGGACTCTCCGACCTCAAAGACACCCAGTCCGTGGAGACCTGGTACTACGACGACCTCGGAACGTACACCTTCAACTTCGTGAAGCACATCACCGCGCTTTGGGGAAGCATCAAGGACGAACTGGACGACCGCCAGTCCGAGAAACGGCTTCTCATCTGCGAGCGTTCGGCCTCCGGCCTGCTGATGAAGCCGGAAAACATCTCCGGAACCCGCCGGATGCAGGGGTCGATCCAGGAGAAATACGGCGACTATCTGCGCGCCTACGCGGAGGTGGAGAAGGCGGCGTTCCTCTTCGAGGAGGCGGACGGAAACCTGAACCTGGAGACGAAGTATTCGACACTGATGGCCGACCTGTACTTCGTCGAGTTCGTGGCCAAGGAGGCCGCGTCCGTCGCCCAGGTCGCCTCGGAATACAAATCGGCGGGCCTGAACCTCGCGTTGAACACGGTGGACTGGATGATCAAGCAGAACGAGGTCTACGACGGTCTCAAAGCGGCCCTGCCCGACACCATCGGCGCCGGTATGACGGTCGTCGTCTCGCCGCGTTCGGTCGCCGACGCCGCGACGAGACTGGCCGTGACCCCCGCGTATCTCTCCCTCTATTCCCAGCAGTACCTGATCAAAAACCTGTTGATTTCGGACTCGCCCGTCCTCATCGAGCTCTCGCACATCGGGGAACAGATTCTGAACGGGGTCAACTACCACACGGAGCTCGCCACGCTGCTCGCGGGCATCAAATCGAAGGCCGAGGCGGTCAACGAGGCCTATTTCGCCCTGCAGGAGGCCGTCGCGCGCTGCAACGCCTCCGTCGCGGCGTTCAACTCGGAAGTGGCGAAGGCCGAACAGGTGCTCGCGAAGCGCGAGCAGGTCCGGAAGCGCCAGGTGGACCAGCTCTCGCAGTACCGCTACAACGAGATGCTGTTCCGAAAAATCCGCGACAAGTCGCTCACGCGCTACTCGGCGGCGTTCGACCTCGCCCGCAAATACGTGTACATGGCCGCGCAGGCCTACGACTACGAGACGGCGCTGCGGAGCGAGGACGAGACGTCCGGCGACGCCTTCCGCGCGAAGATCGTCGCGGCCCGCGCGCTCGGCGCGTTCGACGAGGACGGACGGCCCGTCGTGGCGGACTCCGGCGACCTCGGCCTCTCCGGCTGCCTCGCGCAGATGAAGGCGAACTGGCTGGTGATGAAGCCGCGGCTCGGCATCAACAACCCCCAGCCCTACACGACGTGGTTCTCGCTCCGCGGCGAGCTCTTCCGGATCCTGGACGGCGAGGCGGGCGACTCCGCGTGGGCGAAGGAGCTCTCGAAGCACTGGTCGGACGACATCCTCTCCGACCCCGAGTTCAGGCGGTACTGCCAGCCGTTCCAGAGCCAGTTCGGCGTGCGGGAGAAGGAACCCGGGCTCATCATCCCGTTCTCCACCACGATCGACTTCGCGAAGAATCTCTTCGGAAACGAACTCGCGGGCGGCGACCACGCCTACGACTCGTCGTGGTACTCGACACGCGTCGCCGCGGCGGGCGTGTGGTTCGACGGCTACAACGCGCGCACCCCGGACGCCCCCGCGGACGCGAAGCCCCAGCTCTCCGAGACGCCGGTCGCGTATCTCGTCCCGGTCGGCGCCGACTGCCTGCGCGCGCCCGGGCTCGCGGACGGGACCTACTGGCGCTACTCCGTGGCGGACCAGGTGGTCGCCGCGCCGTACGCGATCGGCTCCCGCGAACTGGACGACGACCTGTGGATGCCGTCGATGAACGACGCCGACTGGGAAGGAGGCGACGCGACGGTGAAAATCCGCAAGCATCCGTCGTTCCGCGCCTATTTCGACGCGTCGGGCGGCACGCCGACCGACAACCGGCTGGACGCGACGCGGCTCGTCGGGCGCAGCGTGTGGAACACGCGGTGGATTCTGGTCATCCCCGCCGGCGCCATGAACGCCGACCGAGAAAAGGCTCTCTCCGTCTTTATCCACGGACAGGACTCGAACCGCGACGGGAAAACCGACCTCTCCCCCGTGAGCGACATCAAAATCGGGTTCCGCACGTATTCGCAGTCGGGGAACTGAAGTCGGAAATTTGAGAGATTGACGAGAGATTAAGCAGATTCGCGGAGGCGATGAAATGACTTTCGGTTCGATATTCATTCTGGCGGCGACGGCGTTCAACCCGCTCACCGAGCAGCCGTTCACATTCGCGGGGCGCATCACCGACTTCGCGCACGTCGGCTACGACGCCGACCAGAAGGTCGAGATCCGGGCGAAGACCCAGGACGGGAAACTGATCGCCAAGACCACCACGGCGACCGGCGGGAACACCGCCTACAACTATGTCCTCTACATCCCGGTCTCGACCTCCGAGGCGGAGGGCCATGTCACGGCCGGCACGCCGCTCGTCTTCGAGTTCGTCGATCCGGACGGCACCGTCTACACGGGGCTGGTGACGGGAGCCGACGCGGTGGTCGGCGCCTCGGGAGACATCCGGAAGCTCAATCTCGCGCTCGCCTCCGATGAGGACGGCGACGGCATCCCCGACGAGTATGTGGAGTCCCTCGCCTATCTCATGTGGATCAACGGCAAGACCTCGTATGATCCCGGCGCCGACTGGGACGGCGACGGGGTGAGCAACCGCGACGAGTATGTGGCCGGAACCAATCCGTTCGACGCGACGGACAAGCTGTCGATCCTCAAGATGGCCGTCGAGGCGGGATTCGAGGACTACTACAAACTGAAGTTTCTGGTCAACCCAGGCCGTTCCTACTCCGCCGAAACGGCCTTCGGCCTGAAATCCGCCGAGTGGCGGCAGGCCTCGTTCGTCGATGCCGGGGACGGCGACGAAAAGGAGCGGATCAACACCGCCGAGAACGAGATCGGCTACCGCGAGATTTTCGTGCTGAAAGAGAGTGTCATGCAACAGTTCTGGCGGCTGAAGGTCGAATGACGGACGCCTGACCGCTGCGCGGCCGGAATGTCCGGCGCGCACAAAAACACCATTTCGGAAAGGACAATCCGATGACAACCGGGCTTCTGTTGGCGGCCGCTTTGGGAGTTGTGAGCGTGACGAACCATGCGGGAATCGTCCTCAGCGGGGAACTGACGGCTGTGACGAACGGCACATTCACCGTGGACGGCCGCACGCTTCCGCTCTCCGTACTTCCGGCAGACCAGCAGAAACGCCTGAAGGAGCTCGCGGGACAGGACGCGCGCCCCTCGAAAGAACGGCGGAAAGAGGAACGGCTCGCCAACGAGCTCAAACGCATCGCCCTGCGCCTGCAGGCGGGCGAGATCACGGAGGAGCAGGCGGCGGAACTCCGGCGCCAGGCGCGCGCGGCGGCCGCTTTTACCGGCGAGATGCGCCGTTCCGCCGAATGACGCGCGGATTCCGCGGCGGAACGGAAACCGTTGTCGCGCGGCGCGCCCCCGGCGGTCCGGCGGGGACGCGGCCTTTTGCGTCCGGACACGCGCGAACCTCTCCGAGAATGGCGCGACCTGACATGAAATGATATACTGACGGCGATTCATGACTTCATTCCGGAGCAGGTCCTCACGATGAAATCCTTTTCCGCACTCCTCATCCCCCTCCTCGCGCTCGGCGCGGTATCCCTCCGGGCGGAGACCGCCGCGGAGCTCGACCGTTCATCCGCCGAACTCGCCGCCAGGCTCGTTCTCCAAAGTCTAGGCGACGACGCCGCGAAAGGAGCCGTCCCGCCCGAGACCCTCCTCAAAGAAATAGAGGCGAAACCCGCGGACCACGTCGATCCGGCACGGTCCAAGGAGGCGCTCCGGCCCGTCTTCGAGAAGGCCGTGGGCGACCGCTACCGCGAGGAGGCGGTGAAACTCCTCGACCGCCTCGCCGGCGACCGCGGACGCGCGGAGATGTTCTCCGGGGACTTTCTCAAAGAGGCGGAGACCGCTCCCGCCGCCGTTCTCACCTCGGCCGTCGAAAAGGGCTACGGTTCCGCCTTCGACACCGCCCGCGCGAAAGCCTGCGAGACCCAGCGCGCCTCTCTGAAGGCCTCCGTCAACCCCTCCGAGGAAGAGGTCGACCGTCTCTCGAAAGACGAACTCGAGCGCACGCTCACCGAGCGCGTCGCCGCCGCGCAGGGCATCCCTGTCTTTCAAGAAAATCTGGGCTACATCTCGAGCGAGATTGTCCGGCCGATGGTGCGCGACGCCTACGGGCAGCGCGACGAGCAGAAGGCGTTTCTCAAGAACGCCGTGGTCGTCGGCGCGCTCCCCCGCACGCTGGAGGAGACGCTCTCGGCGCGACTCAACGAATATATCGAGGAGAGGCGACGCACGGCCGAAGGAGGCAAGACGGTCTACGGCGTCTTCCCGTCCGTCACGAAGGACACCCTCCCCGCCGCCGCGCTCGAACGCGCCGTCCGGAATCTCTGCGACGCGATCGGCGACGTCCCGTTCGATGTTCCGCAGGCCGATCTGGTCAAGCTCTTCGAAGCCGACCCGAAGGCCCATCAGAAAAAAGGCGCCTCGCAGAAGCTCGTCGGGGAACGCTACCGGGAAAGCCTCTTCGAACTCGGCCTCAAACGCGCCTCCGACGCCGCGTCCGACGCCGCGTCCGAGGGCGAGCGCGGAGAACTTCCGGCTTTCGCGCGGTCCGTCAAAGACCGGAACGAAATAAAACAGGCCGTCGAGCGCCGCGTCCAGGCTGTCGTCTTCCCCGCCTTTCTCGCCGCCCGCGAAGCCCGGGCGTCCGCCCAGTTGGACGCGGCCTTCAAGGATGTGATGTCCGGCACGTGGTTTCCCGCCCCCGCCCCGGTCGACGAGGCCGCGACCGCGGCCGACGTGCGCGACCGGATCCGCCGCTGGCGAGGAATCGACGGCATGGTTCCCTTCGCCGACCGAGCCGACGCCGCCGTGCTCCTTGAGGAGGCGGCGGCACGGCTCAACGCCGCCATTGAGGACGCCTTCGGCCTTGGCGTCAAGGCACAGCGCCGCCAGATCAAGGACGCCGAGAGCGCCCAGTCCCAGCTCAAGGACGACCTGATTGAGTCCGCGGCGAAGCCCTCGTTCGAAGAGGCCGTGAGGCTTCTCACCTCCGCCACCGAGAAACGCTGGGCCGAGTCGCGCCCCGAGACGCTCAAGCTGAAAAAGGACGCGCCCGACGACGGCCGCCACGCCGAGCTCTTCCCGAGCGTTCGGAAACACATCGAGCTCCTCGCCAAGGCGCTGCTCGAGGCGCTTCAGGCCGCCCAGACGCCTCCGAAACCGGAAGAGCCCGTTGTTCAGGAGGAACCGCCCCTTCCCCCGCCCGAGGAGCTCGAGGAGATCCCGATGGACTGCGTCATACAGGTCAACCGCAAGGGCGCCGAACTCCAACTCCGGCTCCTCGTCAACGACAAGGAAATCTCCACGAAGACCTCTCCCCACACGCTCGAGGCCTACCGCAAGGGCATCCACGAGGCCTTGGACGGTCTCACAGGCGACCTCGTGAAAGTCTATGACGAAGCCGTCAAGAAGAACCGCCTCAAGGTCACTGTCACCATCGACGTTCTCGACGATTTCGTCTATTACGGGGTCGTCAACGGACTCAGCAGCCAGCTCAAGAAGGACTCCGAGCTCTTCGAGGGCTATATCACCTCCTTCGACGTCTCCGACGGTCTCCAAGAGTCCGAGTAGCCTTCCTCTTTCAAACCAAGGAACGTTCCCGCTCGCGTTCCGTATGTACTTTCCCGCGCGACGGCGTCGTTTTCCGCCGCGCGCTCCAGCCACCAACCTGTCCATGATTACAAAAGCCATCGTCCCCGCCGCCGGTTTCGGCACCCGTTTTCTCCCCGTCTCCAAAGCCGTGCCGAAGGAGATGCTCCCCATCGTGGACACTCCGGTCGTCCAGTACGTCGTCGAGGAGGCGGCAGCCTCCGGAATCACCGACGTCCTCTTCGTCATCAGCCGGACGAAGCGCGCGCTCGAAGAACACTTCGACCGCGTCCCCGAGCTCGAGCGCGAGCTGGAGCGCAAGGGAAAGACCGTCGAGCTCGCGGCCGTCCGGAAGCCCGCGGGGCTCGTCCGCGTCCACTATACCTGGCAGCATGAGATGCGCGGTCTCGGCGACGCGGTCCTTCACGGGCGCTCGTTCGCCGGCGGCGAGCCCTTCGCCGTTCTTCTCGGGGACACGATCCTCGAGACGACCTCCGACCGCCCCGTACTCCGCCAACTGCTCGACGTCTACGAGGAGCGCGGGGGCTCCGTCGTCGCGCTTGAGGAGGTACCGATGGAGCGCGTCTCGCGCTACGGCGTCATCGACGGGACGCTCGATGCCTCCGGGGTCGCCGAGGTCCGCGACTTCGTCGAGAAACCCAAGCCCGAAGAGGCGCCCTCCAATCTCGTCATCGCCTCCCGCTACGTCTTCACCCCGGAGATTTTCGGATGCCTCGACGAGACGACGCCGGGCAAAGGCGGCGAGATCCAGCTCACCGACGCCATGCGCCGGCTGGTGAAACGCCAGCCGATGTTCGGGCGGAAGGTCGACGGTGTCCGGCACGACGTCGGGAACGCGCTGGACTTCGTTAAGACGAACATCCACTACGCGCTTCAGCGCCCCGAGATGCGCGACAAGCTTCTCGCCTACATGAAGTCGCTCGTGTAGAGAACGTTCCGCGGGCGCCGCCGTCCGGTCCCGCGGATGCCCGTCCGCCGGCTACTTTTGCTCCCGCTTCCTCTCCCGCAGCTGGAAGTGGACCGGCGCGCCCTCGAGCCCGAAGGTATCGCGGAGCTGGTGGACGATATACTCACGATAATGTTTCGGAAAACGCGCGACCTCGTTCACGAAAAGCCGGATAGTCACCGGATTCGCGCAGACCTGCGTCCCGTAGTAGATGCGGAGCGGCTTGCCGCCCTTCGAGGGGGGCGCGACGCGCTCGAGCGCCTTCTCGATCGCCCGGTTTAGTTGCCCCGTCGGAATCATCCGCTGGACCTGCTCCGCGACGTGATTGATGACCGCCACGCTCTGGCGCACGTTGTATCCGGTCTTCGCCGACATGTAGACCACCGGACAGTACGACAGGAACGGGAGACTTCTCGCGAGCGCCTCGTCGAACTCCTTCTTCTTCATCCGCGTGAGGTCCCACTTGTTGACGGCGATGATGCAGCCCTTGCCGCCCTCCTCGACCAGCCCCGCGAGCTGCTTGTCCAACAGGCCCACGCCGCGCTCGGCGTCGATGACGAGAAGCACGATGTCGGCCCGCTCGACGCTCTGCGTCATCCGCATGCGGCTGTAGTACTCGACCGCGGTGTCCTCCTTCGTCTGGCGGCGCGTTCCGGCCGTGTCGACAAGGACGTAGTCGCGGCGCTCCTCGCCCTCCCCGATGGAGAACGGGACGTCGATGCTGTCGCGGGTCGTGCCAGGGATGTCGGAGACGAGGACGCGCTCCTCGTCGAGCAGTCGGTTGACGTACGACGACTTGCCCGCGTTCGGGCGTCCCACGACGGCCACGTTAAGCGGCCTGGGAGCGCTCTCCGCGGCGGGATCCTCCTCCGGAAGGTTCGAGAGGACGGCTTCCATCAACTCGAAGAACCCGCGGTGGTGCAGAGCCGAGACCGGGAACACCGGGAACCCGAGCCGCTCGAACACATACGCGTCCGCCTCCACGACGGCGGTGTCCGCCTTGTTCGCGGCGATATACGTCGGCAGCCCGGCGCGGTGGAGCAGCCGGGCGACCTCCTCGTCGAGCGGCATGACGCCCGCCAGGATGTCCACCGCGAAAATCACGGCGGCGGCCTCCTTCAGCGCGGCCTCCGCCTGCGCGCAGATGCCCGAATCCATCGTATCCGAGACGTCCTCGTCGTCGAAGCGCGACAACCCGCCCGTGTCGACCAACTGGAACTTCACGCCCTCCCACTCGACATCCCGGACGAGCCGGTCGCGCGTCACGCCCACATCGCTGTGGACGATAGCCACGCGCGAGCCCGCGAGGCGGTTGAATATCGCGGATTTCCCGACATTCGGCCGGCCGACAATGGCCACAAGCCGCTTCATCTCCGGCCGCACGATCGGCGGCGGAAGCGGACGCTCGACGGGCTCGCGCCCGACCGGCTCCGCCGTCCGCCGCTTACCCGCTCCGCCGTTGCGTTCCCGAGTCTGGCCGCCGGTCCGCCGGACCGGACGCGCGCCCGCCTTCTTTTCTTCTTCGTTCATGTCTCTCGCCTCAAAAAACTATACCGCCGGCACAAGCAGCCGGTTCCGGAGCAGATACGCCACGGCGCGGCAGTCTTGGACGTGGCCCGCCCGGTAGGACACGACCGTGCCGCAGAGACGCCCGGGGATGAGCGATACGGCGGCAAGCAGGTCGAGCGTCGCGCGATGCCAGACCGGCTCAAGGGCCTTGCCGGACTCGTTCAACCGGGGAGGATTCAAGTACTCCCGCTCCCTGTGGATCAGGATGTTCGTCAAGTCGTACCCCGTATGCCGGGTCGCCTTGGAGAGCTTGCCGAGCGTCCGCATATAAAGATACAGGGGATACGGCGCGTTCGTGCGGGCGAAGGCGCCCCGGGCGAATGTCTCCGGGGTCACATCGAAGACGATCCGCTGCTCCCCGATGGCGGAGCGGAAACTCACCGCGCAGTCGATCCGGAGCAGGCGCTGTCCGGGCTCTGCGGGAAGGAATGTGAGAAAATCCTGACGTCCGGAGCCGAACGTGATCGGTTCCCGCACAGTCACGAACCGCGCGAGCTCCTCCGACTCCTTCCGTCCGGCGTTTTGGAACGCCTCGACGAGATCCATGGAACTGCGGGCGAAAAGCGGCGGGTCGTCCGCCTCGGCCTGCACCGTGAGATCGTCGACGCCGAGTCCGATTTTGAGCGCGATGATGTGCTCGACCATCCGGAGCCGATTCTCGTCCGCTCCGGCTCGGAGCACGATATTGCGGGCGGCGGAGCGGACGCTCTGCGGAACGACCGGCACAGGGAACTGTCCGGGAAGGTCCGTCCGCTCGATCCACCATCCGGCTCCGTCCCCCGGTTCGGCGGGAACGAAACGGAGCGTCCTCCGGAAGCGGCCGTCGAACGTCCCCCGGTCCGCGACTTCCGCGGTTCCCGCGAGCGTCGTGCGCCGGAGGGAATACGGATACGGCCCCGAATGGGCCAGACACTCATCGACCGCTTGCTCCGCGAATGCGGCGCGGCCTTGCCGGATATCCGCTGCGTCTCCAAGCGCGATGGTCCCAAGGGGATAGTTGAACTCGTCTTTCTGCATGGTGTTTTCCGGATTTCCCAGCCGGATTTCAGACGACCGTCCATGGACGGACGCGTCTTGGCCCGAAAAAACGGCAGACTGCTTTTCGGCCGCCGGGTTTTGGTCAGTCTATCATTTCACACGGACCACGGCAATCTCAATATTCCTCCGGAGACCAGCCGCACGAAACGCCACGCTCACACTTTCCAAAATAAACGCCCCGGATTCAACAGGAAGG
>JAZUKQ010000368.1:0-9247 GCA_045643325.1 Kiritimatiellia bacterium | reverse complement strand
TCCTGCGCGAGACGGGCGAAGGCGACGACCATGTCGCGTCCGCAAGGCCACTCCGCGGCCTCCGCGCCGTCGGCGCCGGGACGGAACGCGGCGGAGCGGAACTGTCCGCCGATGGCGGCGTTCATGTCGAAGTCCGGCGCGGCGGTCCAGAAGCCGCTGGAGCAAAGAATGGCGCGGCGCGACCCGCGGACGATGAGAAGCGCCTGCGGGGTGACGTCCTCGCCGCCGACGGCGCGGCTGCGGACGAGCGGGAAGAAGTCCGTCCCCTCCTGCGGGAGGTAGCAGCGGGCGAGAATGGGGCGGCCGACGCGCGCCGGGGCGGACGCGGGAAGGTATCGGGCCAGCAGGGGCTCCACGGTGTGCTCGACGCCGGCGAAGGCGAAGTCCATGGACGTGTTGAAGCGGACGCCGAGGGCCTCGTCGAAGACCGGGGTCTGCCAGGCGAAGTTGGGCTGGGCGGGAGAAGGCTCCCAGAGTCCGTCCGCGTCCTGGGCGACCTTGATCTCGAGGAAGTTCGGCCCGTTGGGCATGACGAGGACGCCGCCCTGTTCGAGGAAGGCCCTGATGGCGTCCAGCGCGGTGTCCGGGATGACGCCGCCCTGGAGGAACAGCGCGTCGTAGCGATCGGCGGAGAAGGCGGAGGCGTCGGCAAGTTCGGCGGCGGTGAGGAGCCGGGCGTCGACCTTCGCTTCCGCGAGGGAGTCGGCACAATCCTTCGCATAGGAGGCCTCGATGCGGAAGCGCGCGTGCTCGCGGGACGTCTCCGGGTTCCAGACGGCGACGGGGCGGGCGGCAAAGGCGGAACATGCCATGAGAATGCCCACGAACGTGGAGAGAAGGGACTTTTCCATTTGCATTTGACGTTGGAAGGTGATTTCTAGCCGTTCTCGGCCAGGACGGGCACATGTCCGCCGAAAGCTATTTTACCGAAATGCCCAAGCATACCGGAAGATGGAAAAAAGCGAATAGAAAAATACTTCCAACGAGAACGAACTCCACGCCTATGGCCGACTCCGATGGTTGGCATCCTTCTTGAGCCTGTTTCCAGCGCATGGTAAACTGGGCGTCAAAAGGAAAGCGAATGGGCGAAAGACTTCAGGGATTCGACTACACACGACCGTATTTCTACATGGTGACGCTTCGGAAAGCCGAAGGCGCGCCCGAGTTTTCGCGTGTGGTCGGCGAGAGCGCGAAGGGCTACCTTGAGCCGGGGCCCCTGGCCTTGCGCTTTCGCGACGTGATCAAAACCTTTCATGAGACCTGGTTTTGCATATTCGCTGCTCGCGGAAATGGGACGAGAACGGTCCGGAATGGCGCGAGGCTGTGGCGCGTGCGTCGCGTACCGGTCCCGGCGGAGCCGGCATCGGGACATTCATGAGCCCGTGCGAAAAGGCCTGCGGACACGCGCTGGGGCTGGCGGGAGGACGCTGGATCGCGCTCTCTCCCGAAGGATTTGGCGAGCGTTGGCACCCTGGCCGCATCTACGAGAAATTCTGCGCCGAAGGCCGCATGCTTTTTCTTTCCCTCTATCCGGCCATGGCCCGTGCGCCGACCGACGCCGAACTCTACAGACGGTGCCACGAAATGGGCGATGTGATCGCAAACGGCCTCGCCGCCGCATCGACTTCCTCCTGATTTTCCGGAAGTATACCTTCGGGCTCCGGGAGGTATGAGGGCCACGGGGTCCACGTTCTGCCCGGAGAGGAGCCTGTGGAGCGGCGCGGGCCGGAAATCCTTGGGAAATCCTCCGGACTCTCCAAGGACATCACACGAAAGAGTCCCCGGAAGTCCAACGGCCGCCCGCGGCTACATCAGGGTGTCGCGCAATGCCGCGGCGAGGCCGGCGCCGAAGGCGTGGATGGTCTCGGGGGTCTGAGTCTTCTCGCGGAAGTTCGCGAAGGGGATCTCAATGGTCTGGGTGAAGCGCACGAAGGGCAGCGTGGCGGCCCATTTCTTCACGGTCGTCCCGGCGGCGGCGTAGTTGGTGTTCGTGTTCCAGTACATGCCGTAGGGAAGCGTGTCCTCCTCCCGGTACGGGGCACAGTCCGGACAGTGCCGCGCGAGGAGTTTCGCGAAGGCGAACATCGTGCGCGTGTGCTCCTCCGAGTCCATGCCGACGAGGTACGTGTGCTCGTTCGTCGGGCCGCCGCGGAGCCAGGGGCAGTGAAGGTCGAAGACGAAGTCGGGGCGGCGCTCCCGGACGAGGCGCTCGATGGCGGCGGTCTCGGGATAGAGGTGGGAGCCGTCCGCGATGCCGTAGTCGCGGGCATGGTCGTGGGGAAGGCGGCGCTTGCCCTGGTCGCCGTCCTCGACGCCGTCCTTGTCCGTGAAGGGGACCCACAGGACCTCGTACTTCGCGAGGAACGCGCGCGCCCAGTCCGCGTCGGAGCGGAAGGCGTCGAGAATGCCCTCCACGGCGTAGCAGGCCATGGCCTCCTGCGCGTGGTGGCGCGTGGTGAGGAGGACGCACGACTCCGGATTGCCGGCACGCAGGCGCACGAGTTCGACGGCGCGGCCGCGGCGGGAGGCGCAGAGCGTCTCGCACGAGAGGCGCGGGTCGTCGCGGCGCGCGGCGAGGAAAGCCTCGAGGTTCGTCTGGAGGTACGGGATGCACTGGCAGAAGTCGACCGTCTCGGGGCCTTGCGCCGTGTAGGAGAACGCCATGCGGTCCTCATGGAGGGCATCGCCGGAAAGCCAGCGCCAGGTGGCGCCGCCGTCGTGGCTCACGGCCGGGCCGCGCGTGCCGACGGCCGGGCCCTCGAACTCGAAGGTCCAAGTCCCCGCCTCCGGGAACGTGGCGCGGCAGCGCCAGTAGAACCAGTACTCGCCCGTGTCGCGCAGTTCCGTGGCGACCAGGACACGGTGGCCTTCGATGCCGCGGATGTGGAGATTGCCGGCGGGGACGTCTTTGGTGAGGGTGATGACGGACATGGGTGTACCTTTCTTCTGAATGAAAGAAAATTCTCGCATGGATGCGGAGACGAGTCAAGCCGTTTTGCGTTCGACTCCCGGCCGAGGGACGAAACCCAGAAATTTCCGGAAGAAGGATTCTGTCCGCCCGGAACGGATTTTCCTATGCGCTGCGGCGCATCCGTGTTAGTATTTTCCTCATGAACAACAAATCGATTCTGATTCGTCCGGAACGGGAGGACGAACATCGCGAGGTGGAAAACCTCGTTCGCGAAAGTTTCTGGAACGTGTATCGCCCCGGGTGCATGGAGCACTATGTCCTTCATCAACTGCGGAATGATCCCGATTTCGTGCGGGAACTGGATTTCGTCATGGAACTGGACGGACGGATTGTCGGACAGAACATGTTCATGCGCGCCGCGATCCAGAAGGACGGAGGCGGCGAACTTCCGATTCTGACCATGGGCCCCATCTGCGTCGCCCCCGACCTGAAGCGCAAGGGGTACGGAAAGATGCTGCTGGACTATTCCCTGGAGAAGGCCCGCGATTTCGGTTGCGGAGCGCTTTTCTTCGAAGGAAACATCGGCTTCTACGGAAAGAGCGGATTCACCTACGCCCGCGACTTCGGCATCCGCTACCACGGGCTTCCGGAGGGGGAAGACGATTCCTTCTTCCTTGGGAAGGAACTGATACCGGGATATCTGAAGGACATTACCGGCGAATACGCCACCCCGCGCGGCTACTTCGTCTGCACGGAGAATCCAACGGCGTTCGAGGCCTATGAGGCGGGCTTCCCCAAAAAAGAAAAGCTGAAGCTGCCGGGACAGCTCGCATGAGACCCCGAGAGGGGGCGTTCCTCGCCGGTGACGAGGACCGGCCCCTCGCGGCTCGTTCAGTTTTTCGACATTCCCCTCACCTCTTCCAACGCGGCCCGGCGGAGCAGGCGGGAGCACGACGCACACCGGGAGTTTTGCCGTTGCCCGCTCCGCCGGGCAACACCTCCTCGCCCGCGACTGGCACGACTGGATTGTTTCACGCGAGGGCCAGCTCAAGGCCTTTACGCGCTATATCCGCGAAAATCCCATGCTCCGCTGGCTGAGGATGAGCCACCCCGAATACTTCCGGCGCGTGAACGAAATCGCCTTTCTCGGCCGCACATGGTACGGCTACGCCAATGCAGGGCTGCTTGCCCTTCCTCTCCTTGAGCCCTTCCGCGGCTCGCGGAAATGGGACGAGAACGGTCCGGAATGGCGCGAGGCTGTGGCGCGTGCGTCGCGTATCGGTCCCGGCGGAGCCGGCATCGGGACATTCATGAGCCCGTGCGAAAAGGCCTGCGGACACGCGCTGGGGCTGGCGGGAGGACGCTGAATCGCGCTCACACCCGGAAGTCCCCCATCGGGCGTCTGCTGTCCCTGTTCCGCTCTTTCCGTTGACACCCTACAGCAATTTTTCTACAATCCCGCAACAACCGTTCTTCTTCGGTCTTTTATTCGCTTAACCACAAAACTCCAACCGATGAAACTCTCTCGCATAGCTCTTGCCATGACCCTGCTCACAGCCGTCCCGCTGTTCGCACAAATATCCATTACGTTTGACGGAGACGGATATTCGTCGGACGGCACTGTCGCGGCCTCCACGGGCGACCTCGGAAAGGCGATCAACGGCCAAGGCGAATCCTGGGGAAAATGGGCCGACTGGAGCTCGACGAAGGACCTGTTCGTCGTCGTCCCGAATGCCGGCAAAGGCGCCGACAACAACGGACTCGTCCTCGGAACCGCCACCACCTCGCAGTCCATACAACTCACGCCGACGTTCGCCGCCCTCGGGACCGACCACTTCAAGTCGAACATCGTGCTTCGATTCTCCTACGACTTCCGACTCCTCGACAACCAGTCCAGCACGGCGGAGTTCGTCCGCATCTACCTCGTCAACGGGTGGAATCCCAACAACGTCTCGTTCACGAGCATCAGCGGCACCGGGAAACTCACCGCCTACGTTGAAAGCAAATGGGACAACCGCGCGATCAACGTCAACAACGCATTCAGCGACAACCTGTGGCACAACGTCGAAGCCATGGTCGACTACTACCACCGCATGGTCAAAATCTATTTTGACGGTGACTACAAAGGCTCCCAGTCCCTTGAAGGAGCCCCGAGTGGAAATACCTATCCGTCCATCAAGATAAACTCCCGCACGGCTCTCGCGGGCGTTTCCTTTGCCTTCGACAACATCCATCTCTCCCTCGAACCCTACTTTACAGGCACTCTCCTCCTCTGCCTCTAGACCAGACATGCCACGCAATATCCTTCTCGCCTTCTTCTGCGCCCTTCCCCTCTTCGCGCAAGAGGTGAACTTCCTTCCCAATCCCGGGTTCGAAAACCAACTCGCCGACTGGCAGATCAACGACTCCATCTCCCAACTCCTTCCCGAGGCCGCGCACTCCGGAAAAGTCGGTCTCCGCATCGGAAGCGAGAACGGGAAATGCGCCGGTTCGTCCGTCCAAAGCTCCCGGCTTCCCGTCGCCCCCAGACAGACCTTCACCCTATCCTTCTTCGCACGGGCCAAGGCCGTCAATGCCGCCGCCTACATCTGGTACGAGAACGCCGAGGGAAAGCTGTTCCAGCCCCAGCCTCCCTCCTGCGCAATCCAGGCCGGTGACGGCACCACCTGGATCCGGCATTCCAAGGAATTTACCGTTCCCGAAGAGGCCGTGAACTTCCGCCTCTGGATCCACTCCTGGTCCGGCGCGACGGCCCCTTCGGAATGGGATGATTTCGCCATCACGGGACTTCCCCCCGGAACCAAGGCCTTTCCCCCTCCCCCGCCGCGCGCGAAAAAGACCGAACCGGACATCTCCCCGGCCGACATCCCCCGCGTCGCGAACCCGCCCGTCATCGTCCTCAAGTTCGACGACGTCAAACAGGTCAACAACAACGTTTTCCGCTCCTGGACCCGCGTCGCCGAATATCTTGAGAAGCGGAACATCCCCGCGGGGTTCGGGGTCATTTGCAACTCCTTCGAGTCCGGCGCTTCGGACGCCTGCAAGCAGTGGTTCGACACCCGCCGCAGAAACGGGCTCATCTCCTTCTGGTGCCACGGTCTCGACCACGCCTCCCATGGAGAAGGCAAAGCCGCACGCAACGAGTTCGTCGGGCGTTCCTCCGACGAACTTCTCGAGCGGCTGAACCGCTGCCAGGCCATCGCGGAACGGGAATTCGGATTCACCTTCCACACCTTCGGCCCCGCCGGCGGCATCTACGGCCCCACCATCGACGCAGCGGCTCTCGACGCCCTCGCGCGACAGCCCGATTTCCACACCGTCCTCTATCCCCAACCCGCCGACGCCGCGAGCAAGAAGTACGACGTCCCGGGCTCCGGTCTCCGCGTCCTCGACCGCGTGTGGGCCGTCAACATGGAGGGGGCCGTCGGCGTCCCCGACTACCAGCGCTTCCTCAACGGCTACGCAAAGAACCTCTCCCGGAAGTACCTCGTCCTCCAGTCCCATCCCGCCGCCTGGAACGACGCCCGTTTCGCCGAATTCGAGCGCATCATCGACTTCCTTGTCGAGCGGGGCACGGTCTTCATGACCCCGGAGGCCCTCTCCGACATGCTCCGGGAATCCGAACTCTAACCCCGCCGCCGCAGACGCCTTAGGCGCCGCCGCGTCGGTTCCCTTCTGACTTTCCGGAAGTCCCCCGTCGGGAATCCCGTCGTCCGCGCTACGGGGCGAGACGCCGGCGGCTCTTCCAAGGAGTCCGTAAAGGGGCTCGGCGGCTTTGCGCCCGATTTTCCCGCAGGGGAATGGGGATCGAGGAAAGCGGAAACGGGACCCGCATCGCGGGGGGCAAGCCGCGACCGATCACCGGCGTCGGCGACGCTGATGACCGGATTGCTCGCGGTACGAAGACCCGTCTGGATGGACGGATGCTACGGAAGCAGCGTCACGAGGCCGCAGTCGCCGGCGGAGGGACGCAGGCCGCCGCCCCAGGTCATGCGGCCGAGGCCCTTGCCCGCGCCGTCGGAGTCGATGAGCACGAGGTTGCAGCCGAACGTCGCGCCGGAGGACGGCGTGAAGCCGGGCAGCTCCGCCCACGGGATGCGCAGGTCGTAGACCGTCTTCGTGCCCTTGCGCTCGACCGAGAGGACGTAGGTCGAGGAGTCGCGGGCGAGCTGGCCGCTCTTGAGGCCGCAGGAGTAGTCCGCCGGGCGGTAGAGCGTGTGCGCGCCGGAGCCGCCGCCGGGCGAGGCCGCGGAGATGTACCAGCGGAGCTGGTCGTTCTCGGGACCGTCGACGCCCATCTTCGGGAAGATGGAGAGCGCGATGGCGTCGCCCTGAAGGACGGCGGAGCCGTCGGAGCCGTCGGGGCAGGACGTCGCGGCGAGCGCGTCGTCCTCGACATCGACATGCAGCGTCAGCGCCTCGGCGTCGTACGAGAAGCGGGCGATGCCGGCGAGGTTCGCGGGCTTCCAGGCGTAGCCGCCTTCGGACGTGACCTGGTTTTCGCAGAGGAGCGGAACGGCGGAGGAAGTTGCGGAAGTCGCGGAGGTTTTCGCCGCGAAGGCGGCGTACTCGGAGCCGCGGTAGAGCGAGACCGAGACGTTGTCGAAGTCGACGTAGGCATCGCCCTTGCCGTTGGCGACCGGGGTGAAGCTGAAGCCCTTTGTCGTCGCGGAGGAGCGGACCTGCTTGGCGAGGAACTGCCAGTAGCCGTTGCCGTTACCGGGGGTGGTGAAGACGGCGGGCTTGAAGTACGTCTTGGACGGCGTGCCGTCGGTGAAGCTTTCGCCGAGGTTCGAGCCGGCGTCCATACCGTGGCTCCACACCCACGCGGTGTAGAGGTAGGTCTGGCCCGGGACGGGGATGTCGACGTTCTGCGCGGAGTGGCACCAGCCGCCGGTCGCCTTGAAGCGGAGGGCGTGGTTGCCGGTCTGCGCGGGGTCGCCGGTCACCTCGGCGCGGACGGCGTTGCCGCCCCAGGGCGCGGGCTTGCCGTTGGAGTCCTGCTCCATGTCGCCGTTCTTCAGCAGGTTGCCGATGGAGGACGGGTCGATGGCGTAGAGGCGGTAGGGCTTCTCGACGGAGGCGACGCCCTTTGTGGCGATGGTGGCGGAGAGCGTGGCGGCGCCGGGGACCTTTCCGGTGCGCGCAAGCGTGAACTCCATCGCCTTCGACTCGCCGGCGGCGAGGGTGACCTCGACGGGACTGGTGGACGCCCAGTCGGGGGCGGAGGGCGTCACGGTGAACGTGCGCCTGCCGGCGTAGGGGTTGGTGACGCGGAAGGCGACGGCGATTTCGTCGGCGGCCTCGGCGACGTGCTGCGGGACGGCGACGGGGACAGGCGCGGTGCCGAGGGCGAGCGCGGCGTGGAGCTTGAGGGCGTCGAGATCGGCGCCCTCGACGATGACGGGCATGTCGGCGGCATGGACGCGGCCGCCCTGCGCCTGGGTCTCGTTGCCCTGGTAGTCGGTGACGGTGAGGGCGCCCTTGGCGGGGAGGACGACGTCGGAGCCGCCCTTGGCGGTGGAGCGGACGAAGACGACGGCCTTGCCGTCGGCCTCGAAAAGGTGGACCGCGGCGTCGCCGAGGAAGAACTTGCCGACGGGCTTCGCGTAGGCGAGCTTGCCCTGGACGACGGCGAGCGTGGCGGCGACGGGGCGCGGGGTGTGGAGGTCGAGGAAGCAGGTCCAGTTGCCGGTGGACTGCGTGTGGCCGCCGAAGTAGTTCACGAAGGCGGCGCCGGCGCAGAGCTCGTCGGGCCAGCGGGTCATGACGTGGAGGCACTGTCCGACGGAGGCGGAGAGCGTCTGCGCGGCGTCCATGTTCCAGGTGGTGAGGCCGGAGGCGGTCTCGTTGTCGGCCGTGCGCACGCCCTGGATGCCGCGGGCCTCGAGGTCGCGGCGGGTGAGGGTGATGCCCGCGTAGTCGGAGTAGTGGTCCGGGACGAAATCGACGTACTGGGCCACGCCGGCGTTGAGGACGTCGACGCGGTAGTTATGGGGCCAGAGGCCGCCGGCGAGCTGGAACGTGAAGGAAGGGTCGACGGCCTTGGCGGCGGTCGTGCCGACGCGGCAGATGTCGACGTACTCCTGGACGGGGTCCTTGCACTTGCTTCCCGGAGTGATCTCGTTGAGCCACTCCCACCCCCAGAGCTTGCCCTTGTAGCGGCGGGAGGGGGGGTCGACGGCGTTCTTCCAGGCGTCGAGGTCGGAGGGCGGTGGCTCGAAGGCGGCGCCCTGGATGCCGCGGGCCTCGAGGTCGCGGCGGGTGAGGGTGATGCCCGCGTAGTCGGAGTAGTGGTCCGGGACGAAATCGACGTACTGGGCCACGCCGGCGTTG
>JAZUKQ010000367.1:0-26524 GCA_045643325.1 Kiritimatiellia bacterium | reverse complement strand
GGCGTCAACTACAACCCGGCCAACCGCACGGTCGACGACGTCAAGACGGAGCGGGCCTGATCGCGGGCGTCGCCCGCGCCGCTGCCGCCATCCCCCGGGTTGCGTGTGGCAGAGGCGACACCCACCGGCCGCAAGCGGCCGCCTCAGAAAAGAAAAAGGACGAGGCGGAAACCTCGTCCTTCTCGCGAAAGGGCAGAACGGAAACTCGTGCCCGTTCGCCCCGTGGCGTCAACCGACGGCTAGAACGGATTCTCGTTCGGATAGCGGTCGCCAGCGGGGCGGTTGAAGTCGAGGCTCGCGAGTCCGAGCAGGCGGAAGACGTTCCAGAGCGCGGCGCCGTAGTGGCCGAAGGCGATGGCGGCATGATGCGGGAAGTGCTTGCCGACGAGCACATGGCGGTAGAAGCGGTCCATCTCGGGGATGCCGATGATGCCGATCGAGCCGAAGCTCTCGCACGAGGGCTCGAGGACCTCGCCCTGCGCGACGTAGGCGCGAATGTCGCATCCGGCCGTGGCTTGGAGACGGTAGACCGTGACGGGGCCCGCCTTGAGGTCGCCCTCCATCGTGCCGCGCGTGATGTCCGGCTCGGGCAGATCGGGCTCGAGGTCGCGCTTCATGATGAGCTGGTAGCCCATGTGCGGCTTGCGGAGGAGCGCCGGGCAGGTGTTGCCGCAGTGGAAGCCCATAAACGTCTCGTTGAGGCGGTAGGGGGCCTTGCCGGCGATGCCGCGGTCGTAGATGGACTTCGGGACGGTGTTGTTGATGTCGAGGAGCGTCACGGGCGAGCCGGAGACGCAGAGGCCGAGGTATTCGGAGAGCGTTCCGTAGATGTCGACCTCGCAGCTCACGGGGATGCCGTGGTTACCGCAGAGGCGCCCGTTGACGTAGCAGGGCACCATCTTGAACTCGGTCTGGAACGCGGGCCAGCACTTGTTCGCGAACGCGACGTACTGGCGGGCGCCCTTATGCTGCTCGGCCCAGTCGAGCAGCGTGAGCTCGTACTGCGCGAGGCGGGGGAGGATTCCCGAGTAGGGATTGTTGCCGGGAAGTTCGGCGGCCATCTCCTTCACGAGATCGGGGATGCGCGGATCGCCGGCGTGCTTGTTGTAGGCGACGAGCAGGTCGAGCTCGCTGTTCTCCTCGACGGCGACGCCGAGGTCGTAGAGCGGCTTGACGGGGCCGTTGCAGGCGAGGAAGTCGTCGGGGCGCGGCCCGAACGCGATGATTTTGAGGCCGCGGAGACCGAGAAGCGCGCGGGCGACGGGGAGGAAGGCCTCGAGCTCGGCGGCGAGTTCCTCGGCGGTGCCGACGGGATGCTCGGGAATGTGGACGTTGAGCTTGCGGAGGTCGAGGTTGTAGGAGGCGTTGAGAAGACCGCAGTAGGCGTCGCCGCGGCCGTCGTGGAGATCGCCCTCCTCGGCGGCGGCGGCGAACATCACGGGACCGTCGAACTTCTCGGCGAGAAGCGTCTCGGGTGTCTCGGGACCGAAATTGCCGAGGAAGACGCAGAGCGCGTTCGCGCCGTGGGCCTTGAGCTCGTCGAGCGCGCGGAGGACGTCTTTTTCGTTCTCGACGATGACGGGGCACTCGTAGAGCGGGAACTTGCAGGCGGCCGCGAGCGCCTGGCGGCGGCGCTCGGAGAGGCTGGACGGGAAGCAGGAGCGGGAGACGGCGACAAGGCCGAGGGAGACAGTGGGAAGGTTTTTCATGGCAGGTATGGTTAGGGTGAAAAGTTTTGGGGAAATGGCGTGTTTCGGGGAGCTAGTCCTCGAACACCTTGCGGTAGGCGGCGAGGAATCCGCAGAGGATCTCCTCTTTGGTGATGTCCTCGAGCTCGTAGGGAGCGGAGTCGTCGCGGAAGAGAACCTGGCTCGTGACGATTTTCTGCCCCTTGCGCTCGCGCATGCTGGCCTCCGCGTAGGGGATGATGGCGTCGGGCTTGTCGCGGCGGAGCACTTTGAAGGTGATCTCCTCCACGGCGCCGGCGGAGACCGTGATGATCGCGGCGGCGGGCGTCTCGCGGATGACGGCCTTGCGCTGTTTTTTCTGGAGGGCCTCGTTCAGTTCCTGAAACGCGGGAAGCACGGTGTGCACGAGGAACTCTTTGAAGCGGGCGGCCTCCTGTTCCGCGCGGGTTTTCCGCTCGTAGGTTCCAAGAATGTCGTCAAGTTCGGTGCGCCAGTCGCTCATGGTTTGAAAAGGGGGCTATGTGTTTCTGAAAGGGTCGGTTTCATCCGGGACGCCCGCCGGGACGCCCGCCGGGGCGTCCCGTCCGCGGTTTCCGGCGCGCTATTCCTGCACGCCGAAACTCTTGAGGAGTTCCTGCACTTTGCGCACGTCGACATCGCGGGGCCGGACGCCGTCCCGGACGGCCACGGCCGCGGCCGCGCCGACACCCTGGCCGACGTTGAGGCAGATGGGCATCACGCGGAAGTTCGAGTGCGCCTTGTGGGTGCCGGAGATGTTGCGTCCGGCGAGAAGGAGCCCGTCGATTTTCTCCGGGACGCACGCGCGGTAGGGAATGGGGTATTTCCCCTTCGCGTGGAAGTGGTGCTGGGCTCCGTTCGCGTCGAGTCCGGCGCCCTTGGTGTTGTGGATGTCGAAGTTGAAGGAGTTGCGCGTGGCGATCCAGTCGTCCGCGGGCGCCGCCTCGACGATGTCCTCGGGGGTGATGGTGTAGAGACCCTTGAAGTGGCGGGTCTCGCGGACGCCGATCTGCGAGGCGGAGGCGACGATGTAGCAGTCCTCGTAGCCCGGGGCGTTTTTGCGGAGGAAGAGGACGATGGCCTCCATCTGCTTGCGGCAGACGCGCTCGGCGCGCGTAAGGTCGCGGACGTCGGTGCCGTCGATGTCCGTGACATTGGTCATATTGACGACGACCTCGCCGGGAAGCTGTCCCCAGTAGAGGAGGGTGTGGCCGGCGGGCGGGGGAAGCTCCGCGCGGGCGAGCGCCTGAATCTCGCCGTTGGGGACCTCGACGGTCGTCTCGAACGAGCCGGGGAAAATGGCGCGGTCCTTATGGACGCCGCCGAGCCGGAACATGAGCGTGACGGGCTGGCAGACGCCGTCGCCCTCGCGGCCGAGCTGGAACTCGGCCCCGGCGCGCGCGGCGACGTCGCCGTCGCCCGTGGCGTCGATCGTGACCTTGGCGAGGATGGCCTCGCGCCCCGACTTCGACTCGGTGATCACTCCCTTGACGCATCCGTCCTCGACGATGGCCCCGACCACGGCCGTATAGAGCTGCACGGCGACGCCGGCCTCCTCGAGGACGTCCCAATAGACGTTTTTAGCGGCCTCGTGATAGATGTTCGGGCCTTTGAGCGGGGAGGGGAGGGTCTGGGAGAAGACGTGCCCGGACTGGCGGCGGTCGAGCTCGGAGAAGAGGGGGGACTCCGTGTTGCCGGTCCAGTGGGACATCATGCCGGTGGTGGCGACACCGCCGACCGCGTCGGTCTGCTCGATCAGAAGGACTTTGGCGCCGGAACGCGCCGCTCCGAGGGCCGCGCCGATGCCGGCGGGACCGCCGCCGCAGACGAGGACTTCAACTTCCGCGACAACGGGTGTTTCGCGAGCAGGTTCAAAAATCGTTTTCATACGGAGAGAAGTATAGCAGAAATCCGGAGGGCCCGGAACGGGGAAAACGCGCGGAAGCGGGACACGGCCCCGCCTCGGGAGGACGGAACTACGGTTTCACGGACAGAAGACCGGTCGAACTGCAGACGGCGTCCTCGAGGGGAATCTGTTTGGGCGCGTCGTCGCCGGGGGAGGTGTAGTACACGATGCCGTCCGGATGGTACCCGACGACGAGGTACATCGACTCGGTCTGGGTTCCGAGGACACTCCCTCCCGCGCACCAGAGGAGGGGACGCCCCTCGTCGATGCCGGCTTTTACGGCTTTGTAGAACCGGTCGAGTTCCGGCCGGTTCGTGCCACGCGCCTCCCGGAGGGCGTCCGGATCCGTCGCTCCGAGGTACGTCCCGAGCGGCCGGTAGGTCCGCATGCGGCCGTTGTTGAAAAGGAAGAAGAACAGTTCGGGCTTCCCGAGCCGTTTCGCCGCGGTGTTATAGCTTTTCTCAAGCCGGTCGAGGTCCTTTTTCTCGACAAGGGACAGTTCCTCGCGGAGCGTCATCCCGTAGACCTGCTTGACGCGGCGCTGGACTTCTTTGAGGTTGTCGCAAAAGATCGAGCCGTTCAGCGGGTTCGGAGGCGGAATCCCGTCGAGGCCGGACAGCGTCGCGCCGGGCGATGCCTGGGCGATGGCCCGGAGCAGGCTTTGGAACATCCCTCCTCCGACGACCGGCGGAATCCGCTTGAGCAGGACGCCCCCGTTGTCGATCTCCCGCAGATGGTCGGGGAGGGCGCCGCCCGGTCCCGCGGAGGGCGTTCCGGACGACGCGGGAGCGCCCGCGCCCGGGGCGCCGCCCTGCCTCCGGGTCTCGGCGAACGCCTGCATTTGCGGAAGCAGCGCCCGGGCCTCCTCGGCCGCCTTCCCGCAGTCTTTCGCCCGCGTCTCGAAGTCCGTGTCGGTCTTGAGGACGCGGACGGCCTGTCCTTGGACGTTGAGCGTGAGATAGACGTCCTCCTGAGACGCCACGGGATAGGTTTTCCCGCCGGCGAGACTCACTTTCATCTGGATTCCGTTTTTGTTGACGGCCCGTTCGACGGACTTTTTCATCGTCACCTGGGAGACCGCGTCCTCGGCCGTCTTTCCGGTCAGGAGCATCTCCTTCCCCACCAGGATCCGCTTCACGTAGGCAATGTCCTCGGGGGAGAGGTTTTTCCCGGGGGTCCGGGCGACCCTCCCTCCGACGTCCAGATACACGTCCCCGTTCTCGACCCCCCGGAACTCGGCCTCGACATTCCGGCCGTCCCGAAGCGCCCAGGTCCGGGCGCCCGGCGCGGCGTCCCCCTCCGCCTCGACGGAAAGCGATACGAAAATCCCCAGAACCATCGCCGTGAATACCCTCATGCGCATTTCCGATCTCCTTTCTGTTCCGCCTACTGTCCTTCCCACACCCTCAGGCCGAACCGGCTGAGGTACGTCTCGATGACGCGGACGCCGCCGCCCATCTCCTCGATTTCTCTGAGCATTTGCCGTTGACGGCTGCGGGACGGGTCGCCGAGAATGGAGACGGAGCCTCCGCCCCCGCCGGCGCCGTTCACCTTCCATCCGACCGCCCCGTGTTTTTTCGCGACGGCGAAGATGTCGCGGGCGATTCCGGAGACAAGCGCCGGATTGAGGTCGGCCTGCCCCTCCGTGTTGTCGATCATCGCTTCGCCGAGCGCCTTGAGGTTCCCGTCGTAGAGCGCGTCGCGCCCTTTGACGGCCTGGGCGCGGAGGACGTCGAGTTTCTCGCCGCCGTCGTCCCCGGCCGCCCGGAGGTCGTGGATGACCTGCTCGTGGACCTTCGACGAGGCGTGCGTGTGCCCGAGGAATATGAGCGACATGCGCGACTCCAGTTCCCACCAGAGCGAGTTGGGGATGAGCACGGGCGAGACGGACGAGTGCGGATACTCCTGCATCTCGATGAAGTTGATGCCGCCGTAGGCCGAGCAGAGCTGGTCCTGGATGCCGCACTGCTGCTTGAGAAAGACGGTCTCGACCTCGTGCGCCTTCGCGGCGACCTGATGCGGGGCGAGACGGCCCGGCGTGAGCATGTCGAGCGCGCCGATGAGGGCGACCGTCACGGCGGCCGAGGTTCCGGTGGAGGAGCCGCCGGGGATGGTCGAGTAGAGCGTCACCTCGATGTCGAGGCCGCGGGGGATTTTCATCGCGTCGACGCAGGCCTCCAGCAGCGGATGCCGGTCGTAGACGACGCCCTGCGGGTCGATGGTGTACCTGTCTCCGTAGTTCTCGGCGTAGATGGTGAGTTTCCCGGTGCCGCGGACCGCTTTGGTGACGGTCATCTGGCACTGGACGTACGGGTAGACACCCATATTCAGGATGCAGCCGTGTTTCGCGAACCAGGTGTCGGTCCATCCGCCGAGATCGCAGATCCGGATGGGGGCCACCGCGTTGATGATGCGTTTCATAGGACGTAGCATAGCATTTCGCGCGTTGCGCCGCAAATCCGATTTTACGGTCCCGGCCGACCCGCTTTTCCGGGGGCGGAATGAAGACGGGTGTTTCCCCGCACGCCTTTTGCGACAGCCGGCCGGCGCGGAACGTTTCCCGGCGTCGGGCGGCGCTCGTCCGCTTGCGCATTTCGGGAGAAAACGCTCGTTCCGCGAAACGCGGGATAAAATGGGATTTCCTTCGGCTCTCGCATTCTTCGGCGGATTCCTCTATACTTATCTTTCTCCGTAAGGTTCTGTCCGTCCGTTTCCGATTCATTCCATGAGCACCCGCACAGCATTTCTCGCGATCCTGACCCTCCCGCTTGTCTGCGCCGCCGACCCCGTGACGCTGGACGTCAAGCCGCTTCATGCGGCCAACGAGTCCGCGGCCTCGTCCGAGACGCTGCTTCCCCTGATGTTTCCCGAGGAGGCCCCCGCCAAGCTCCGCACGGAGAAAAAGCTGTGGGGCGGTTTCGACACGCTGTCTCTCTCCCTCGCCGTCCCCTCCGACGCTCCGACGAACACCCAGGTCCTTGTCTATGTCATCGACTGGGACGGATTCTGGTATCAGAAACTCGTGCCGGGCTATCTCGAGACCGGGACGACGAACTCGTTCACCGTCGACGTCTCCGCCTACGCGGAAGGGTGGGAGGCCAAAGGCCATCACGGGGTCTGGAACCGCCGCTCGCTCATGCGTCCGAACGAGGTCGGATTCCGTGTCTTCTGTCCCGGATCCTACACGGGCCTCTGCACGGTCGTCTCCGCGTCCGCCGACGGCACCCCTCCGAAGGATCCGCCCCGCATCTCGCGCGTCCGCGCCGCCGAGAACGTCGTTCCGGTCGACGGACGCTATGAACTCCGCTTCGATCTGTCCGACCGCTACACCAATCCGTTCGACACCCGGGAGATCGCCGTCGACGCGACCATCGTCGCGCCGTCGGGGAACATCGTGACAGTCCCTTGCTTCTACTATCAGGCCTACAACCGCACGCTTTCCGCCGCCGGCGAGGTCATCGAGCCGCAGGGACGCCCTGAATGGCGTCTCCGCTACTCCCCCGAGGAGCCCGGCGAGCACACCGTGACGCTGTCCGCCAAAGACAAACTCGGGACGTCGGTCTGGGAGAGGGCCGTCTTCACGGCAACGCCCGCCGAGCCCGGGTCGCTCCGCCGCGTCCGGGTTTCCGAGAAGTCGCCCTACATGTTCGAGAAGGACGACGACACGCCCTTCTACCCGATCGGCTTCAACATCCGCTCGCCGTACGACGCCCGGATGGACCACAACTTCCCCGACCGCTTCCGCCACCAGGAGGGAACGCTCGCCTATGACCGCTATTTCTCGGACATGGGGAAGAACGGGCTCTCGTTCGCGGAGATTTGGAGTTCCGCGTGGTGCATGGGCCTCGAGTGGAAGCCCACGCAGCTCGGCTATCACGGAATCGGCCAGTTCAACATGGTCCACGCCTGGGAGCGGGACCAGGTCTTCGCCTCGGCGGCCCGCAACGGCGTCTACATCAACCTCGTCCTCAACAACCACGGCCGGACCAGCGCGTACTGCGATCCGGAGTGGCAGGACAACCCCTACAACTCCGCCAACGGCGGCTTCCTCGACGACCCTCTCCAGTGGTTCGCCGACGAGCGCGCGGTCTCCCGGTACATGGACCAGCTCCGCTACGAGGTCGCGCGCTACGGATGGAACGCGAACCTCTTCGCCTGGGAGCTCTGGAGCGAGCTCGACCTCACCGGATTCGGCGGAGGCGAGCCCCACAAGGACTACCGCGTCGTCGAGTGGCACCGCAGGATGAGCGAGTATCTCAAGAAGATCGATCCGCGGCACCACCTCGTCTCGACGCACTTCTCGACGAACTATTCCCGCCAGTCCCCTCCGCTCTGCTCCATGCCGACGCTGACGCACTGCTGCATCGACGCGTATCACGACGGGGACTCGCTCAACCTTTTCCAGCTCATTCAGGGCGGCGCCGCGCAGAACGAGATGTACAAGAAGCCGCTCCTCATCACGGAGTTCGGCGGCTCCCCGAACGGTTCGGATCTTCGCTCCCTCCGGAACCAGCTCCATGTCGCGCTGTGGTCCGCCCCCGCCAACAGCTACGCCGGCTCGCCGATGTTCTGGTGGTGGCATGTCGTCGAGGAGGCGGACCTCTATCCCCTCTATGCCGGATTCGCCCGGTTCATGAAGGACGCCGATCCGCGTGTCGGCGAGCACCGGCTTCAGGGTCTCTGGCTTCCCAAGCCGGAAACCTGCACCAACCAGGTCGGAAACCTGGTCGGCTCGCTCTGCGCCTCCCTGGACCGCGGTTTCGCCTGGTTCTGCGTCGACAACGGCTATCTCTTCGAGACGCTGGATCCCTCGGGACCGAAGCTCCACACGGACTTCAAGCTCGAACTCGACACGGTTCCGGAGAAGGGAACCCTCCGCGCGGAATTCTGGGACACCGTCAAGGGCGAGCCCGCCGAGAACGGGAAGATCGACCTCCGCATCAAGCACAACAAGGTCGAGATTCCGATTCCTCCCTTCGCGCGCGACATCGCCCTGAAATATGTCATCCTTCCGTACACGGACGCGGAACCCGAGGAAGAGAAGTAGGAGCCGCGCCATGTTCTGTTCCAATGTCCTGGAGGCGGTCGGACGCACTCCGCTCGTCCGGCTCAACCGGCTCCCGAGCCCCGGCATGGCCGACGTCCTCGTGAAGTTCGAGGGCGTGAACGTCGGCGGGTCCATCAAGACCCGGACCGCACTCAACATGATCGAGGAGGCCGAGCGCCGCGGCCAGATCCACAAGGGAAGCATCCTCTGCGAGCCTACCAGCGGCAATCAGGGCATCGGTCTCGCGCTCGTCGGCGCCGTCAAGGGCTACAAGGTCCGCATCGTCATGCCGGACCCCGTGAGCGAGGAACGCCGCAAGCTGATCGCGGCATACGGAGCGGAACTCGTCCTTGTCCACGACGCCGGCGACATCGGCCGGTGCATCGACGAGTGTCTGCAGACCGCGGTCCGCATGGCCGCGGAGGATCCGCGCGTCTTCGTCCCGCAGCAGTTTACCAATCCCGACAACCCCGCCGTCCACCGCCGGACGACCGCCCGGGAGATTCTCGCGGACGCCCCGGGTCCCATCGACGGATTCTGCTCGGGCGTCGGAACGGGCGGCACCCTCTCCGGCATCGGCGAGGTGCTCCGCGAGGCGAATCCGGACATCGAGATCTGGGCGGTCGAGCCTTCCAACGCGGCCATCCTCTCCGGCGGCTCCATCGGCACGCACCTGCAGATGGGCATCGGCGACGGGCTCATCCCCGACAACCTTGACCAGACCATTTATTCGAGCGTCTATGTCGTCTCCGACCACGAGGCGCTCGAGACCGCGCGCGCCCTCGCCCGCTGGGAAGGGTTGATGGTCGGCATCTCCAGCGGCTCGAATGTCGCCGCCGCCCTCAAACTCGCGGCCAAGCTCGGCAGGGGCCGTCGGGTCGTCACGGTCCTGCCGGACACCGGCGAGCGGTATTTCAGCACAGAGCTCTTCTAGCGGACGCGCCGGCAGCCCGGCGGCTCCGCGCCCCTTTAACCCCGTGAAAGTCAACGCCATGAACGGAATTCCGAAATCCATCGTCCTCGCCGCCGCGCTTTGCGTGTCCGGAGCCCTCGCCCCCGCCCAGGAGGCCGCCCCCGCCCCCGCCCCCGCGCCGGGCGGCTCGGGCCGCGCCGCCGCCGCGCGCGACGAGTATTTCCGCCGGGAGGAGGAGCGCCTCGCGCAGGAACTCGCCGCCAAGGAGAAGGCCGCCGAGGAACTGAAAGCCTCGTTCGTGTCCGCCCAGGAGGCGGAGTCGGCCCGGCTCGAGAAAGAGAAGGAGGCTCTCGCCGCGGCGCGGGCCGGATACGAGGCGGAGTTTCTCAAGCGGGCCGGGACCGGCGAGGCCCGCCGGTTCGATCTCGGCGACGGTGTCTCGATGGATGTCGTCAAGGTGGACTCGTTCTATATCGGACGGTTCGAGGTGACGCAGAAACAATACAGGCTTCTGATGGACGACGAGCGGTTCGTGGACCGCCTGCGCGTCGAGGCGAACCCCTCCGCGTTCCAGGATGTCGGGGAGGACGTCGCGGAGACGCCCGTCCCCCGGCGCGGGGAGCGCCTTCCGTACGAGTTGATCGGGCCGGAGGAATGGCCGGTCGAGCGCGTGACGTGGCACGAGGCGGAGCTCTTCTGCAAGATTCTCACCATCTTGTGCGAGAAGGAGATCGAGGGATACCGGTTCGCGCTCCCGACCGAGGAACAGTGGCTCCGCGCCGCCGGAAAGGGCGCCGTCGGCGCCCCGCTCGGGGAGACCGCGTGGTACGCGGCCAACTCCGGGGGGCGGACGCAGCCCGTGGGAACGCGCCGCCCGGACGCCGCGGGCGTCTGCGACATGACCGGCAACGTGTGGGAGTGGTGCCGCGACGAGGCCGGCGACGGACGGATCTGCCGCGGGGCGGGTTGGACGGCGAGCGAGGGCTATTGCGGGAAATCTCCCCGCCGGAACCTCTCCGCGGACCGCCGGGACAACGACCTCGGCTTCCGTGTCGCCCTTGTTCCCGTCGAAAAATAAAGGGGTCGCGTTGAACCGGCAGCTGGGAGATGTCCGCGCGGTCCGGGAAATCCGAGAGGCGCTGTCTCCGTCCAAGGAATCGAAAGAAGCAGACATGAGTATCAAGACCAAATTGTTCATTCTTCGTCATATCAAGACGCTCGTCCTCGTCGCGGTGCTGATTGTCGCGGCCGTTCTCACGAATCCGGGAAAAGAGCGCCATGCCCGGAAAATCGCCGAGGCGAAAACCGGCATCGGCGCCGCGGGCGCGATCGCCTCGCTCGCGCTCTCCCGTCAGAACTATGTCGTGTGCAGCACGGCCTCCGTCGGCGGAAACGTCAAGTCGTTCGGAATGTTCGGACTCGTTGTCGTGTTCTAGCGGTCTTTCCGGATCCGCATATCGTATCCTCTGCCGGGTCCGTCAAGAAAAGGGGCGCCCTTGCAGAGCGGGCCGCGAGAAGCGCACGGCGGAATCCCGGACGGGCGGCCGGACGAAAACGGCCGCGCCGGGAATTCCGGGATTTCCGGAACGACCGCCCGGTCCTCCTCTTCTCCTTCGGGAAACCGGACCGTTCTCCGCTCACAACGCCGCGCGATGCGGGGCGAAGGCCCTTGAATTCTGCGAAGAACCACAATCTTCCATCATTTTAGGAACAGGTTCCCGGCCCACGTGCCCGCAAACCTATTCACCATTTACTATTCACTGAGACCTATCCCATAAAATGGCAGACGCGGGGAATACCATCGGCAAGGACCGGTTCGAGGAGATATGAAAACAGGACGAAGGATTCTGCTTTTTTCGGCGCTTTCCTGCCTCTCGGCTTTCGCGCGGGCGGAGGTGCCGTTTTATCATACCCTGCTGAATGTGCCGGAGATGCACGCGCAGGGGATTACCGGGAAAGGCGTGCGCGTCGGCGTCGTCGACGCCGGAAACCACCTGCGGACCGTCGTCTCGATCATCAACTCGAAGGAATTCGGCATCGCGCCTGACTGCGATCTACAATTCGTCGATACGAGTACCGGAGACCTCAAGAAGGACATCCCGCTGACGATCAAAGGACTCTGGTGGTGCGCGACGAATGGTTGCCGCGTCATCAATATGAGCTTCGGTTATCCGCCCGGACTCTATTCAGACGAGCACCGTAAGCGGCTTGATGAGGAACTTCTTAGGATCCGCAAGCAGACCGGCGTCATTTTCATCGCGGGTATCGGCAATAACAATCTCAACGAGCTTCCGTATTGTCCACAGGATATCGATGTTCCGATCTGTATCGGGGGACTCGACAAGGAGTTGAACCCCGGGGAACTCACGGACAGCTGGCGCAAGGATTTCTGCGCGTTCGGCATCGATGTCCCCGCCTTGAGCCACGGCAAGGCCGCCAAGGTTTCCGGGACGTCTTTCGCGGCGCCGATGGCGACGGCGTTGGCCGCGCTTCTTCTGCAGCAGGAACCGTCCTTGACCCAGGACGAGATCTACGAGATCTTCAAGTCCAGTTGCCGGAAACTGGCTCCCGCGCGGACGCGGGAGTTCGGGTGGGGACTGCTTCAGGCGTGCAAGGTGCCGAAGGACTATCGCCGCCAACGCGATATCGATGCCGCGAAGTCTGCGCACGTTCGACTTGAACGTGCTGAGATTCTCAACAAAGAAGCGACGAAACTTCCGGACGGCGCCTATATGATTACGCTGAACGAAGGGGAGTCGCTCACGCTTGAGACCGCGGTGTATCCTGCGAATGCGTCCGACCCGAAGATATACTGGTATCGCGGCAATATTCCGTTTCTGAATCCTGTCGCCGACGATGGAACGGTGACGGCCGTGAAGGACAGGGAGAAGACCGTCTCTCTCAATGGAAATCCGATGAAGTTCACGCGTCCGCCGCTCGTGACATACGTTGCCTTCAATTCCGATTTTGAAAGAATCGCGGAACTGCGGGTGAAAATACTTCCGGAAGTCAAATAAGGGGCAACGTTCGGAAATCGTGGACGTTGTCCCCGGAGAGGTCCCGTGATGAGAATCGGAGAACGGCGATTCTCCGCGGAGGAGGATGTCGGTTTTCTGAAAGAACCGGCCTGGGCGGTCCATGGCCGCGGAACGATTCCGGGAACGGATTGAAAAGCGGAAGAAGACCTCATCAAGCCGTCTGGCTCCCGAATGAGGGCAAGAAACTCGGTACGGGCAGAAAGGCGACGGTTGAAATGTGTCCGGTCGGTGATCCGCGGTCTCCTGTTGATGAACGCGGCATCTGGGCCCCGGTCCGGATAGGAGCAACAGGCAGCGGTCCGGACGATGAAACGAAGCGTTTTTTGATCGTCGTCAGGGATATCCACAAAGCGGGGAAATACCGTCATGACCGGTTCGGTCTTGAAATGCCTGCAGACAACGGCGGCAACATGATCCTGTCGGGGCGTCGCCCTCCGGGTCCGTGGCCTTGGCCGTGGCCTCGATGGTGTCGCCGGCGGCGGGCTTGTCCGAGGAGAGGGACAGTTTCTCGATTTTCGGCGCGGACGGTGCGGAGCACGCCTTCGCGGGTCTTGCGGAGCGCTTCCCGGTTCGTGTAGTCGAACCCATGCCCGGTGTGGCCGGGCCAGAAGCCGACCATGACGGTGAGGCCGTATCGGGCTCCTTCGTCGAGGTCCTTGCGGGCGTGGTCGGCGCCCCACGTGCGGAACGTGTTTCCGCCCATCGCGGCGAGGAGTTCCTTGGAGCCGCCGCCGTGGAGGAACGTCGGCTTGCCGTTGACGGTCGGACGGAAGGTGTCCTCACCCCGCTCCACGCGGACGACCGAACCCGCGGAAACCGGCGAAACCAACGCCGCAACCGGCGGAAAAGAACGCAAGATGGTTGCAATATCCTGTATGTTCATATGGATGTTGTCCTCGTTCTACGGGAAAAGGTCAACCGATGAACGCCCCCGGTCGAAACCATTGACGATACGGCGAAAGGCCTCTAGAATATTTCCGGTTCAAGTGGAGTATCGTAACTTTTTCCGCCATGTCAGCCATTCCCTTGTCTTCCGCCGATATTGAGTCCATGGTTTCGCGCCTGTACCACGCCACCGGCGCCACGGCGTTCTTCGACGCGCCCATCGTCCGCTTCGCCGATGCCGCCGATCCGTTCTTCCAGCGCTTCAAGACCGTCATCGGCGACTTCCACTGGACGCCGCAGGGGGGGCTCGCGCGCAAATTCCCCGGCGCGGTCGCCCGCACCGTCATCGCCTGGACGCTGCCCGTGCGCGAGGACATCCGCCGCGCCAACCGCAGCCAGTCCGCCGGCCCCGCCGAATGCTGGGCGGCCATGCGCTCCTTCGGCGAGGTCGCCAACTCCAACATGAAGAAGCAGCTCTGCCGCGTCCTCCAGCAGAAGGGGTGGAACGCCACCTCCCCGCACGAGGACCAGATGGAGGACGGGCTCGACTTCACGAAGTGCGTCGCGAAAGGCTCTTTCTGGTCGGAGCGCCACGTCGCCTTCGTCGCCGGTCTCGGCACGTTCGGTCTTTCCGGCGGCCTCATCACCGAGCGCGGCGTCGCGATGCGCCTCGGCTCCGTCGTGACCGACCTCGTCCTCCCTGCCTCCGCGCGCGAGTACGGCGACGACCCCTTCGGCTGGTGCACCCGCTGCGGCGCCTGCGTCCGCCGCTGCCCCGGCGGTTCGGTCGGATTGACGCCCGAGGCGCGCGACAAGTCGAAATGCCTGCAGCACATCGCCACCCACGTCATTCCCGGCCGCGAAGACACCTACGGCTGGATGGACCTGAGCCTCGGCTGCGGCCTCTGCCAGACCAACGTTCCCTGCGAATTCCACCGTCCCTAGAAAGGACCACGCCGGCGTCCCTGCCGCCACCGGCGGTGTCTACATCGGGGACGGCATCTGGACGCACGCGGGCCCCTCTGAGACACCCACCACCGCCGTCGCGGTCTCCGTCGGAGGTTGCCTCACCGTCGCCTCCGGCGTCCATATCACCGCCGGTCTGGACACCGTCAAGAGCGGATGTTCGACGCCGGGCCGTCGTCTACGTCAAACGACGGACGCGTACAGCCCCGAAACGCTGGAGACGAGCCTCTTTCTGAACCACCTGAGCATCAAGGCGGCGTACAAGGTCTCCGAGCGCCTGCGGAACAACCGCGCCCGGAGGGACGATGCGGCCGTCCAGCCGCACGAGAACTACCTCTGGGACGTCCGCATCACGAACACCGACGGCAAGTGGAGAATCGAGCCGATCCCCAAGGCCTCGCGCAAGGCGCTTCAGGCGCTCGGAGTGGACCTGCCGGACTGCGGGGCGGAGGCGGAATCTATGGCCTGGGGACCGGGAGTTGCGGGGGGATATCTTCCCCATTTTCAGGAATAGGTCCACGGACCACTCATCCGCAAACCTATTCCCTATGACCTACTTCTATAAAATGGTGGAGGCGGGGGGAATCGAACCCCCGTCCGAAACCGAGTCACCATGACGTCTACGTGCGTGTCCCACCATTTCGTCTCGCCAAGAGGCACGCCGATGGGCGGGCAAACCTCAAGGCCAGCGGCCACGTAAAATCTCGCCGCAACCCCCGGCCACTCGGAGCGCGACCAGCCTTCAAGTCTGCGTACGGCCGCCGTGAAGGCGCCGGAAGCCGTACGTCGCAGCTAGGAGTGGTTACCTATTAGGCCGCGAGAGCCATTTCAGTGTTGGCAGTTGTGGTTTTCCCGGGACATTTTAACGAGTCTACCCGAGATTCTCGGCACGCAGCCAAGGCCCCAACGATCCCGTCGAAACCAAGTCGCCCCCATAAGGACCACTGATGTCCTAAAGGTGAGAAGAAGTGTACTGCTTTTGCCGATGGAACGCAAGTCCCTTTTTTCGGTTGGGGCGAAAAATGAAAAGAGGCTAAAAGATGAGGGCGCGGTCCCTCGTCGTCGGCCTCGTGCCGATCCCGTCTTGCATGCCGAAGCCTCCCCGAACAGTGGCGCGGGTTGTTGTGTGAAAACGTAATTTCATATACGACATGATTTAAATTTTTATGCAAAAACATCAAGAAATTTTGAAAAAAACTGTTTGAATTTGTACAGATTCCGAGTCTCGCCGCCGCGATCTTTCATCAAGGTGCGCGGGTTTTCTTGACGGGCGGGCGCCGGGGCGGGGAGGGCAGAAAAAGGGCGCGGGAGGTCGCCTCCCGGAGAATCGGCCGGTCGAGAATCGGTCGGCCGAAAAGCGGGGCGGACGACAGCCTTCTGGAAAATCGGTTGATCGAAAAGCGGCGCCGACGGGCGTGTTCAGCGTTCGATGGAATCCATGTGGACTTTTCAGGTGATTTTGGTATGATTCCCATCGGTTTCGGATAGGACCGAGGGTCCCGTTCTTCGCGGTTTTCTTCCGCGGCGGAACAAATCCGGACGAAGGAGTATCAATGAGCAAACGTGTGTTGGTGATCGGCGCGACAGGAGCCATGGAGCAGTATCTCGTCCCAGAACTCGCCGGGATGGGATACGAGGTCGACGGAATCGCGTTGGACGAGAAAGTCTCGCCGAGTCCGAATGTCCGCTATTTCAAGGCGGATTTTGGCGACCCGGAGGTCCGGAAGGAGTTCCTCGCGAGAGGGTACGACGGAATCGTCGATTTCATGACCTACCGCACCGCCGCGATTCCCGAACGCCTTTCCGAGATGGTCGCCAACACGGACCACTACTTTTTCATCTCCAGCTGCCGCGTGTACGATAATCTCCAAGTGCCGATTGTCGAATCCTCGCCCCGGCTTCTTGATTCCTCTCGGGACAAGGCGCTCCTCGCTTCCGACGACTATTGCATGTTCAAAGCCCGCGGCGAGGAATTCCTCCGCGCGCTGCCCCGGAAGAACTGGACCATCGTCCGGCCTTCGACGACCTACTCTTTCATGCGCTATCAACTCGTCACGCTCGAGGCCTCCGATACGCTCGGCCGCGCGCTTCAGGGCAAGGAGACCGTCGTCCCCGTCCAGGCGCGCGACATCCCCTGCAGCATGACCTGGGCCGGCGACGTGGGACCGATGCTCGCGCGGCTCCTCTTCAACGGAAAGGCGCTCGGCGAAGACTTCAACGTGACATCGTCCGAGTCGCATCCGTGGTCCGAAGTCGCCGACTATTTCGCGGACATCTGCGGTCTCAAGTCCGTCTGGGTCGACCAAGAGGACTACCTGAACATCCTCGATCCGGACGACGCGCGCAAGGGCAACGTCCGTCGTTGGCAGCTCATCTACGCGCGCCTTTTCGACCGTGTCTACGACAACCGGAAAATGCTCTCCGCGACCGGCCTCGAGCAGAAGAATTTCCGTTCCCTGTACGACGGACTCCGGTCCGAGATCCTCCGGTGTCCCAAAGACCACCCGTTCCCCAACAACGACCGCATGGACGCCTATCTCGCCGCCCGCGGCATCAAGGCCTGAGTTTCGGGAGATCGCGTTTCCCCATGAAAAATCTTCCTCCCGACATTCTTTCCAACCTCCGTTCCTGTGTGTACGGCATCACGGGCGAACATGAGACCCCCGAGGCGATGCTCGCGGATGTGAAGCGCTTCGAGGACGAGGGCGTCCACGGCGTCTGCCTTCATTTTTCGAGCCTCCGCGAGGAATTCTGGACTCTCGACACGTTCCGGAAGATCATCGACTCCGTGCATGTCTCCACCTACGTCTCCATGTACCGGAAGCACCTCATGGACGTCCTCTCCGACGACGAGCGCGCGGACATGTTCCGCCTGGCCGCCGAGGCCGGGGCGGACATCGTGGACATCATGGGCGACTTCTACCATCCGACGCCGGGCGAGCTTTCGACGGATTCCGAGTCCGTCGCCAAGCAGGCGGCCCTGATGAACGACATCCGCGCCCGCGGCGCGAAGGCGCTCATGTCCTCCCACATTCTGGCGTACCGTTCGTGCGAGGAGACCCTCGCCGTCTTCCGCGCCCACAAAGAACGCGGAGCCGACATCTCGAAAGCCGTGTTCCGGTGCGATACGGGCGCGGAACTCAACGAGAGCCTGAAGACGACCGTCCTCCTTCGGCAGACACTCGGCATCCCGTTCGTCCACCTGTGCGGCGGTCCGCTCGGGCACGATGTCCAGCGCTACCAGACGCTCCTTCTCGGCGGGTGCATGTCCTTCGTCCAGCACGGAGCGAACGAGACCCAGCCGACCGTGAAAGAGCTGCTCGACTTCCTCCGTCCGTTCGGGGCGTAGCGCCCGTCACGCGCCGGCAGGAAGGCTCCCCCCGGCGCTGAAATCGCGGCGGATGTCCTGTCCGGCATCCGCCGCTCCGTGTTTTCGGGCCCGGGGCGCTCAGGGCTTCTTGAATTCCTGGTCGAATTTCCAGTCGCCGAAGCGCTCGTGGCCGCAAGACTGCTGGAAGATGATGCGGGCCTTGCCGGGAACGGCGTTGTAGACGGTCATGACGCTGCCGGGGGGACAGACGTAGTCGATGAGGCCCGCGGTGAGCTCGACGGGGCACTTGACGCGGCGGGCCTGGTAGACGATGTCGAAATACTTCATGCCTTCGGCGTACTTGGGACGCCAGCCGTTCATGCGGCCGACGGTGTAGGAGGCGAGGTCCGCGCACCAAGGCTTCTCGGCGCGGCAGACGGTCACCTCGGGAACGTGCGCGGCGACGGTGACGGCCTGAAGCCCGCCCTGCGAGCCGCCGTAGACCTCGAGGTTCTTGCCGTCCCACTCGGGAAGGGTGGCGAGAAACTGCGCGGCGCGGATGGCGCGGAGCATCATGCCGTAGAAGTAGCAGGTCTCGAAGGAGGCGTTCTCGGCGTCGTTGAAGCCGTAGTTCTTGAGCGTGGTGTTGCTGAGGTTCTTGTAGTATTCGGGGGGCTGCCCGTTGTCGATGCCGTGGGCGTTGATGTCGAAAGTGACCATGCCCGGCTGGAACGACCACGACGGGGCGTCGGCGCCTCCGACCCCGTAGCCGTGGAGCGTGAGCTGCGCGCGAAGGGATTTCGGCGCGGCGTCGACGGGCATCTTGAGGTAGCCGGAGACGTCTTTTCCTCCCGCGCATTTGATGCGGATGTCGAGGCACTTGAAACCGGCCTTCGGGGCGGGCGTCTTCTCGCCGACGACGGTCATCTCGATCGGAACTTCGGCGAGCGCCGCGAGCGCCTTCTCCCAGACGGCGTCGAAATCGGCGGGCTCCTCGACGGCCGGCTTGAGCGCCTCGGGGGCGACGGCGAAGCCGACGGTTTTCTTGAGTTCCTTCCCGCCGTCCGCGGGTTGGAAAACGAGGTCGATCTTGACGAAGCCGGGAACGGGCTGGACGGTGGTGACGACGGCCTTGCCGTCCGCTCCGACGACGGCGGACCCGTTCTCCGGGGCGGACTGGTCGTGACTGATTTTCCAAGTGAGTTTTCCGGCGGCGGGGGCGCCGTTCGCCGCGGCGCTTACGGAGAGGGTGATGGTCTCGCCGACGGCGTAGGCGAGCGGAAGCTTGTCGGGCGTGCAGACGAGTTTCGGTTTCGCGGCCTCCGCCGCGGCGGCCGCCGCTTTCGCCTCGGCGACATCGGAGGGAAGGATGCGGGGAATGTTTTTGACCTGTTGGGAAATCTTCTTATAGTCGCTGTCCGGGGCGGTGTAGGCGGTCGCCCAGATGGAGGCGAAGCCGGCGTGTTTGGCGGAATCGATGGTCGCGGTGTGGCGGAATACGGCAGTCTCGCCGGCCTTCGGGGTCTGCGGCGGGGCCCAGGAGAGGAAGCCGCCGTAGCCGTCGGCTTTCATCCAGTGGAGGAAGCAGCTGAGGTTCTCTCCCGCGGGGATGTCTTTCTTCATCGTCACCTGGATTTCGAACGCGACTCCGGGATGGAACGAGTCGGGGGCGGTGACGGTGCACCAGTCGGATTCGGTGACGGACGCGGAGGCGAACGACGCCGCGAAGGAGAGGAACGTGGCGAGCAACACTTGTGTTTTCATCGTGTACGGTTGGGGTGAGGATAAATTTCTGAAGGCGGAATCCGTGTTCCGCGCGACAGAAGTAGGATAGCAAAAGAGGCGCGTTTCCGGAATAAGTCACGTCCGTTCCGGAGGTTGTCCCGTTTTTGGAGACTCGGGACGGAGATTTCCGTCGCGGCGCGCCCGACGCGACCATCCCGACCACGCGACATTTCCCCCTCACGCGCCTCTGTACAGGGCGCGAACAATGGTTCAAATCGTGCAACGGGGCGCAAAATTTGCGAAATTCCTAAGTTTTTTCGTAAATTTTTGTTTGAATTTGTACGAGTTCGGAACCTCTGCCTCGGCAGGACAGGGACGGGGGGGGGCGGCGGCGGGCTCTTTCGATTCGCGCTCCGCGCGGACAAATTCTTGGACACAGGAAACGACGTTTGCGACTCGGGAAACGATGTCGGGCCGCGCGGATTGCCGTAAAGGGAGCGCCAGTTCGGGCCAAGCGGAGGCCGGGCGTCACTTCGATGACTCGTCGCACAGTCTGAACGCGAAGGAGACCCTGTCCGGTTTGATTTCGGGGTTCGAGAACCGCACGGACCATTCCGCGCCGACGGAGGCGGCCGGAAGGTCGTCCACCTCGAAGTAGACGGCCCGCCGCTTTCCGGGATAGGTGTGCGACCGGCCGACCTCCGCGCCGCCGAAGAGGAGCGAGAGCTCTTCCCGTGGCATGGAGAAATCGTCGGGAGCGCAGGGGACACCGCCGGGAAACACGTCGTCCATCACCGCCCGGACCACCACGCGCCGCCCCGCCGTCCCGCGGAAATCCGCTTTGAGGTCGGTCCCCCGGGAGAACCGCGCCGCGGCGCGGAGTTTTCCGGCGCACTCCGGAGAGAGTTCAGGAACAAACGAAAGCTTGGACTCCGCGATCTGCTCGACGAGCACGTCGATGTCGCCGTGTTTGGTCGCCGTGTCGATGAAGTCCGGGTCGAGCCGCGAGTACATCAGCGTCCGGACCGTCCCCACGCCCGCGCCGAACGGAAACCGTGATGTTCCCTCGCCTTCTTTCCACGAGGTCAGGGTGAACCGCATCATCGAGTCGTGCGCCATCACGACGGTGAGCCCGCCTCCGTCGCGGACCGTGCAGACGTGTCGGTACGGATAGACCGTCTTCCGTTGGAACGTCGAGGCGAACGGGTCTTCCGCGGAAATGTCCCGTTCGGCGGGATTCGCGACATGCAGCCTCAGCCCCCGCGCGCAGCATCCGGCCGCGTTCCCTTCCAGAAGGTCCGGGGACGGATTCGTCTCAAACGGAAGCATCTCCACTTCGGGATGCCGGGCACGGATCGCCTCCGCGATCGTCTCGTACACGCGGTATTGCCCGACCGGGGAGTAGTGGTGGTCCTCGCCCCGCTGGAACAGAATGACTCCTCTCGCGGCCTCCGCGGCGAACGTGTCCGTCGGGAGAAGGACCGCGTCTTTCGCGGGGGAGTCTTCCAAAAGCTCCCGCATCTGCATCGCGAGCGTCTTTCCGGGATGGTTCCGCGCGGGGGCGTAGTAGCTCGCGGTCTGGACGGTCCCCTTCACGGGCGCGATGAGCTCGATGTACTGCACGCCGACCGCGTCGCAGTATTCCCGGGTACCCTCGAGGAACTCCAGCCACGCGGCGCGGTCCTCCGGACGGAACCGCAGCGCTCCGAGGTAGTCTTCCGCCTCGGGCCAGTCGTATGTGCCGAAGTCGCCGCGCCGGAACAGGAAGCCGTCGCGTCCCGGCACGATGCGCCCGCGCGGCGCGTGGAAGAAATCCTGGACGACGCGTCCGCCGCAGTCGATCAAGGTGTCCCGGAACGCGAAACTGTCGCCGTACCACGCCTCGGCCGCGTCGCCCCAGTCCTTGGGCTTCAAGGCCCGGAAGTCCGGAAACGGCGCCGGGGCGCGGTTCTCCTTGTGGAGATCGAAGACATGGAGGTCCCGCGGAATCCCGAGGCGGTGATGCGCCGCCCGCGCGACGAGGAACGACGCGGAGGCCGCCGTCCACAGCGCCGCGAAAAAGACCGAGAGACCGGCGCGGATTTTCCGGGATTTCCAAGAATTCATCGATGTCTCCTAGAACCGGAAATACAGGAACGGGTTATAGGTCGATCCCGCGACGAACAGAATGGAGGCGAGGCCGAGCGCGGAGAGCGCGACATTCTCCGCCGCGTAGAGGACGTTGCCGCCGACATGCCGGGCGAGAAACATCCGGAGACACGGAACGACCGGATAGGCGAAAAGGAGTCCGGCTCCCGCCGCCGTCATGAAGAGCGGCGAGAGTTCAAGCCAGAGCGCGCCGCTTTCCGCGGACGGCTCGGCGAGTCCCGCCATCGAACGGAGCATCAGCCCGGTCTCTGCGAAGTTTTCGGAGCGGAAGAGAATCCACCCGAAGACCACGACCGCGGCGGTGTAGAGGTGCCCGAGAACCGCGCGGGAGAGGCGGGACGCCGTCGCCCGTCCGTCCGCCGCACGCCCGGAGGAGGCCGCCGTGCTCGTCTTTCCTCCGCGGACGAGCCGTTCGATCATGAGGAACATCCCGTGCCAGAGGCCCCAGCAGAGGAACATTCCGCCCGCGCCGTGCCAGAGTCCGCACAGGGCGAACACGGCCATCGAGTTCAGGCATGTCCGCGCGAGGCCGCGCCGGTTCCCTCCGAGGGGAATGTACAGGTAGTCGCGGAACCAGGTCGAGAGAGAGAGGTGCCAGCGGCGCCAGAACTCTCTCACGCTGCGGGAGCAGTAGGGATGCTCGAAATTCTCCGGAAAGTCGAATCCAAGCATCCGGCCCATGCCGATGGCCATGTCGGAATAGCCGGAGAAATCGTAGTAGATCTGCAACGTATAGGCGAGGGCGCCCGCCCAGGCCATCGAGGGAGGCGGCGCGTGCCCGTCCGCGAGAAGCCTCCAGACGGCGTCGGCCGTCGAGCCGACCGTGTTCGCGACGAGGACTTTCTTCGCGAGGCCGCAGAGAAACCGCCGGAATCCGGACGCCGTCCGCTCCATCCCGACCGAGCGCCGGGGCATCCGTTCGGCGATGTCCCGGTAGCGGACGATCGGTCCCGCGACAAGCTGCGGGAACATCGTCACGTAGCACCCGAAGTCGATGATGTTCCGCGAGGGCGCCACATCGCCCCGATAGACGTCGACGACGTAGCTCATGGCCTGGAACGTGTAGAAACTGATTCCGAGCGGGAGCGCGATTTCCGGTACCGGGAGGGAGATTCCGGGAAGAAGGTTGAGCGAGGAGACGGCGAACCCCGCGTATTTGAAGACGCCGAGAAACGCGAGATTCGCCGCGAGCGCGAGCCCGAGGACGGTCTTCCGCCAGGCGTCGGACGCCCGCGAGACCATGATGCGGGCGGCGAGGAAGTTGAAGACGACGCTGCCGGCCAGCCAGCAGACGCCCAGCCCCTCGCCCCAGAAATAGAATCCCAGACTGGCGAGCAGGATGAAGAGATTGGTCGGGAGACGGCCCGTCCGCTCCGACAGGGCGCCGAGCGTCCACGCCGTCAGAAAGAACAGCGGGAAGAAGACGGTGAGGAAGAAGATTGTCGAAAAGACCATCGCCCTTCTCAGCCGATCCGGGAAAGCGCGGCGACAACGGCTTCCGGTGCGTCGTCTTCCAGCCAGGAGGTACGGACGTCCGCCTTGGCCGCGGGACCGCGGGCGCCGTAGACGATGACGGGAAGCTCGCGGAGGCTCGTCATCTGGCGGAGCATCGAGACGGTCTGGACCGCGGACAGCTGCGGCATCTCCGCGAAGAGGAGCACGGCGTCGGGCTTGTCGAGAAGCATCCGCTCGAGGCCGGCGGGTTCGGACCGGACGGTCGTCACGTCGGCGCCGAGCGTCTCCAGCACCGGGACGAGAAGGTCGGTGCGGGGGACGTCATAGTCCACGACGAGAAGTTTTTTTCCGGAGAGGTCAGCGGGGGCGGGCGTGTCGGGAATCTCCTCTTCCGCGGGGGCGGGGGCGTCGGATCCGGCGCCTTCCCCGGCGCGGAGGAAGAGGATGCGTCCGACCTCCTGGACCAGGGCGTCGGGAAGGACGGGCTTCACGAGGAAGCCGTCGACCTCGATGTTGCCGAACATTTCCGCGAGGGGCGCTTTCGCGGTGAGCACGAGGACGGGGTAGTCCGGCGCGCCGGTCTCCTCGGAGATTTTCCCGAGAAAGCCCATTCCGCCCATGCCGGGCATCATGATGTCGAGAATGATGAGTCCGGGACGGACGGAGTCCAGCATGGTCAGTGCCTGCTCGGCGCTCGTGGCGGTCGCGACCTCGTAGCCTTCGAGCTTCAGGGTGTCGCGGAGTGTCTCGAGGAGGCGCGCGTCGTCGTCAACAATCAGAATTTTGCGTTTCATGGACTTCGGAGGGAAGGTCGGGAGATAGGGCGGGGGCGCGGGCCGGGAAAACGGTCGGGGGGCGGCCGTTCCCGGAGTTCCGCGTGTTTTCCGGCTACATCAGCGCGTATTTCGCGATGAAGAGGACGGTCAGGATGTACATGATCCAGTGGATCTTCTTCGCCTTGCCGGCGATGAGGTTGATGATCGTGTAGGAGATGACGCCGAACATGATGCCTTCGGAGATGGAGTAGAAGAAGGGCATCGCGATGATGGCGAGGAACGCGGGGACGCCCTCCGTGGCGTCGTCGAAGTCGATCTGCGTGACCGCGCCGATCATGAGGAAGCCGACCACGACCAGGGCCGGGGCCGTCGCCCAGCCCGGGATGGAGAGGAAGAGCGGGGAGAGCAGGATGGAAAGGAGGAACAGGACGGCCGCCGTGACGGCGGTGAGTCCCGTGCGGCCGCCGGCGGCGACGCCGGAGGCGGACTCGACGAACGTCGTCGTGGTGGAGGTTCCGAAGACGGCGCCGACGGAGGTGCCGATGGCGTCGGCGTAGAGGGCGCCGGAGATGCGCGGGAGCTTGCCGTCCTGCGTGAGGAAGCCGCCCTTCATCGAGACGCCGATAAGCGTGCCGAGCGTGTCGAAGAGGTCGACGAAGAAGAACGCGAACATCACGACGAAGAAGTTGAGCGACTTCGCGAGGGCCCAGCCAGACGTCTCCGAGCCGCGGAGCGTCCAGGCCGAGGGCTGGAAGAGCGCGCCGCACGTCTGCTTAAACTCGCCGAAGACGCTGGAGAGCGTGTTCGTCGTGAAGTTGGGATAGGCCGAGTAGAAACCGGCCGCGGCGTCGGGGACGTAGAGGCCCGTCGCCTCGCAGATCATGCCGAGGATCCAGGTGGCGAGGATGCCGAAGAGGATGGCGCCCTTCCACTTCTTGGCGACCATGATGGCCGTGAGGAGCGTGCCGACAAGGGCGAGGAGCGCGGTGACGCCGGCCGTATGGAAAGGAACTTTGGAGAACTTCACGAGGGCGACGAGCGTGGCGTCGTCGTTGACCAGGACGCCGGCCGTCTTGAGCGCGATGAGCGCGATGAAGAGGCCGATGCCCACGGAGACCGCCTTCTTCAGCGAGAACGGGATGGCGTTGAAGATGCCCTCGCGCACGGGCGTCAGCGAGAGGGCGAGGAAGACGAGGCCTTCCACGAAGACCGCGAGCAGCGCGAACTGCCAGCTGTAGCCCATCGTCAGGCAGACGGTGTAGGCGAAATAGGCGTTGAGCCCCATGCCCGCCGCGAGAACGAACGGGTAGTTCGTCTGGAAGGCCATGAGCATCGTGGAGACGAACGCCGCAAGCGCCGTCGCGACGAGGACTCCGCCTTTGGGCATGCCCGCGTCGGCGAGGATGCCGGGGTTGACGGCGAGGATGTACGCCATCGCCATGAAGGTGGTGAGACCGGCGACGATCTCGGTTTTGACGGTTGTACCGTTTTCTTTGAGGTGGAACATGGTTTGTCGGGGTTAGTGGGTGGAAAAACGGATACATTCTACCATTGAGCGGCAAAGAGTACTAGAATTCCTTTCGGACGTCCCGCGTCCGTCTTCCGTCCGCCGCGGGTTTCAGGATTCCGTCCTCCGGCGGAAATCCCTTGTCCCCGCCCGACGGAAGAAGGTATACTACGCCGGTCTGTTCTGGAGTCCGCCCATGAAACCGTCTGAAGAATCCGTCTATACGATCCATCGTTGCGCGAAAGCCCCCTCTCTGGAGGCGTGTCCCGGAATTCCCGCCGTGGGCTGGGGGGCGGCGCGGGTCGCCGAGATTTCCCATTTCCATAAGGCGAGCGGGGAGAACCGCCCGCGCGCCTTCTTCCGGGCGCTCTACGACGCGAGAGCCCTCTATGTGCGGTTCGATGTGATGGACAGGGTGGTCCGGAGCGTCCGCACGGAGCTTCATTCCGACGTGTGCGTGGACAGCTGCGTGGAGTTTTTCCTTCAACCGCCCGGAGGCCCGGAATACTTCAACTGCGAGGTCAACGCCTGCGGGACGATGCTTCTCTACCGCATCGACGACGTCCGTGTCGTGGGCGGGGAGCGCAGACTCCGTTTTACGCCGGTCGACCGGGCGTGGTGCGGAAAGGTCGAGCGGCACACGTCGCTTTCCGGAAAAATCGAGAAAGCGGTCGAGGAGCCGCTCGCCTGGACGGTCGCGTACAAGATTCCGTTCGCGCTGTTCGCCGCGTATAAAGAGTTCCCGGCGCCCGCGTCGGGAACGGAGTGGCGCGGCAACATGTATAAGTGCGCCGGAAATCCCGGGGAGACCGAGGGCGGACCGCACTGGGCGGCCTGGGCGGACATCGGACGTCGCCTCGACTTTCACCAGCCCCGGAAATTCGGCCGGATCGTGTTCGGGTAGGCCGGAACGCTGTCGGCAGGCGGCGGTCCGCTTGCTTCCGCCGCCCGTCGCCGTGAGACGGTCCGCGCCCTGATTCTTTCCGGAAACCGTGGGCGGGGCCGCCTTGTCGGAATCGAACGATCGGCGGCTACTTCAAAATGAACATCATCCCGCCGGTCTTCACCGTACGGAACTCGAACTCGCGCACTTGGTCGTAGGCGATGCGGTCGATCTTCAGGTAACGCGCGTCTTTCGGCAG
>JAZUKQ010000366.1:0-10058 GCA_045643325.1 Kiritimatiellia bacterium | reverse complement strand
GCTGGGTGACGATCGAGGTCTTGTGGGAGTGGTAGTATTCGATCGGGTCTTCGATGGTGATGATGTGGACCGAGCGGTTCTCGTTGATGAAGTTGAGCATCGAGGCGAGCGTCGTCGTCTTACCGGAGCCCGTAGGACCCGTGACGAGGATGAGTCCGCGCGGCTTGTAGAGCAGTTCCTTGATCTGCTCGGGAAGGCCGATCTTGTCGAGCGGGAGCATCTTGTTGGGGATCTGGCGCAGGACCATGCCGACGACGTTTTTGGTCTTGAAGATGCTGACGCGGAAGCGGGCGAGGTCCTTGAAGCCGATACCGAAGTCGGAACCGCCTTTCTCGGCGAGTTCGCGCTGGTGCGGCTCCGAGGTGATCTCCTTCATGAGCCGCTCGGTGTCCGCTGGCTGGAGCGGATCGGTGTTGAGCGGTGTGAGTTCGCCGTGGATGCGGAGCATCGGGGGCTCGCCGACGGCGATGTGAAGGTCCGAGGCGCCTTCGACCACGGTAATCTGGAGGAGTTCCTCCATGTTCACTTCCGACGAGCCCTGTTCTTCGTTGTATTCGTCCGACATTGTGTTTCTCCTGAAATCGGTCTGATGCGACCGGACCGCGGCTCTGACCGCGGCGCCTGTAAAAGATTTGTCATGGCCTGTCCCGCGCATGGGCAGCCGCCTCGCGTCGCGGATGGACAGGCGGAGGAAAGGTTTCCCGCCTTCCCGGCACAGGTATACAGAGTACTTTTAATCGCGCCGTTTGTCTAGCCCCTCGACAAGTCGGGCCGTTCATGTCAAAATACGAATTTCTCCCGGGATTGTCTTTGATAGGCCGGGTACGCTTTTCGTATAAAACATATTCCACCGAATTTCGGAGCAGATCCATGAGAATCATGCTGGACACGCGGGCCGCGGGAACGCAGTTCCCCGGTGTGAAGCGCTATGTGGAGCAGCTCGCCGGCGCGCTGGCCTCGGAACTGGAGGCGGCGGACGACGAGCTGAACCTCGTCGTCGGCGCGAGCTCGGAACTCCGCGCGATGGAGGGCGGACGCGTCGCCTGCTCGGTCTGCGACTACGGGATTTTCGACCCCCGCCAGGAGTCCGCCGTCCAGAAAATCGCCGACGACTGGAGGCCCGACGTCTTCCATACGCCGTTCTATCTCTCCCCCGGCCCCGCGGGCGTTCCGACGGTGCTCACGATGCACGACTGCATCCCGATGAAGTGCCCGTCCGAGACCTTGCCGCAGGAACGGCTTCTCTTCCGCACGGCGGCCCGCCGCGCGCTGGAGGCGTGCTCCGTGGCGATCGCGGTGTCGGAGACGACGCGGTTCGACTGCCTCGAGTTCTTCCCGTCCGTCCGTGGAAAGTTCCTGACGATTCCGCACGGGGTGGACGGCGCGTTCCGCCCGCAGTCCGCGGAGTCGTGCGCGGCGGTCGCCGCGAAATACGGAATCGAGCCCGGCTTCCTTCTTTATATCGGAGCCAACCGTCCGCACAAGAATCTGACCTCGCTTGTCGCCGGCTACGCGCGCGCCAAACCGATGCTGGGCGGCCGGCAGCTCGTTTTCGCGGGCGCCGCCTGCACCCGCGAGCGGCGCGACAAGGACCTCATACAGTATCTCGGCCAGGAGGAGGACGTGAAATGGATCGGCGCCGTGGCGCGCGACGACGTTCCGGCGCTCATGGGCGCCGCGGGCCTCTTGGTGCTCCCGAGCTTCTACGAGGGGTTCGGGCTTCCCGTCCTCGAGGCGATGGCCGTCGGGACTCCGGTGGTGTGCTCCGGAGCGCCGGGGTTGCGCGAGCTCGGCGGGAACAGCGTCGTGTTTTTCGACCCAGCGAGCGAGGAGGAACTGGCCCAAGCGCTTCTTACGGGGCTGGTGGAGGACACCGAGGGCCGCCGCCTCCGCGTGGAGTCCGGCAAAGTCCGCGCCCGTCTTTACACGTGGGAGAACGTCGCCGCCTCCACAAAGGACGCGTATCGGAAAGCGATGCGTATCGGCGGCGGGCGAATTTCCCCGGACTTGAAACAACCCTAGCATGCCAGATTCTATGAACGAGCTATTGATCCAGCGTTCGGTGCCAGTCCGGGACTCCGTCGACGTCTTCATCGCCGGAGCGGGCCCCTCGGGCGCGGCGGCCGCGCTTGTCGCCGCGCGGCAGGGCGCGAGCGTCTGTCTGGTCGACGCGATGGGCTGCTTCGGCGGCACGGGCACGGCCGCGGGCCTGATGCTTTTCTGCAGTCCGACCGACGGGGTGCATCTCACCTCCGCCGGCATCGGAAGCGAGATCTATGACCGGCTCATCGCTTCAGGCGGCGTCTGCCACGCCGCGGGTGGGAAGAAGGTCGGGGAGTTCTGCTTCACCTACCATCCCGAGGCGCTCAAGCGCGTGTACGACGACCTGATGACCGCCGAGAAGAACATCCGGTTCTCGTTCTTCACCACGTTTCTCGGCGTGCGGAAGGAGGGCGGCCGCGTCACGCACGCGCTCTGCGCGGCGAAGAGCGGAGTGTTCGCCGTCGAGGCCAAGGTCTTCGTCGACGGCACGGGCGACGGCGATCTCTGCGCCCGCGCCGGAGCGCCGTTCGAGAAAGGCGACGAGAACGGGCGCACGCAGCCTCCGACACTCATCTCCCAATGGTCCGCGATCGACTGGGACAAGGCGAACCGGGAAGGGTTCGGCGAGTGGCGCCAGGACCGCGAGGAGCTGCTCCGGACGGCCTTCGAGGACGGCGTTTTCTCGACGCTCGACCTCCATCTCCCCGGCATGCTCCAGATCGGCCCGACGACCGGCGCCGGGAACATCGGACACGAGTTCGGAACGGACGCGACCGACGAGCGGAGCCTCACGAAGGCGATGATCGACGGCCGCCGCCGCGCCCAGGAATACCTCCGCTACTATCGCGAATATCTGAAAGGGTTCGAGTCGATGGAACTCATGGCGACCGGCGCGATGCTCGGCGTCCGCGAGTCCCGGCGCATTCTGGGCGACTACGTCCTTCAGGTCGGGGACTTCGAGCGGCGGGCGGTGTTCGACGACGAGATCGGCCGCTTCTCCTATCCCGTCGACCTGCACGCCACGACGCCCGACGCCGATGCGCACAAGAAGTTTCTCGGGATGTTCAAGACCCTCCGCTACAAGCCCGGCGAGAACTACGGGATTCCGTACCGCTCGCTCTGCCCGAGAACGCTCGAGAACGTCCTGGTCGCCGGCCGCTGCATCAGCGCCGACCGCGGCATGCAGGGATCGGTCCGCGTGATGCCGGGATGCTATATCACGGGGCAGGCCGCCGGCATGGCCGCCGCGCTGGCCGCCGGAGGCTCCGGAAACGTCCGCGACATCGACATCCGCGGACTGCAGGGACGCCTCGTCGGGATGGGCGCCTACCTTCCGAACTACCAGACGAAATGAACCGGATTGAAAGAAAAGAAAACGCCTGTGCCGGAACGCGCGCCCGCGGATTGCGCGGTCGGCTCGGTTTCGGATGTGCGGCGCTCCTCGCCGCCGCGGCTGCCTGCGGCTGCGGGGAGATCAAGCCGCGCGAGACCCGGAGAACAGAGCCCGAAGGCCGGCCGAATCTTCACGAGGTGTTGCTCGGGGAGGGGACCGGACGGTTCTCCGAGGCGGCGAGACAGTACCGTGAATATCTGCGGACGCATCCCGACGACGCGGTCGGATTTTTCGAACTCGGCGAGCTTCTTCTGCATACGGTGGGCGACTACGAGGGGGCGATGTACTGCCTGCAGCAGGCCCAGTATATGATGCCGGGCTCCGCGTTGGTCCCGATCATCTGGGAATACGAGCGGGAGGCCTGGGGATTCCTCTACTCGAAATACAAGGACAAGGGCCAGGTCCACGAGCCCGTTCTGACGCTTGTGGAGCGCGTCCGCGAGAAGAACCGCGCCGTTTCCCAAAAGGAGCGGGAAATCGCGGAGCTGGAGGCGGAGTATGCCGCCGTGACCAACGAGGTTCGGATTCAGAAGGAGAATGTCAGGAATCTCACGGAGCGGAAACGGTTTTTGGAGTCCGCGAACTAGCAGGGATGCCGAAGATGTTCGAGAAAACGATTCTTGCTTTCGCCCTCGCGGCGTCCGCCGCGCTCCTCGCCACGGCGCAGGAGCCCGCCTCCGGGGCCGCGGAGCCCGTGACCGGCCCCGGCGCCGTCGCCGTTCCGGAACCCGCTGTTCCGCCGGTTCCTCCGGTCGGCTATCAATCGCAGATGCTGGCCCTCGTCGAGGCGAAAAAATATGACGAGGCGAAGAATGTCGGGCGGAAATACATGCGCGAGCACCCCGGCGACACGGAGGCCGCGCTGTATCTTGCCGGGTATCTTGTGAGCGCGGCGAGTTCCGGGGTTCTGGGGGAGGCCGCCGAGTCTCTGTACTATCTGGACCTGTGTGCCGCGGACGGAACGGAGACCGAGCGGGAGGAGGCGCGCAAACTCAAGGACACCGCTCTCGACATCATCCTGAAGATCGGCGTGGCCCCTCCGGAGGCTCCGCTGACGGATGAGCAGAGAAAGGCGCTCCTCGAGGACGAGGAAGCCGCCGCGAAGCTCCTCGCCCAGAGGGAATCCGAGCTCGCCGACGCGGAAAAGAGGCTGGAGGCCGCAAAGAAGGAGTACGGGCGGCTCACCGAGCGCGCGGAGTCGCTTCGGAACGAGATCTCGCGGATCCGCGACACCCCGGCGGGCAAACACAGGGAACCGACGGATTTCAAAAATCTGGAGCTGAGCGAGGAGGCTCCGAAAGTCCAGCCCCCCGCGGCCGGAACCCCGTCGTCCGGCGCGCGGTCGTCCGCTCCGTCGGGCGGAGCCCCCCGGCCCCTTTCTCCGGGCAGTGTGTGGACAAGGTCCGTGAAAGAGGGCGAGACGCTGGAGAGTTTCACGAAACGGGTCCATCCCACGAAGGACTCCGCCGCGATGATGAACCGGATCCGGGAGCTGAATCCAGGAAAGATCGGCCCGAAGGGCGAGCTCGTTCCGGGCGAGGACCTGTTGGTCCCGGAGCGGTAGGAAACACGCCGTATGAGACGTGACGACGAGAACCGGGTGGAGGGCGAGAGCCTGCTGCTGCCGCAACGACGGAGCCGCGAGGAGGGGGACCGCCTCCGCAGCTCGTACGCGGAATGGCGGGAGAGCGGGCAGTATCTTTCGATGGACGTCGTGAGCGTCCGCGGCGCGCGGCATATCGCCTCGCCGAAGGTCCTGCGCAGGATATTGGTCGTCGCCGTGGGAATCGGCTTGCTACTCGTCCGCATATTCTGCTAGTCTATGCGGCTCTTTTCGATCAGTTGGGGTACGGAATCATTTATTTCCACTGTCTACAGAGGTTTCAGACTATGAATTGGGCATTGTTCGCAAAGACGTTCGCGTTGGTGTTTCTGGCCGAGATGGGCGATAAGACCCAGTTGACGACGATGGCGTTCGCCGCGAACAATCCGGCCGCGCGCTGGGCGCTCATCCTCGGCGCGGGCGGAGCGCTCGTCTCGACCACGCTCATCGCCGTCTTTTTCGGCGGGTTGATCACGAAGTGGGTGAAGCCGTGGGTCATCAACGGCGCAGCGGCGGTTCTTTTCTTTGTCTTCGGCGCGATGCTTCTCCGCGAGGCGATCGCCGGGTTCCGCGGGTAGGAAGGGGCCCGGGACTCGGATGAATATCAAGAACTGGTTTTCCTCGTTTTGCACGAGCGACCACGGAAGCCGCTCGGGGCTGCTCCGGTCGGTCGCCTTGAGCGCGCTCGTGGGGGTGCTCACGGGGTGCGGGTCGGTGCTCGTCATCCTGCTCCTTCAGGCCTCAAGCTGGTTTTTCATGGGGCATGTCGCGGGGTACGCGCCTCCGTGTCCGAGCCACGAGCCGACGTTTTTTGACTTCCCGTCGGTCCGGGCGGGCGGTCCGTTCCGCTGGATTCTTCTCTTTTTGCCCGCGTTGGGCGGGCTTCTGAGCGGTTTCCTCGTCGCCAAGCTCGCGCCAGAGGCGGCCGGTCACGGCACGGATTCCGCGATCGAGGCGTATCATCTCAAGGGGGGCAAGGTCCGTTTACGGGCGGTGCCCGTGAAATCGGTCGCGAGCGCCATCCTCATCGGTACGGGCGGATCGGCCGGCCTCGAGGGACCGATCTCGCAGATCGGCTCCGGCATCGGCGCGGCCGTCGCGGGACTCTTCCGTCTGTCCGTTCCGCAGCGTCGCCGGCTGATGGCCGCCGGCATGGCGGGCGGCGTCGGGGCGCTGTTCCACGCCCCGCTTGCCGGCGCGCTCTTCGCCGCCGAGGTCCTGTATTCCGACACCGAGCTGGAATACGAGGTCCTCATTCCCGCCGTCATCTCCGCGTCGACGTCCTACGCGGTTTTCGCCTCGGTCTTCGGCTTCGACCCTCTTTTCGCCACCCCGCCGCTGGAGTTCACCGAGCTTCGTCGCGTCATTCCGTACCTCGTGCTGCTCGTCGTCATCGTCCTCGGGTCTCGCTTCTATACGTGGTTTTTCTATCTCGTCCACGAGAGATTCGCCAGGCTCTCTTGGCCGATGTGGTGGAAAACCGCGCTCGGCGGACTCGCGACGGGACTCGTCGGTTTCTTCTTCCTTCCGGCCATCGGCTCGGGCTACGGATTCCTCCAGAGCTCGCTTTGCCACGGCACGGACGTCCTCGCGAATTCCGCGGAGCATTTTCCGACGGTCACCGTCGCGATGCTCCTGGGCATCTTTTTCCTGAAGACGCTTACGACCGCCTTCTCCGTGGGGAGCGGGGGCGCGGGCGGACTGTTCGGCCCGGCCATCGTCATCGGCGGCGCGCTGGGCGGCGCGACGGGCATGCTGCTTCAGAAGGTTCTTCCCGGATGGAATCTCTCGGTCGGCGTTTTCACGATGATCGGCATGGTCTCGTTCTTCTCCTGCGTGGCGAAGACACCCATCAGCATCATTCTTATGGTCAGCGAGATGACGGGCAACTACCAACTGCTCCTGCCCTCGATGTTCGTCTGCATCCTCGCGTTCGTCATCAACCGGAACGTCCGGCTCTACCGGAGCCAGCTCGCCAACCGCTTCGACGCCCCGGTGCACCGCGGCGAGATGATTTCCGGCATCCTCTCCAACCTTCGCGCCCGCGACCTTGTCGAGGCGGGGAAGGGGAGTCTCACGGTGTTTCGGCGACAAGAGCCGCTCCGCGCGCTCGCCGTCCGGCTGGCCGACAGCTCTCAGGCCGTCTTTCCGGTCGTCAAGGAGGACGGCACGCTGGTCGGCGCGGTCTCCGGTCAGGGGGTCCGCCCGATGATGGCCGCGCCCGACAGTCTATGGGAGGGACTGCTGGTGGAAGACGTCATGAGCGTCCGCGCCCCGGTCGCCCGGGCGGGCGACACATTGCAGGATGTGCTGCTTCAGATGACGATGACGCACGAGGACGCCGTCATCCTCCGAAGCGACGAGGATCCGCCACGGCCCATCGGCCTCATCACCCACGAGGACATCGTCGACGCCTACAACAAGGAAGTCGCGACGCGACGGTAGGGACGCGGCGGGGATGGCCGGCGTCCGTGTCCTGCCGACGCGCGCCGGCCTTTGGAATCGCGCGCGGCCGTCGCCTGCCGGCTTTCCGCTCTTTCCGTCGTTCCGTAAAAAGAATATACTTGTCGTTCCTTCGCGGACGTTGGATCCCGCGAAAACGCAACCGATGGATGATTGGACCATGAAATTGTTTCCCCGCCTTCTTTTCCTTCTTTCGCTCGTTGTTCTTTCGGGGTGCTCGAAACGGCCTGACGGTGTCGAATCCACCCGGGTCTCCCGTTCCGGCGGCCTTCCCTCCGAGGAGGGGCTCGACGAGGGAACGAAAATTACCTTGAAGTATCTCAAGGACAAACTCCCTCCGGTGGAGAAGGCGTTTCGGACGGTGTATTCGGCCGTTCCCGAGAAGGCTGCCGACTCGCTTCCCCTCGCGAAGAAGTTTCCCGAGACACCGAAGAACATCGTCTTGATCATCGGCGACGGAATGGGGCAGGGGGCGTACGATTTCGCCTCGTCCTGGACTCACGGTCGCCGCGACTCGCTGTTCATGCAGCAGCTTCCCCACGGGGGGCTCATTACGACGCATCCGGGCGGAACCAATCTCAACGCGGTCACCGACTCCGCCGCTGCCGGCACAGCGCTCGCAACGGGCACCAAGGTCCGGAACGGGCATATCGCCCAGGCCGGCGATGTCCCAGGCTCCGGGGAACTTGTCTCCTCCGCCTCCGTCGCCGCCGCCACAGGAAGGCATGTCGCGGTACTGACCTCGGACTATCTCCACGGAGCAACCCCCGCCTCGTTCTACGCGCATTCCCCCTCGCGCAAGGACGCGCTGCGGATTGTTTCCTGCATTCCGGACTGCGGATTCGAGATTCTTTCCGCGAACGACACCACCGCGGAATATTTCCATACGAACGACGAGGCGCGCGTCACGCTTGAGAACGCGGGATACGAGCTTACGTGGAACGACGAGGACCTTATCGCGGCCGTCGGCGCGGGGAAGAAGGTCCTCGGCCATGTCCCGACCTCGCTCTATCAGAAGGACGAGGAGAAACTGGGAGACATCCTTTCGGCGGTGTTGGAGCGGTTCGCCTCCGACGGAAAGGGTTTCTTTGTGATGCTGGAGTCGTCGTATCCGGACTGGGGAGGGCACTCGAACAATCCCGAACTCACGGTGAACGGGACGCTTTCCGCGGACTGGGCCGTCTACCGGGCTGTGCAGTTCGCGTCGAAACGCGACGACACGTTGGTCATCGTCACGGCGGACCACGAGACCGGCGGAGTCTGCTCCGCGCTCCTTCCCCGGCGCGTCTCGAACTCTCCGGAGATTCTTTACACATCGTGGAGCCATACCGGCGCCCCCGTCCCGATTTTCGCCTATGGCCCCGGCGCGGAGAAGTTCGACGGCGTCAACGACAACACGCACGTCGGGCTGACATGCAAGGAGTTCCTTCGGAAGTAGACGCCTGCCTGTTTTCTTTCTTTTCGCCTTGACCGGCCGCCGCATGGAGCGAAACGCACCGCGGCGGCTCGTCTTTTTAAGTTTCACACGATGACTGTGCGGTAGATTCATCCTTTCCGCACCGTAGTTTTATCCCCTTGAGACGTGGGCAGATTCATACCTTCCGCACCGTAGTTTCATTATTTCAACATCGAGTTTTTCCGTTGCAAAAGCCATAGGAAATATTGGATTTTCTACATTGTTGAATCTACGGTTCGGAAAGAGTTTCGCGGCGTGAGAAAGAGGGAAAAATTTTTTTGAATAAATTTCAATCAACTATTGAATTTAGATTCATAATGTTTTATACCGTGGGCGTCAACCGAAGAAAAGCACGAAAGGAGACCCTTATGAAAAACGCGAATAACCTCCTCAAAACCACCGCTCTCGTCACCGCCTTCGCCCTCGTCGGGGCGACGCAGGCCACGGCCGGCCGGGCAGGGGACATCCTCACGGGCGTTGCCGGAGTCGCCGCGGCCGCCGCCGCTGTGACAGTGGCCGCGCAGCCCGCGCCCCCGCCTCCCACGGTCTGTCCGCCTCCGGTTCCGGAGCACGGGCGACACGAAGTGGTCCGCGAGACTCCGCCGCCGCCTCCTCCCCGCCATGTGAAGGCTCCCGCCCCGAAACGCGGATCCGAACCCCCGAAGGCGGGCCCCGCCAAGCCGAAACCTCCCCGGGACGCCGGCGGAAAGGGCGCTCCGCGCGACACGTGCGGACAACCTCCGCCCCGGCGTTAGACGGACGGTCGTCCGTCAGGCGTCGGCATCCCGGAGCATGACGACTCTCCGCGCCGCATCCTTCGCCCCATGACGGAGGGTGCGGTCTCTTTTCCAAAGATCGGAAGACGTGAGAGACGTTTTCGTCTTGATCATCTTCTTCTACTAAAAAGCACATGCAGGACGCGAAGCTTTTCGGAGAGACAAGCTTCTAGGATTGATCGACTAGTGTGCCGATTCTCAAATATATTTCCCTTTTCGTGCCTTCTTTCCGAAAGGTGGCGGGACCGTGGTTTTCAGTTCCGTCATACCAAGGCTCCTCCTCGCGCTGTTGATCTTCGCAAGGATGTCCTCTCCCTCCGCATG
>JAZUKQ010000365.1:0-5523 GCA_045643325.1 Kiritimatiellia bacterium | reverse complement strand
CCGCCCCCGCCGCCGCCCCTGTTCCTGCGGCGGTTCCGTCCATGGCGCCGCTTCCCGCCGCGGGCGGCGCGGCCTCCGCGGTCGCCGCGACGGCGCGGAAGAGGTATTCCGATACGGAGATCGCCGCGTTCGCCAAGGCTCCCGGGGCCGGCGCGAAATCCATCTCGGAAACGCCGTGCCGCGGTGCGGTCGCGATCGACGCGGCGACCGGCCGGGTGCTCCTCGAGGAGAACGCGGACAGACTCGCCATTCCTGCCAGCATGGCGAAAATGATGCTTCTTTTGGTCGTCCAGGAGAAAATCGAGGCGGGCTCGCTCCGTCTGACGGATGTCGTGCACGTGTCGAAACGGGCGTTCGAGGAGGGCGGTTCGCAGGTCTGGCTCGACCCGCGTGAGACATTTCCGCTGGAGGAACTGCTCTATGCGCTGATGATCCAGAGCGCGAACGACGCCGCCGTGGCGGTTTCCGAGCACGTGGCCGGCTCGGTCGAGGCGATGGTCGGGCTGATGAACCGGCGCGCCGCCGAGTTGGGGATGCGGAACACGCGGTTCGTCTCCTGCAACGGGCTCACGAGTGTCCGGCAGAGTTCCGATGTGACCACGCCCCGCGACATGGCGATTCTTTCGGCGGCGCTTTGCTCGCATCCGGACGTGTTCGCCTATACGGGAACCGATTTCCGGATTTTCCGTCCGGACGCTCCCGAGGGGAAGGGCCGGTTGGAGATGCGCACGCACAATCCGCTTCTGCAGAAGAAGGAGCCTGGTTGCGATGGCTTGAAGACGGGCTACACCAAATATTCCGGGTATTCGGCTGCCGTCACCGTGAATCGGGGAGGACGCCGGATTATCGTCGTGATCATGGGCGCGGCGGACAAGCCGTCGCGCGACACGAAACTCCACTCGCTGCTCGAGGCAGCCTTCGCCGCTCCGATGTAGTTCGTTACGGACCGGGCCGGGAGGCGCCTGCGGCGGGCGGCGGCCGTGCGCCGCAAAGGTGCGGCGCCGCAATGGGGCGGAGCCCGGCCCCCTGGAGGGGACTGCCGGCGGAGCCGGCTGGGGGAGTTTTTCCGAGCCGCCGCAACAACACCCTCCGGCGCTTCGCGCCACCTCCCTCGGAGGGAGGCAGCGAGACGTAAGGGGCGGACCGCGGCGCACGGCGAACCCTCCCTTACCCCTGACCCCCGATTATGGTACACTTCCCGCTCGAACAGCGTCTCCGCCCTTTTCGAGACGCCCGACAGAGAATTCCTGCCCCAGAATCTGCACATTCCGGACGTTCCGCATGAACCGAATATTTTCAACAAACGAAATCTCACTCCTCCCCGGCTTCTGGCAGGAGAAGGAAACTCTCAACCGCGTCGCCACCCTCCCCGCGGTCTACGACCGATTCACCGAAACCGGCCGCGTCGCCGCGTTCCGATGCGATTGGAAGGAAGGAGCGCCCGGCAAGCCCCACTACTTCTGGGACTCCGACGTCGCCAAATGGATGGAAGGCGCGGCCTATTCCCTCCGCCATTTTCCCGATCCGGCCCTCGAGGCGGACATCGAGTCCCTCATCGACGATATCGAGGCGAACCAGCATCCCGACGGCTACTTCAACATCTACTACACCGTCGTCGAGCCCGGCAGGCGCTTCACCGACCGCCGCAACCACGAACTCTACTGCGCGGGACACCTCATCGAGGCCGCCGTCGCGTGGGCCGAGGCGACCGGCCGGGACCGCTTCCTGAAGCTCATGGAGCGCTATGTCGACTGCATCTACGACACGTTCGTCGTCCGCGACGCGGCCTCGTTCCGCACCCCCGGCCATGAGGAAATCGAGCTCGCGCTCATCCGGCTCTACCGGCACACCCGGAATCCCCGACCTCTGGAACTCGCCCGGTTCTTCCTCGACCAGCGCGGGACGAACGCCAAAGACTCCGAAAACTACGAATGGAGCGAACCGAACTATACCCAGAGCCATCTCCCCGTCCGTGAGCAGCACGAGGCCTTCGGGCATGCCGTCCGCGCCTGCTACCTCTATTCCGCGATGGCCGACTTCGCCGCGGAGACCGGCGACGCCTCGATGACCTCCGCCTGCCGGGATCTTCTCCGGGACATCGCGTTCCGGAAGATGTATGTGACGGGCGGAATCGGGTCCACGCGCCAGGGCGAGGCGTTCACCGTCCCGTACGACCTCCCCAACGCGACCGCCTACGCGGAGACCTGCGCCTCGATCTCCCTCGCCATGTTCGCGACGCGCATGCTCCAGATTGAGGCGGACTCCCTCTACGCCGACATCGCCGAGCGCGCGCTCCTCAACGGCGTCCTCGCAGGCCTCTCCCTCGACGGGACCTCTTTCTTCTATGAGAATCCGCTTGAGATCCGCGTCGCCGGCGCCGCGCGCCACACATCGACGAGGTATTCCGACTCTCTCGCCATCCGCCAGCGTGTAAAAGTGTTCTCGTGCTCGTGCTGCCCGCCCAACCTCAACCGCGTCCTCGCCTCGGTCGGGACCCATGCTTTCGGGCTCGCGGAAGACGGCTCCGTCTATGTTCACCAGTACATCGCCAGCCGTCTCGAGAGCGGCGCCGCGAAACTCTCCGTCGAGACGGACTATCCGCGCTCCGGCATGATCCGCGTCCGAGCGGAGGGCGTTCCGTCCGTCCGGCTCCGGATTCCGGCGTGGTCCCGCGGGAACTTCCGTCTGAACCGTCCCTACACGATGGAAAACGGCTACGCCGAGGTCCGTGACCTCTCCGGGGAGATCGTGCTGCGTCTCGACATGACGCCGCGCCTCGTTCTCGCGGACCCGCGCGTCTCCGAAGACTCCGGAAAGGTCGCCGTCGCCCGCGGCCCCGTCGTCTATTGCGCCGAAGGGGTGGATCAGGACGGCGCGCCGCTCTCCGCGCTTTCCGTCGCCCTCCCCTTCCGCGCCGAGGAGTCCGCCGCGGACGGCATTCCCCTGCCGTGCCTCGATGTCGGCGGATTCCTCCTTGCCGGGCCGCAGGACGGTCCGTACGCGGATTATCCCGGCGGCGGATACGTCCCGCGGAAAATCCGCCTCATCCCCTACGCCTGCTACGCCAACCGCGGAGAGACCGACATGTCCGTCTTCCTCCCGGTCTGTCCCGGGCGGGACTCCGTCGGCTGAGCCCGGACGTTTTTCCGCCGGGAAACGACACTCCGGAATCCATCCAGACAAAACGGCGCGGACCCTTTGCGGACCCGCGCCGTTCTGCGTTCTTCGACGGGCGAAGACGCCGCGCTATTCTTTTGCGGCCGGAGCGGTGAGACCGGCGACATCGGCGAGCGAAAGCTCTCCGACCGCCTTGCGGACGCCGAGACAGGCGAGCGAGTGCGAACGGATCGCGGAATAGTAGGTGCCCATCGCCTTGGTGAGCGCCGACTGCGCGTCGAGCACCTCGACCTGCGTGTTTCGGCCCTGCTTGAAACCCGACTCGACCATGCGCGTCGCCTCGCGGGAGGTCTCGATGTTCTTCTGCTGGGAGAGGAACAGCTCGTCGGCGTCCTTGACGGACAGGACCGCGGCGATGACGGCGACGCGCGCGTTCTCCTCGGCCTCGCGGAGCGCCGCCTCGGCCTGGGCGAGCTTGGAGCGCGCCTGACGGATTTTTCCGCGCTTGGTGGTGCCGTCGTAGAGGCTGTAGTTCGCGGAGAGACCCGCCGAGGCGTCGAAACCCCAGTCGTCGTCCGTTGGGTCGTTGGGGTTCGCGGTCGCGTACTCGCCTTTCACGAACGCGTCGACCGTCGGACCGTACTGCCCTTTGGTGATTTCCAGCTCGAGCTCGGCCATCCGGACGTTGGCCTCGGCCTGCGCGAGGTCGGGCCGGTGCTCGAGCGCGGCGGCGATGGCCTCGTCGGAGGAGAACGACCGGGCGACGTACGCGAGATCGTCCGTCAGGGAGACGGAGCTCGACTGGTCGACGCCAAGAAGCTGGAACAGCGTGATCCAGGCGGTGTTAAGGCGATTGCGCTCTCCGATGAGGGAGGCGTTGGCGGTGGAGACCTCGACCTCGGCGCGGAGCTGCTCGTACTGCGAGGCGGAGCCCGCGGCGCGGCGGTTCCGGGTCGTCTCGAGCAGGCGCTCGGCGGTGCCGAGGGACTCCTCGTAGACCGTCACGAGATGCTGCTCCAGCAAGACCGTAAGATATTGCGAGGCGATCTGGTAGACGATCTCCTGCTCGGTGTTCTGGATCGCGAGATCGGTAAACGCGCTGTAGTACTTCGCGTACTCGACCCCTTTGGAGACCACGCCGGAGCGGTAGAGCGGCTGAGTGAGGGCGAGTCCGACGGACATCCGGTCGGGCTGGACGTCCTGATCGCGGTCGACGAGGTCGCTCGCTAGGCTGCCGGTCGCGGCGATGCCGGGATAGGCCGCGCCGTAGGCCTCGTCGACGGCCCCGAGCGCCTGCTCGCGCTTCAGCTTCTGCGAAAGAAGCGTCAGGTTGTTGGTGAGACCGATCTCGACGGCGCCGGCGAGATCGAGCGGTCCCTCGAGCCGGACAAGACGCGTGGGGTCCTCCTGGTGTTGCGCGGTCGCGACGGAGGCGACGGGGCCGCCGCCCGTGACGAGCGGGGAACCGCCGGCGAGCGCGGCGTCGCGGCGGGCCGAGGCCAGCGTCTCGGAGGCCGGAGGCGTCGTCGCGCAGGAAGCGGCGAGCAACAGAAGAGGAAGGGCGGGAAGACAACTTTTCATAGGTTCGGAGAATCGTGCTGAATGAATCGTTCAAAAAAGGCTTCGCCGGGTTTCAGACCGTCATTTCTTGAGAATCTCGCAGAGAAGCAGATAGAGCTGGTCCGCGAAGACAGAGGAATCCGGCGGGGCGGGAAGACGGGTGAATGTCTTGGAGTCGTGGGACACCGCTTTGAGAAATTCAAGGGCGGTTCCCTCGAAGACCATGCAGGCGGTCTTCAGAGGAAGCGGGCGGGCCTCCGGAGTCTTGAGAAGGTCCGCGAAGAGGTCGCGGACTATCTGCCGGTACTCAAGAAACGCGGAGAGGAATTCCGAGGGCGGGGGCTCCTCCGCGCGGGTCGTAGACCCGCCGGCCATGATGGCGGCCATCGCGGTGCGGAGAAAGTCGCCGTGCTCGACGAAGTAGCGGACCCACTCCCCGACAAGCGCGCGGAGTGCCTCCCACGGCTTCCCGAGGAAAGGCTCGACCGCGGTCCGGGTCTTTTCGACGCGCCGGTTGGCGAGCGAGAGAAAGACCTGGCGGAAAAGATCCGCCTTGTTTTTATAGAAATTATAAATCGAACCGACGGAGAATTCCGCCTTCTTGGCGATCATCTCGATAGAGGTTCCCTCAAAGCCGTAGGCGCTGAAAACAGATTCGGCCGCCTCGAGAATCTGCTGTCGGTGGAGCTCGTGCTCCCGTTCTCGTCGTGATTTCGTCATATCTTGAGTAAATGCGTGTTCAGTTTTTGAATTGTATCACAAAACGCGGACGTTGGGGAGAGGAATATTGCCAAGGACATTCCAAATTTTTCCCTCAGGCGCGAGGGGGCTGCCGCTTGCGGCTGG
>JAZUKQ010000364.1:0-6417 GCA_045643325.1 Kiritimatiellia bacterium | reverse complement strand
CGCCCCCTCCATCATCGAACGCAAAAACGTCGATACCCCGCTCGCGACCGGCATCCTCGCCATCGGCGCCCTCACCCCCGTCGGCCGCGGACAGCGCGAACTCATCATCGGCGACCGTAAAACCGGAAAAACGACCCTCGCCGTCGACACCATCCTCAACCAGGCCGGCAAAGGCGTCCACTGCTTCTATGTCGCCGTCGGCCAGAAACTCTCCACCGTCGCCGCCCTCCACGAGCTTCTCCGCTCCCGCGGCGCGATGGAATACACGACCATTGTCGCGGCGACCGCCTCAGTCTCCGCTCCGCTCCAATACATCGCCCCGTACGCCGGCTGCGCGATGGCCGAGGCTTGGCGCGACAACGGAGGCCACGCCCTCGTCGTCTACGACGATCTCACCAAGCACGCCCAGGCCTACCGCCAGCTCTCCCTCCTCCTCCGCCGGCCGCCCGGACGCGAGGCGTACCCCGGCGACATCTTCTATCTTCATTCCCGGCTTCTCGAACGCGCCGCGCAACTCTCCGACGAGAAAGGCGGAGGCTCCCTCACCGCCCTCCCGATTGTCGAGACGCAGGCCAACGACATCTCGGCCTATATCCCGACCAATGTCATCTCCATCACCGATGGACAGATTTTTCTCGAGTCCGAGCTTTTCCATTCCGGCCAACGTCCCGCCATCAATCCCGGCGTCTCGGTCTCCCGCGTCGGCGGCGATGCCCAGCTCAAGGCCATGAAAAAGGTCTCCGGCCCGCTCCGCACCCAGCTCGCCCAGTTCCGGGAGCTCGAGACGTTCTCGCGGTTTGCCTCCGACCTCGATCCCGCCACGCTCCATCAGCTCTCCGTCGGCCACGCGCTCATGCGCGTCATCCGGCAGCTTCCCAACCGTCCGCTCGACGCGGACCTGCAGGTCGCGCTCCTCTACGCGGGCACCAAAGAGAAACTCCTCCCCGTCGGCGAGGACCGGTTCGGCGAGGCCCTCGACGCCATCGGCCTCGCCCTCCGGAATTCGCCCGAGGGGAAAGCCTACGCCGACCGGTTCGCCTCCGCCCCCGTGCTCGACGACGAACTCGTCGCCCTCCTCGAGGCGTTCGTCGATTCCGCCCTCCGCCCGTTCTTTCCGGAGGAATAGCCCCCTCACCGTCTTTTCAACGTCCGCGCGGCGCGCTCCGAAACACGCCGTCGAAACCCCGACTTCAATCCACAACCCGATAAACCCATCCTTCCATGCGCTGGTCCAAAACCCTCATCAACACCCTTCGTGAATCCCCCCAGGAAGCCGAGATCGCGAGCCATAAGCTCATGCTCCGCGCCGGCATGCTCCGCAAAATCGGCGGCGGACTCTACTCGTTCACCCCGCTCGGCTTCCGCGCCCTTCAGAAAGTGCAGAACATCGTCCGCGAGGAGATGAACCGCGCCGGCGCCCTCGAGGTGCTCCTCCCCGCCCTCCAGCCCATCGAGCTCTGGGAGACTTCCGGCCGCGCCTCGCAGATGGGCCGCTCGATGTTCCGCCTCAACGACCGCGGCGACCACACCATGGTCCTCGGTCCCACCCACGAGGAGGTCATCACCGACTACATCACCCACGAGGTCAACTCCTACCGCCAGCTTCCCGTCACGCTCTATCAGATCCAAACGAAGTTCCGCGACGAGATCCGTCCCCGCTTCGGACTCATGCGCGCCAAGGAGTTCATCATGAAGGACGCCTACTCCTTCGATGTCTCCCTCGAGGCGGCCGACAAGTCCTACCAGGCGATGTACGACGCCTACGTCCGCATCTTCCGGCGCTGCGGTCTCAAGGCCCAGCCCGTCGAGGCCGACACCGGCACCATCGGAGGCAACCATTCCCATGAGTTCATGGTGCTCGCCCCCTCCGGCGAGGACGGCATCCTCTTCTGCTCCGAATGCCACTACGCGGCCAACCAGGAGCGCGCCGAGCGACAGGCGCCGCCGTGCGACTACTCCACACCCTCCGCCGAACCCCGCGCCAAGGTCGCGACCCCCGGCGCCCACTCGGTCGACGAGGCCGCCGCCGCCATCGGATGCCCCTCCGGCCAGATCGTCAAGACCCTCGTCTACCTCGCGGACGGCAAGCCCGTCGTGGCCCTCGTCCGCGGAAACACCGACCTCTGCGAGTGCAAGTTCCGCCGCCTCCTCGGCTGCTCGATCCTCGAGATGGCCGACCCCGAGACCACCGCCAAGGTCGCCGGCCCGTTCGGCTCCATCGGCCCCATCGGCCTCGACATCCCCGTCTACGCCGATAACGGCCTCAAAGAGGCCCGCGACATGGCCGTCGGCGCCAACGAGGAAGGCTTCCACATCGTCCACGCCAACCTCATGGACGACCCCGACATCAAAATCTCCGCCTGGGTCGACATCGCCAACGTCGTCGCCGGCGACATCTGCCCCCGCTGCGGCAAGCCCCTCTCCATCGAGCGCGGCATCGAGGTCGGCCACGTCTTCAAGCTCGGCACCAAATACACCGAGAAGTTCAACGCCACGTTCCTCGACGACAAGGGCCAGCCCAAGACCATGGTCATGGGCTGCTACGGCATCGGCGTCACCCGGACCGTCCAGGCCGTCGTCGAGCAGAACTTCGACGACAACGGCATCCTCTGGCCCGCCTCCGTCGCCCCGTACCACGTCGATCTCGTCCTTCTCGACTCCGCCGACCCCGCCTGCGCGGATCTCGCCGACAAGCTCGAAAAGGAATTCGAGGCCGCGGGGATCGACGTCCTCGTCGACGACCGCGCCGAGCGCCCCGGCGTCAAGTTCAAGGACGCCGACCTCATCGGCTTCCCCTACCGCGTCGTCGTCGGCGCGAAGGCCCTTGCCAAGGGCGGTGTCGAACTCAAGGCCCGCGCCGGCGGCGCCATGGAGATTGTCGATCCCGCGACCGTCGTCGAAAAAATCAAGGCCGCGCTCGACCTGTAGTCCGAACGGGTCTCGCCCGTGTCGTCCGCCTCGCGTGTCGCCGTGCCGTCCACGGGAACCGCGGGGCGGAACCCTTAGGCGCGGGCCGTCCGCCAATTCAAGCCGTAGCCCCACATCCATGAACTACTCACGCCGCGCCCTCTCCCTCGACATCGCCCGCAAGTTCGCCATCCCGCAGCTGCAGGCGCACGCCATCGTCACGGAGGCCTTCGGGCTTCTCTCCAAACATCTCGCCGCCGGCGACTCGCTCGAGTTCCGCACGTTCGGCATGTTCGACGTCGTCGTCCGCAAGCCGCGTCCCGGACGGAATCCCCTCGATCCCACCAGGACGATTCCCATTCCCGCGCACAGCGACGTCCGTTTCCGTCCTTCCAAGGACCTTCTCAAGCGTCTTCCCAAAGTTGCCCAGCCCGCCGCCTCCGCCCCCGCTTCCAAACCGAAGGCGAAAGCGAAGGCCGCTCCCAAGGCCAAAGCCTCCGCGGCTCCGAAGGCAAACGCCGCGCCGAAGACCGACAAAACCAAGAAAACCGTCAAGGAATAGGGCAAGGGAAATCCCCTTCCCGCAGCCGTCAGCACCCATGAACAAGCCCCTTCTCTCCCGCGATCCCGAAACCGCCTTCGGTCCGTATCATTTCCACGACATCCCCTGGCGCGCCCGATGGATCTCCGATCCGGCCTGGGACCACGCCTCGCCCGTCGTCTCCGCTTTCCGCTGCGTCTTCGATGTCGCCGAAAGCTCCGTCGTCCCGATCCATGTCACGGCCGACCAGCGCTACGACCTCTACCTCGACGGCGAGCGCGTCGCCTGGGGCTCCGAGCGCGGCATGCCCACGCACTGGTACTACGAGTCCTACGACCTCAAGCTCGCCCCCGGACCCCACACGCTTGTCGCCCGCGTCTGGTGGGTCGGCACAGGCGACATCGCCCACCTCGGACACTCCACGCTTTCGCCCGCGTTCCTCCTCCACGCCGAGGGCGAATGGGCGGAGCGGCTCGACACCACGTCCGCCGCCTGGACCGTCCGGACGCTTCCGGGCTACTCCTTCTGTCTTCCGCAGCTCTCCCACGCTTTTCACGCCGTCGGCGCCCGGACGCTGCTCCGGTATTCGCCCGACGTCGTCGAGGCGCTTTCCGGCGCCGGCGAGGGCTGGCTCCCCGCCGTCGAGGTCTCCGAGAACGCGTTCCGCGCCGCTGGCGACGAGTGCCACACCTTCAACCGTCTCCTCGCCCCCGCCGTCCTCCCGCGCATGTACGAGGCTCCGCGCTCCGTCGGCACGGTGCGCTACGCGAAGTCCACGCCCCTCTCCGCCGGCGGCCCCTCTCTCGAGACCTCCCGCGCGCTTCCCTTCTCCGCCGCCGAGTCCGACCCCGCGCTCGCCGCCTCGTTCTCCGCGCTCGCCGCGGGCACCGCCCCCGCCGTCGTCCCCGCGCGCTCCTTCTGCCGCGTCCTCCTCCGGCCCGACGACTATCTCTGCGCGTGGCCGCAGCTCCGCTTCTCCGGCGGCGCCGGAGCCCGGATCCGCGTCGGCTGGGCCGAATCCCTCTTCGAGTCCGCCGACCCCGCCGTCCACGCCAAGGGCGACCGCGACGCCTGCGAGGGCAAGTTCTTCCGAGGCATGTACGACGAGGTCGTCGCCGACGGCTCCTCCGGAGCTTTCTTCGAGTCCCTCTGGTGGGAGGCCGGCGCCTGGATCCTCCTCGCCGTCGAGACCGCGGACGAGCCCCTCGCGCTGGAATCGTTCTCGCTCCGCGAGACGCACTACCCCGTCGCCTACGACTTCGCCTTCCGTTGCTCCGACGCGCGCTGGGACGCCGTCCAGCCGCTCCTCCGCCGCGCGCTCGAGATGTGCTCCCACGAGTCCTACATGGACTGCCCGTACTACGAGCAGCTCATGTACGGCGGCGACACGCGTCTCGAACTCCTCACCACGCTCGCCACCACGCGCGACGACCGCCTCCCCCGCAAGGCGATGACGCTCTTCGACCAGTCGCGCTCCGACGCCGGGCTCACCACCGCCCGCGTCCCGACCCGCCGCAAACAGGTTATCCCGCCCTTCTCGCTCTGGTGGATCCACATGGTCTCCGACTATGCCCTGTGGCGTGGCGACAAGGCGTTTGTCCGTGACCGCCTCCAAGGCGTCCGCGATGTCCTCCTCGCCTACTTCCGCCATGTCGGCGACGACGGTCTCCTCCGCGCGCCCCTCGGTTGGAACTTCGTCGACTGGACCGGATGGAAAGCCGGCATTCCGCCCGCGGGCGACACCGGCGGAGCCTGCTCGATCCATAACCTTCACTACGCTTGGACGCTCCGCCTCGCCGCGACCCTCGAGGATTTCGCCGGGGACGCCGGTCTCGCCGCGTGGGACCGCGCCCTCGCCGACCGCGTCGGCTCCGCGGCGGTCCGCGTGTTCTGGGACGACGCCCGGTGCCTCTTCGCCGACGACCCCGCCCACTCCTTCTGGTCGCAGCACGCGCAGGCCCTCGCCCTGCTCGGCGGCTTCGTCCCGGCGGGCCGGGAAGACGCCGTCGCGCGGAACCTCGCCTCCGACACGTCCCTCGTCCAGGCGACCGTCTACTTCTCGTACTATGTCTTCGAGGCTCTCTACAAGGCGCGTCTCCCCGGACCGTTCTACGACCGCTTCGCCCTCTGGTTCTCGCTCCCCGGGCTCGGTCTCCGCACGACGGTCGAGCAGCCCGAGCCCTCCCGCTCCGACTGCCACGCCTGGGGCGCGCACCCGCTCTTCAGCGCGCTCTGCTCGCTCGCCGGCGTCCGCCCCGCGGCCCCCGGCTTCCAGGCCGTCGCCATCGAGCCCATGCCTTGCGGCCTCACCGAAATCGACGCGACCGTCCCGCACCCCAGAGGCGCCGTCTCCGTCCGCATCAGGCTCGGCGCGGACTCCCTCTGGCACGGCACGCTCTCAACGCCCGCCGGCCATCCCTCCTCCTTCCGCCTCGGCTCCCAGTCCCTCGTCTGGGCCGGCGGCTCCGTCGAACTCTGACGCCCCGCGCCGGCTTCCCGTATCCGACCCGCCGCCGGATCCGGATGCCCCCGCGCGCGGGTACGGACTACCTGTGCTCCGCGCGGAGGGCGCGTCCCATGAGAAGCCCCACGGACTCCAAGGGACTCATCTCGCCGTCGAGCGTCTTCTGGACCAGCTCCGCGATGGGAAGTTCCACGCCCAAACTCCGGGCCAGACTCACCGCGATCGGGCAGTTGACCACGCCTTCCGCGACCTGGACCATCGACGAGCGGATCTCCGCGAGCGTCTCCCCCTTCCCGAGCCGCTCGCCGACGCTGTGGTTGCGGCTGTGCCGGCTGGTGCACGTCACCACGAGGTCGCCCATGCCGGAGAGACCTGCGAACGTGGCGGGATCCGCGCCAAGCGCGACCCCGAGGCGCGACATCTCCGCGAGACCAAGTCGGAGGCCAAGCGGTCTTAGGAAGACAAAGTTGGTCTGCAACTCCTTGGCTCACAGAACGACATGGCT
>JAZUKQ010000363.1:0-2369 GCA_045643325.1 Kiritimatiellia bacterium | reverse complement strand
CCGCGGCCCCCACCGCCCCCGCCGTCGACGCCCTCGGCTTCTCCGGAGGAGACGCCGGATACAAGTCCGTCGGAAACGGAATCTACGAGCGCGACGGCAAGAAGTACAAAATCGTCGACGGGAAGTACGTGGAAGTAAAGGCTGCGTCCGGAGGAACATCCGATTCCTCCGGAGCTTCCGCGTTCTAGAGGAAAGGGCTCGAAAATGGCACAGCGCATGCGCGAATACTACCGCGTCGCCGGAGTCGGCGACGTGTACGTCGACACGCCCGAGAAGTACGACGAGCTCAAGGGGAAACACCCGGACGCGGTGCACCTCTCCAAGGCCGCCGACGAGAACGGGCGCGTGGTCCTCCTTCCGGACGACGTGGACGCCGACGGAAACGAGGTGAACGACCTCTCCCCGTTCCTCGCCGCAAACCCGAAGCGCCGCCGTCTCGCCACCGTGCTCGGAGAGGACGGCTCCGCGACCGACATGGACTATGCCGAGGCCGTCGGAGAAGGCGAGTTGAAGTCCGCCCCGTCGCGGACGGTGAACCGCATCCAACAGACTGTTCGGACAGGGAACCTCGGCCACGTCTTCGAGGGATTCGTATTCAACGCGCTGGAGGATCTCGCGCACGATGCGTCGGACGCCCTCCAGAAAATTGGAGACAAGGAAGTTTCCTTGAACCGTGAGGCGAAGGGTAACTCAAAGGCAGGCGTCGACATCTACGGTTCGTACAGAACGGAGGACGGTTCGGTCCGGCAAGTATCCGATACGGAGCGAGAAGAATTCGAGAAGGCCAACCCGGGCGCCGTCCGCGTCGCCATCATGGACGACGGAGACGGAACAGGAAACCGACACAGCGTATCTCCGGAGCGTATGGGCGAGTATCTTCGTACATATCCAGGCGCCCGAGAACTGCGCGGAATCGGAAACGGAGATGGCGGAATCGACTTCGTAGCAGACGCCGACCGTGGAAAATACCTCGCATCCATCCATGACGAGGGACGCCGCTCCGCCGCAGAGCGCGCACTCGGCATGGCGCAGCGCTCTGCGTGGGGAACTGCCTTTGAAGGATCTGCGCGCGGTCTTGCGACTGGGGCGCGGCGGATTATCCGTGGATTCGCCTCCGGAACGCGCGACATCGGGCACGCCCCGGCGGAGTTTGTCGCAACTGGTATAGACCTCGCTCGCGCCGCCGACGCCATGCACGAGATACCTGGATATGCCGAACTTCTTTCACTCCGTGAAGCGCGTTCCGTCAACCCGTCCGCATTCTCGGACGGAACGGAGCTCGGCGCGAAGCTATCCGAAGCCGAGGAGAAGTACGCCGATTGGCGGGCGGAACAGTCTCCGGAACATCTTCGACGGATCGACGACGCGCTGGACGCAGGAACGAGCGCTGCATGGAGCCGGTCCCGCGCGAACGAGGGAGACTGGGCGCGTCTCACCGCCGAAGAGCAGGAGTCCGTGGGATTCATCGAGAAGGCGGCGTATTCTACGGCGCAGTCGCTACCCGGAATGCTTGTCACCGCTGGACTATCCCGCATCATGGGACCTGTGGAAGCCGCGGCGAGCGCAGCGAAGTCCACAGGACTCTGGTCGAAGGTCATGCCGTGGCTTGTTCCGTCGGCTCGCGAGGTCATTACAGCGATTCCTCTTTCAATACAGGAAGGCGTCGGAGCGTTCGATGAGGCAATCGAGTCAGGAGCAAGCGGTCGACAGGCATTAGCCGTCATGGCTATCTCCACCGCCGTATCCGCTTGGACGGAAGGCATGCCGTTCGACGAGGTAGAGAGCCTTGTAAAGCCAGCTGCCCGTATGCTCATGAGAGGCGTCGCCGAGGGAACGCAGGAGGTCGTACAGAATTTCGCTGGAAACCTCGTCAAAGCTTGCATCTACGACCGCGCGATTGATTCGTCCGGAAAGGAATTGTCCCCGCTTTCGCTTGAGGGGTTCAAAGCATACTCCGGAAAGCTATTCGACGGGACGGCCATGTCGTTCGTCACAGGATTCGCGTCCGGCATGGGAGTCGACTTCGTTGCTGCAAAGGGGCTTGCCGGCGTCCGGGCGCAGGCCGTCATGGACGCGCGCCGTGAATCCATCGACCGCATCCTCTCCACTCCCGCCGCCGAAGGTCCGGAAGGAAACGCCGGGCGGCAGCTGCGGCTCACGCTCCAGGAGCTCAAGAACAACGGAATCTTCCCCGAGGTCGCCCCCGCGAAGGGCGACCTCGAGAACCTCGCCTCGATCTGCGGAATCAAGGGCGACATCAACGAGGCCGCCGAGCGCATGGCCGGACAGACCGCCGAGGCCCGCGCCGCGGCGGGGGCCACGGCGCAGGAGGGGGGGGGGCGGCCCGCGCCGCGGGGCGGGGGCGGGGC
>JAZUKQ010000362.1:0-21957 GCA_045643325.1 Kiritimatiellia bacterium | reverse complement strand
AGCCCGGCTACAGCTTCTCGGTCGAGCACGGCGGCTACAGGCCCCGCGACATCGACATCGAGTACTTCGAGAAGGTCAGCGCCAAGAAAACGGGCTCCGACATCCTCGTCTTCAAGGACCTCCCGGCGGTCCCGACCGCGGTCTGCCTGAAGGTCTTCGGCCCGTACGAAAAGCTCTCCCAGGGCTTCCAGGACATCTTCGCGTGGATCGAGAAGGAGGGCTACACCGCCGTCGGCGATTCCCGCACCGTCTATGTGGACGGCGTCTGGAACCAGGAGGATCCCGGGAAATGGCTCACCATCATCCAGGTTCCCGTTGAAAAGCAGTCATGAAGCAAGACATCCTCCTCCAGGGCCTTCGCCAGAACAACTTGAAAAACGTGTCCCTGGCGATTCCCAAGGGGAAAATCACCGTCTTCACCGGAGTCTCCGGTTCCGGCAAGTCCAGCATCGTGTTCGACACAATCGCCGCGGAAAGCCAGAGCCAGATGAACGAGACGTACTCCGCGTGGATCCGGGGACGCCTCCCGAAATACGAGCGGCCGAAGGCGGACCGCATCGAAAACCTCTCCGCCTCGGTCGTGATCGACCAGTCGCGGCTCGGCGGCAACGCCCGCTCCACCGTCGGCACCATCACCGACATGTACTCGCTCCTGCGCCTGCTCTTCGCGCGCATCGGGCGGCCGTATGTCGGGTCCGCGTCGTTCTTCTCCTTCAACGACCCCGACGGCATGTGCCCGCGCTGCTCCGGCCTCGGCAAGATCGTGAAACTCGACCTCGCCGGGCGCCTCGACCCCGAGAAGTCGTGGAACGAGGGCATGGCCGACCTTCCCGCGTTCCACGTGGGCAACTGGTACTGGAAGAAGTACCGCGACGCAGCGCTTTTCCCGCTGGACAGGAAGTTCAAGGATTTCACGGAGCGGGAGCGAAACCGCCTCCTGTACGGCGCCGACGAAAAGAACGGCCCGCAGCTCGACAAGAACGTCGAGGGCATCGAGCGCTACCTCTCCCGCATGCTCCTGCGCCGCGACACCAGCGAACTCCGGGAGGCGTCCGTCATCTGCCTCGCCGACCTCCTGAGCGAGGCAGTGTGCCCACGCTGCCGCGGGAAGCGCCTGAACCGCATGGCGCTCGTCTCGAAGATCAACGGCTGGACCATCGCGGATATGACGGCGATGGAGTTCACCACGCTCCGCAAGGTGCTGCGGGCCGTCCGCGCGCCCGAGGTGCAAAACGTCCTGGACTCGCTCGTCCTCTCGCTCACGCGCATGATCGACATCGGCCTCCCGTACCTCACGATGGACCGCGAGTCGTCGACGCTTTCCGGCGGCGAGGCGCAGCGCCTGAAGCTCGTGCGCTACATGGGCTCGTCGCTGAACGACCTCGTCTACATCTTCGACGAGCCGTCGACCGGCATGCACCCGCGCGACGTCTACCGCATGGTCGACCTCCTGCGGAACCTCCGCGACAAGGGCAACACCGTCCTCGTCGTGGAGCACGACAAGGACATCATCTCCATCGCCGACGAGGTGGTGGACATCGGCCCGCGCGCCGGCGCCGACGGAGGCCGCGTCATGTTCCAAGGGCCCTACGCGGACCTGCTCGCCAGCGGAACCCTCACCGGCAACGCCCTCACCGCGACCGTCCCGCTCAAGGCGAATCCGCGGATCCCGACGGCGTTTCTGCCGATTCGCGGCGCATCGGCGCACAACCTCAAGTCCGTGGACGTGGACATCCCGCTGGGGTGCTTCACGGTGGTCACGGGCGTGGCGGGAAGCGGCAAGTCCTCGCTCATCCGCGATGTGTTCGCGAATACGTATGCGGACCGGGTCGTGCTGGTCGACCAGTCGCCCATCACGGCGACGAGCCGCTCCACGCCCGTGTCGTTCCTCGGCGTTTTCGACGAAATCCGGACCGTCCTGGCCGAGGCGAACGGCGTGAAGAGCTCGCTCTTCTCGTTCAATTCCGACGGCGCCTGCCCGCATTGCGGCGGACGGGGATTCGTCACCACGGAACTGGTCTTCATGGATCCGGTCACGACGAAGTGCGAGGCGTGCGATGGGAAGCGCTTCTCCAAGGAGGCGCTGTCGTACCGGTATCGCGACAAGAACATCGTCGACATCCTCTCCATGAGCGGCGCGGAGGCGCTGGTGTTCTTCGGCGACAACCGGAAGATGAAGAAGGCGTTGACGGCGCTCTGCGAAGTCGGCCTGTCGTATCTGTCCCTCGGGCAGGCGACCTCGACGCTTTCCGGCGGCGAGCGCCAGCGACTGAAACTTGCCAAGTGCCTCCATCAGAAAGGCAACGTCTATGTGCTGGACGAACCGACCACGGGGCTCCATGCCTCGGATGTGGAAAAGCTGGTGGCGCTTTTCGAGCGACTGGTCGAGCGCGGCAACTCGGTGGTCGTCATCGAGCACAATCTGGATGTGGTCAAGCGGGCGGACTACATCATCGACGTCGGTCCCGACGGCGGACGCTTCGGCGGCGAAGTCGTGTACACCGGCTCGCCGGCGGACATGGTGGCGCATGCCGGGACGATTACGGCGAAATGCCTGCGGTGCTCGGTGGAGAACCGAGGCCTTACCCCAGAGGAGCGCGCGGACCTGATGCGCGCCCCCGACATCTGCGACGATGTGCCTGTCATCCAGGAAGAACCGGAAGAAGACGAAGAGATGAAACTGCGAGAAATCGGACACGCCGAATGCGACGGCGGCGAATTCAAGGTTGTGCTGGACGAACCCTACCGCGCGGGATTGCGCGGGCTGGAGGGCTTTTCGCATGTCCAGGTGGTCTGGTGGTTCAACGGGTGCGACAACGACGCCGACCGGGGCGTTCTGACCATCGAGAAGCCGTACACGAAGGGCCCCGAGGAGATGGGCACGTTCGCCACGCGCTCCCCGGAGCGACCGAACCCCATCGCCATCTCCACCTGCGCGGTGAAGAAAATCGACGCGGAGAAGGGCGTTGTCGTATTCGACTACTTCGATGCGTTCACGGGCACGCCGATCCTCGACCTCAAGCCCTACACGCCGAGCGTCGACAAGGTCGACAAGCCGACCGTCCCCGCCTGGTGCGCGCACTGGCCGAAGAACTACGAGGAAAGCGGCGACTTCGCGTGGGAGAAGGAATTCAACTTCTAGAGGGGGGCCGCAAGAATCCACGCGAGGAAGTCTACAACTTTGTTCTTTTGGACAATACGCATGAACCGGTTGTGCGTAAAGGAGCGGAGCCGTTCAAGAGCTGTTTTGCCATTGAAGAAAGTGATTACGCCTGCAACAGGGTCGATCCCTCGCGGTCCATTTTCCCACAGGGTCATTGTACGCATCGTAAGCCGCGCGATCCGTCCTGTTCCCGTACGCCGGATTTCCCGTCTTTCGTCTTCTTCGTCCACCGCCGGCGGCACGGCACTTCCGGTGAGGATGAACATGCCTCGTTCGCCTTATTTTGTTAGGTAATTTGGCGTCATTTCATTCGGTAATTTGGCGGACTACACATCAAGATTGCAGGTCTGAAGCGAGACTTTGTGCATGACGAGATCGTGGTCGTACAGTTCCTTGGGATATGCCTTGTCTCCACGGAGGATGACGGCGAGTTCTCGCAACTGTAAATATCAAATTTCCTATTGCATTCGTAGAGGAGCATGTGCAATGATGCTCCCATGTACACCGAAAGTGTACCGAACCGGAACTTCAAGCCCGCGATTCTGCTTCGCGAAGGCCGCCGCGAAGGCGCGGCTGCGGCCGACGGCCGGGCGCAAGAAGAGCACGGGACTCTCGAAGGACGGTTTTCCGCTCCTCGACTGGCGCGGGATCATGGCGCTTCTCGGGACGATTTCCCGGACGACGATCGAGGCCGGCGGCATCCCGGTCGTGATGGACACCGAGCCGGTCGGGCATCAGGCGAGGATATTCGAGCTGCTTTCGGCGGAGGGGTCTTGCTGGAACCGGCGCTGTTTCCGGTGAGCGGAACGGATTTTTCGGTCTGTCCGACGCGGAGACCCGCGTAAAGCAAGGGCGAAACCGCTACGCGGAGCGCGGAAACCGCTGGAACTTCGGTCTAAAAAGAGTCCTTCGGCTTCAAAGCCTGACGGCCTTGGAACCGGACTCGGAACTCTTTCGTTCTCTCGGGAAGCGTAAGGTCGAGCGCATAGGCCATGGCGGGCTTCGCTCCATGCGCGGAGTACGGATGCTCCGAGATCTCCGCGGCGATCGAGGCGTCATATTCCACGGAGAACGCGCCGAAGCGCGCCTTGCCCGGGGCCACGATGTCCGGTTTCTCGAAACCGATGAAGCGCTCCACGACAGATTCTCCGCCGTTATCGAATGCGAATGAATCGGCGAGATCCAGGACGCTCTCGGCGGGGCGGACGGTGAAGGTCCGGCGAAGGGAGCGGAGCGCCGGCAGTCCGTAGGCGCCGGCGATGTCGCCGGAAAAGACAACGGAGCCGTCGCCGCGTTTCTCGAAGCGGACATCGCGGGCGGCGAATTCGCCGCCCGCCTGCTGCGTGGCGCCGCCGATCATGGGGACGCTGTGCCCTTGGGAGCCGCAGACGAGGAAGGCGTATCGTTCGGGACCGAAGTAGGCGTGGTTGTACTCGCCGCTGCCGAGGTCCATCGGTCCCTCGGCGTCGTCCTGAACGAGGAGGAAGGTGCCGATGTCGTTGTGGTTGTGCGGGACGTCGTTGGCGCCGAACTTCGCGGCGAAGCCGAAGCCGCCGTTCCGGACGACGAGCCACTCGGCGTTCGGGAGATATTCCACGGCGTCGGGGAGGGCGACCGGGGCGTCGGGACCGGGCGTCGACCAGAGGAACGTGCGGAGCGCGTAGGCGAAGCGGGCGTTTCCGGTGCCGTCCGAGCAGGGGGGCAGGGGGAGGTCCGGGAAGCGCTCGTGGAGCCGGTGGAAAAGCCAGCGCGGGGCCGTCCAGCGGGTCCCGGCATCGGAAAAGCTCACGCCGCGCTTGTCGGAGATGGCGGCGCGGAGCGGGAAGGAGGCGATGGAGCGCACATCCGGCGAGTCCAGAAGGTCGATGGCGCCGCCGGTGTACTCGCGGAGCGCCTCGGCGAAGACGACGAAGTGGCCGAATCCGTAGCTCCAGTAGCCGAGTCCCTCTTGGCAGGTTCCGTCGGCGGGGAAGGAGCGGAAGAACGACTGCATGGCCGCGAGGGCGAGGCAGAGCGGGTTGAGGAGACGCTCCGGACGCGGCTCCTCGTAGAGGAAGGCCGTGGCGACGCTGCCGGCGCAGACCGCGGCCCAGTTGTTCTCGATGGTCTGCCAGTGCACGGCGTCGGCGGGAAGGAGGTAGCTGTCGAGGACACGCTCGCGGATTTCGGCGTGACAGCGCGCGACGACCTCGGGGGCGAGGCGGTCGCCGAGGACGTGGAGAATTTCGGCCATGCAGAGGGCGAGTTCCGCGGCGCAGAGGTCGATGGTGTTCCGGTAGGACCGGACGGTGGGGTCCGGCGGATAGGAGGCGGCCGCGTCGGCGCCGCGGGTGCGGACGGGCCAGAGGTGGGCGGGGAGGGACCAGCAGGGCTCGTTGCAGAGTTCCCAGAGGATGTCCTCGAGGGCGCGGAGCATCGAGCCGTCCGTGTCGCGTCCGCCCATCACGCAGAGGGCGAGCTGCGCGAGGCGGTCGCGCCGCGCGCCCATGCCGCGGTCGTAGTGGATGCGGGTGCCGTCCTCCTGGAAGCGGCGGAAGTCGCTGAAGAGAAGCATGGGGATGGGCGACTCGAGGTGCTTGCGGGCGCGCTGCTCGCAGCGTTCCAGCACGGCGGCGTGGCGCTGGAACGTCGCGGGATCGAAGGCCGAGGAAAGGAGATTCTTGCGGCTGCCCTGGCGCAGGGCGTCGGCAAGGACGGCGGGAGAAGGAAAGGATTGCATGGCGCGGATAGTTTACCACATATCGTCGCGGCAGATTCGGGCGAGGTGGTGCAAATATAGGAATGAAGACATCTCCGTCTTGCAAACCGAGGCGCGCCGAGAGAGCGTGAAAACGCCCTTGATGCGGCCCCGCCGATATGATAGAGTTGCGCGTAGGCCGAAAGGCCAAAACACTCTGCACGAGCGTTTCTTCCGTCGGAAAACCGCCAATTGACTGAAAGTGAAGAAGACGTCCGTACGCGTAGCCGTATTGCGGCGCGTCTCGGTTTGCTTTCTTCACAGGCGCTTGGCGGTGCCTCCGACGGAGAGCCCCGAAGACGCGCCTTTTTTCTTCCCCGGACGCGCCGGCGGGAAAAACGTCGGGGAAGAGAAACAGGCATACGCCACACATGAAAAAAATTACACTCCATGCGGCCCTTGTCGTCGCGGCCGCGTCCCTCGTTACCGCCAGTTGCGCCTCTTCCGGTTCTGCGAAGCCGGACGGCGTTCAGGCGGAGTTCCAGAAATGGGCCTCCAAGCGATCCCCTGTCGAACAGGTTGTCTCGAAGAGTTCCGATCCCCAGATCGCAGCCATCATAAACGGAATCGCCGTCATTCCCGGTGAAGTATACGCCTATCTTGCCGACGGTTCCGACAAAGCGATGGCCCGCAACGCGGGACGGGAAATCTACGAGGCGATCATGCGGGACAAGAACGCCGGAACGTCGATGGACGATATCCGCAAGACCGTTTCCGACGGAGACTGGGCCGCGGCCGTTGACTACGAAAAATTCTGCAAGCAGCAGGATTATGCCGCGCTCAAAGACAAGCTTTCCGGCATCGCGGCCAAACTCGCCGCGGACGGAGCGAAGGTCGGGGCGTCTGTCGCCCAGATCAAGAACCTCGACTCCATGAAGGGCAAGAACCCGCTCGCTCTCGCCGCCGCGATGAAAGAGCCCACGGCCGAAATCAACACGATTAAGTCCCAAATCGCCGATGCCGTAAAGGCCTGCACCTATTGGCAGGATCTGAACAGGCAGGACGAACAAATGCAGAAGTTCGCCCAAGAGTACCCCATTGAGAAGTAGGCGGTTCTAGCCGCACGGCAGGTCGTGCATACGGATCCTCCCGTATGCGCGGCCTGCTGTTTGCACATTCCCTTCCGGTATCAATTCTCTTTTTCAGACATCGTTCCATGAAGACTTTCTCCCGCATTTTCCCGTGCGCCGCGTTCGTCGTTGTTTTTGTTGTCGGTTGCTCCACACCGACAGAGACCACGGAGACCATTGATCTCGGTCCGAAAATCAGGACGTTCTCCGAAGAGGAGTTGATGAGGCGTCCGACGATTTCGCTTCCGCCGGGCTACAATACCGACAATTTCCGCAAAATCCGGATGAATGTTTTCGTCCAGTCCGTCGATGGCAAGGAGAAGGTCATTGATTCCGACGGGAAACTTGTCGAGCGCCAGCTCGCCGCAAGTCAAAACCTCGGAGCCCGCCTGCAGGGTTCGATGGCCGAACTTAATCGGTTTACCGTCCGGAGCGATTTCAACCGCGGAGCCGCGCTTGCGGAAAACATCCGCAAGGGTGAGGAAGGCGTGAAGCAGGACGCCGACATAGCGCTTTCCTGTATGGTCACCGCGACCAAGGAAAAGGAGAAACGCTACAATGACACGCTTGTCATCTACGAGGTGGACGTGGATTACTCTTGCGAGGACATAAAGACCGGCGACGTCACGTTTTCCGGTCATGCCAAAGGGCGCACAGCCCGCTCGCAGTTCGTCGGCATCACGGGCCGTGTCACGGGCGGCTTTCAGGATACGGCTGAAAACGAGAAGCAGGCCGTCGAGCAGGCGGCGCTCAAGGCGCTTGTCGAAATCGCCAACCGCCTCGGCAACGAATATCCGGTCGGCGGCCGCATTGTCGGCACAACGGTGACAGGGGAGAAACTGACGCTTGACAAGGGGGAGCTTGACGGTATCGGCGCGAACCAGATGTGCGTCGTCTTCGTGAACGATGGAGGCGTGGACGTTCCTCTTGCGCTTGCCGCGGCATTGCCGAAAAAGACCGGAACCTCGCAGCTGGAAGTTCGCAGGTGGAATGACAAGGATAAGGACGCCAAGCCGCTTCTGAAGCGGTTCAAGGCGGATCCGAAAGCGTTTCTGGACGACAACAAGGTGTACGCGGTCGGATACGGCATGCCCGTTCCGTTGGAATGGAAGCAGGGCGTGGACGACGACAAATACCGCGTCTCCAAGTAGAGAGGGGCGAAAACATGAGACAAATGGGTTCGGGTTGGGTGGCCGCCGCTTTCGTAACGGCGCTGTCCTTCTGCGGAACGGCACATGCCGCTCCGCAGTGGCTGGACATCGCGCGGGAAATGTCCGCGGAAGGGGAGACCGTCCAATCTGGACGGTCCGAAGACGGCGGATGGTATGTCGTGGCCTTGTCTGAAGTCATCGACGCCGGAGGCGGAAACGACGCGGAGACTTTGCAACGGGCCCGCCTCGTCGGCAAGCGCCTGATAGCCGGATTTGTCTCCGGCGAGAAGGTCGCGTCATCGGAGGAGACCTCAAGCGAGGAGGTCGCCGCCGGCGAGACGGTCGAGACCCGAGAGACGTTCAGACAGAAGATTACGGTCGATGTGGACGCCGTCTTGCGCGGCGCGGAGGTCGTGGGAACCATAGAAGGGAACGGCCGAAAAAAGTTCTTGGTACTTGCCGCCTCGTCAGAAACCACCGACGCGTCCGCCGCAATGGCGGCGAAGATGGCGGAACTCGGTCCCGACACGGTGTCCGCGAATGGTTTCGCACCGGTCTCCGGAGGCGACGTGGCCGCCGCGCAGAAGGCCGCGCTTGCGGCAGCCAAATCCGCCGCCGTGGAGATGGTTCTTGGATCGGCCGTCGCCTCGACGGAGGTCGCGTTGAATCTCAACGCGGGCGCCAAGGTCTTCTCGAACGCCGGCGGATTTCTCGACAGCTTCCGTGTCGTCGAAGAAGGCGAGCGCGGCGGCGTCTACAAGGTGACAATCGTCGCCAAGGTGGCCCGCGACAAACTCATGAAGGATTACGGCGCGGCGCTCGCGCAGTTCGGCAATGTGAAGTTCCACGTCGACAGGACGGCGAACGACCAGCTGGACGCCATGCTGGAGGAAAAGTTTCTTGAATGGAAATGCCCGCTTACGGACGATCGCGCCATGGCCGACTATCTCGTCGTCGCGACGTGGGTTTTCGCGGATGAAATTCATCCGATGGACGGGCGGACGGGGACGCGTCTGACGCTTACAATCCGGATGCTTGACGCCGCGACCGGCAAGGAATACTTCGCCGTCAACAACGATCCGCGCAAGGCGGTTTCGTTCATCGGCGATCCGCGCCGCCGCGTCCGCAACGCCGCCGATATGGCTATGGAGGAAATCCACGAAAAGATTCATGAACGGCTGGATGCCATGATTGGCTCAATGACCGTTTCCGGCCGCGATGTCCACATGCTTTTCGACAATTACTCCGAAATCTATGCCGAGGCGTTCGAGGCGATCCGCGCCTCGATTGATACCATCCCCGGTTGCAACAACGCCACGGCTTCGATTAACGGGGCCGCCAGAACTGCGGAAATTTCCTTCCGGTGCCAAATCGACATGGATTCGCTGCGCAAACTTGCGGATGAAGCCATTCGCAAAGCCGTTCCCGGCGCCGCCATGCGCCCCGATACGGTATCCTGCGGCCCCAACGTTTGGCAACTCTCTTGGTAGTCGCGGTTCGGATTTCGTTTCAAACAAACACAAAAAAGGATTCATTCTATGAACGCATATCGTACTTTCATCGCGACGTTTGTCGCGACCGTCGCCGTCTGCGCGGCTTATGCGCAGGAGTTCTCCCCCGAAGACGCTGTTGCCAGCGAGGCGGCCGTCGAACCGAAAACGGTCCAGGATATCGTTGGCGAGTATCTGGACGAAAAGGGCATGACTGAAGGCCTAAACACGAAAAAGAACGGGACGTCCTACTATGTCGCCGTGGGATACGGCGTCATTCAAGCTCCGTTGGACAGCCGAGGATACGCCGACTCGCGCGTCAACGCCTACAACAAAGCCATGCTTGACGCCAAGGCGAAGATGGCGGAGTATTTGGAAATCTCGATTCGCACCGCAATCGTGCATGCCTACGCCGAGGGAAACTTTGACGGCGATGAAACGGACGTGCAGGACGAGTCGAGCATAGAATACAAACTCGAACGTCTTATCATCGCGAAGCTTGACAACGCGTTGCGCGCCGAGGGGGTGGATCCCGATGCCGCCGACCGTGCCGCCCGAGAGCGTATCGCGAAGAAGCAACTGAATTCCGACCTGTACATGAAGGCGATCTCCACTTGCGCGAAGTGCGAGATCGTCGGCATGCAGGTGATGTGCTCGTTCGAAGGCGTTCCCCCGGGGAAAAAGGGCGAAATCGGCGTCGTAGCCATCTGGAGTCCGAAACTTCAGGCAATGGCGCAGTCCATTTCGCGCGGGGGAAAACTTCCCGGCGGCGTCGGGAAGCGTCCCATTAAGGAACAGATTCCGGCGGACAAGGACGTCCTGCTTTCCACGTTCGGCATTCAGCAGAAAATCGACGAGAACGGCAACCTCGTTTTGGTGGCGTTTGGACAGGCTGGCGCGGTGTCCGATTCTCCTCAGTCCGCGAATGCGGCCCGCAACAAGGCCAAAATGCAGGCAATGGCGGCAATCCGTGAATTTGCCGGTGAAACCGTCGCTGTGGTGACCGATGCGGTGAACGCCGAAAGCGTCGAGGAGTTTGAAAACGCGGCGGAGTCCTACGAGGATGTCTCGGCATATGCGCAGAAGGTGGCGGCCGTGGCGGAGTCTCTTAAGATTTCCGGCATCGTCACGGTCAAGAACTGGGAGGCCAAACACCCTTTGACGGGGCGCACAGTGTATGGAACCGTCTGCTCCTGGAGTCCCGATTCCGCAGACCGGGCCAAGTCCATGAGGCAATCGATGGAAGCGGGTTCTCCGCCGCAGCGTGTTGCCAATCCCAATGGGGCGCTTCATGGTCGTGGAGTCGAGGCCGATGAAGACGCCTTCTAGTCGGCACGGCGTAGCCGCCGTCTTTACGGCGATGGGGCTTCTTCTGAATCCCGCGTCGCTGCTCGCGGACACGTCTGCTGAAATTTTCGCTCGTCATCGCGATGCCGTTCTCTCGGCGGATCATACCGTCGCCGAGGGAATGGTGTTCTGTGTCGGACGTGCTGTCGAAGGAGAGCGTCAGGGCGCTTCGGTCGGGTTCGGCAAGGCGAGGGCGCTCGGCTGGGGGATTTTGGACCGTTGGTTGTTTGAAACCGCAGATTGGCCCGAAGACGCCTCGAAAGATATTCGGAAATCGGCCTGGTCGTTGCTTTCTCCCCGCAATGTCTCCGGAGGCGTGGTTGTTTTTGAGAATCGTCTCGAATCCGGCCATTGCCTTGTGGTACTTGCCGTCCCGGAAACCGCCGCCGTTGCCGCACGACCTGATCCGGACGTGTTGAAAGCCGCCGTTTCCGAAGCGCGAAAACGCTTAGAGGGATGCGAAAATTCTCCAACACCATCCAGACCCGTTCCTGACTCCGACTCTTCAGTTTCCGAACCGCAAGGGATGTGGAAAAAGGACGGCGTGACGGTTAACGAGACCATGTCGAAAGGTCAATTCTGACGAGACTGTCCAAGGACAGCCCGAAGACGCGCCTTTTTTCTTCCCAGGACGCGCCGGCGGGAAAAACGTCGGGAAGAAGGTTTTGGTCACTTTCCATCTCCCGCTGGACGGTGTGGGAAAAGATACCGTAGATTTTCGGAGAATCATTTTGTGAGTATAAAAAAATGGGTATTGTGGGGCACGGTGGGGGTGATCATCGTGGTGCTTTGGGTGTGGCTTGTACACTATATTTACGCACCGTCAAAAGATGTTCGAGGATATACGCCCGACGAGTTTGATCAGATGCTTTTGGAGGAGTAGAAATGAATAAAAAGTTCTATTGGTGGACGGTCGGTATTTGTAGTGTTATTATTCTGCTGAAGTTTGTGATGCTCTCTTTCAAGCAGCCGCCGCATAAAGATGCCGCCGCACGTGAGGAGGTCGCCACAGGGAAAGATCCCGCGCGGATCGCAAAAGAGTGGAGTCTGACGCAAGAAAAGTTAGTTGTCATACGGATTTCCGGCATAACGACCTACAGCGCGGAAAATAAATCTCCGCTGAAAGGCAAAGCGAGAGTCGCGTATGTACACGAGGGAAGCGCCGACATTGTCGTCGACCTGACCAAAGCCGAATTCCAATATACGGAAGGATCTGGAACAACCAATCTTCTGGTTGTCCTGCCAGACCCGGAACTTGATGGTGAAACGATAGGAATTGATCCCAGAAAGATGAGCAGAGTCCGCTCTGTAAGGTCGTTGGGATTGGGAGTGGACGAAATGGAAAAAGAGTTGGACACAAGATGTCGAACGAAGATCATAGACAAACAGTGGGAGCTTTTTTCATCCAGCGATCTTCAGAAGGAAGCCAAAACGCAAGCCCGCATTGTGTTGCTTAATCTTTATCGCCAAGTTCTGAAAGGGGCGGTCGATGTCGACGTGGCGTTTCAGGGAACGGATGGGGCTGCTTCGGACCAAGGAGAGACCCGGTGGAAGCCCCTGCCTTCGCCCATGGTGAAAACGGATGAATCTGCTTCGGGTCAAGGAGAAGCGGATGCCGAGAAGAATGACGCGAACGAAGGAGCGGCGCAATGAAAACGATGATGATGTTATTGAAAAAGCTTGTCCAGATGCTTTCTAAGATACCCTTCCGCAAAGCGGCATTTCCGGCGCTTGTCCTAGTGGCCATTGCTTGTGCAATTTCCCTCATTAGGAATTGGACGTCCTCGCTTTCCCAGAATACGGTTTCCGAGAGCGGAAGAAGTATTATCACGGGGATTGAGATGAAGGGCGTATTGAAACCAATCAAGCGGTATGTCGGAGGCTTCCTGGATCTCCCAAGCAATGTCCCGACGAACGCCAAACTCCGAAAGCATTTTAAAGTTGTCTATCAATGGGAAGGTTCTGCGGAGTTCTGTGTGGACTTGAGAAAAATCCAGGAGGAAGAGTTGTCGACGAACCGTATTATGCTGCATATGCCGGAGATACAGATTGATAACTATCGCGTTAGCACGTTCGACAAAAAGGACGAACCTCGGCTTTTGATCAAGGAAGGCGACAAAGAAGAGACCGAAAGAATCATGTTTTCAATCGATTCCTTCGTGGCGGAGAAGATGAAGAGAATGTTGGACACCGAGGAGAATCGAGAGGCGGCCCGACAACAGACGGAACGACTGCTGCGGGCAATGATCAATGTCGCGTCGGACAAGATTGTGGAATTTGACTGGGGGGAGATCGAAACGAACGAGTTGTAATTGCAACGGGATTGCCGATAGGATCTCTTTGTTCACATCGCAACGTATTTCAGGAAAGGATTTTTTTTCAACATGCCATCGTCCCTTCTTGCCCGTCAAGACATCCTTCATGCCCGCATCCGGGCCCGTGCCGAGGAGCTTGGATTCGATCCCAAGCGGATTCGCCCCGTGTATGACGGGGTGGTGGACGCGGAGGGATATCTCGCAACTCGCCCCCGCCTCATGTGGGTTCTCAAAGAACCGTATGACAATCAGGACAAAGAGGGGGCTCCTTGCGGAGGCGGTTGGACAATGTTCCGGGATTTCGGAGAAGGGGAGGCGCTCGCGAAGGCGGTCAACGCGCCACCCGCCTTGCGAAATGTCGCGTATGCGTCCTATGCCCTGCAACAGGGAATTTCGTCCTACGCGGATCTTCCATGGATTTCGGACCGTCCGGAAGTCGCGGAATCCCTCTTGCGGACCGCTTTTGTGAACGTGAGCAAGATGCCCGCGCTTCCCTCTACGGACGAGGTCCGTCTCGGTCGCCGCTATGTGGATTGGAAGGATATTTTGTTCGAACAAATCGAACTCTACGATGCCGAGGTCATCGTTTTCGGAAACACCTTCCATCGCGTTGCCCCGGATATCGGGGTATCTCTGGATTCACGCGTCCGAAATGTCCAAGTCGGTAAATCGTCCGTGGATGTCTACGAATGGCGCGGGAAACGTCTTCTCTGGACACCGCATCCCGCCGCGCACCTTCCTCCGGAGGAATGGGTGGATTCCGTTCTTTCCGCGATCCGCGACGCGTAGGGCGACAAGCCGCTCCTCGCGCGGCATGGATCCGGTCACAGCGGCTCTTTGGGATCGAACCAGCGGCGGTTGCGGGGGCGGCCGTCGGGAGAGAAGTCGGCCACGGATCCAAGACCGGTGACGGTCAGCCCGGGGTCGATTTTCTTCCGGTTGAGGATCAGCCCCGTAAAACCGCGGCATTCCAAGGTTGCGGAGGCGACTCCGGGCGCCCGCCGGATGGCGTTGGTGACGCAGTAGGTCGCCTCGTTGTCCTCGTCGCAGCGTTCCAGTATCCCGCCCTTCTCGCCGACGAGGATGGACCAAGGGATGTACCGCGTTCCGGATTGAGGACCGAGGAACAACGTTCCGCCATCGAGGAGGATGGCGGTCGCCGGTCCCTCGGTGAACTCCTCGGCGACAAGCACCGCTCCTTCCGGAACGCGGACGACGTCGTCGGCGACGGGGTCGAGGACGGGATGCGGCGGGGCGGCTGACGGAGAAGTCTCCTGTCCGTCGGGTTGGCGCTCTCCGTCCACGATGTCGTGCTCGGGACGGACTGCCGGGCGGACGACGGTCCAGAAAAGCGCGGCGGCGAGGCCGACGACGAGCGCGAGGAGAACGAGCCGGGAAGCGCGCCGGCACGCCCTGCGCCGGATGCGCCGCAAGGCGCGGAGAACCGCGTCCGGGTCGGCGAGGCGCGTGGCGGGGTCCGGGGCGAGGAGGGCGACAAACAGCCGTTCCCAGTCTCGCGAGGGACGCGGACGCAAATCGCGCGGGAGGGTGCCGCGCGGTGGTTCCACAGACGCCGGGAGGATGCCGCGGGGCGGTGGAAGACTCCCGACAAGCGCTCGGTAGAGCAGGAGGCCGAGCGCATGCCAGTCGACGGCGCGATCCGGCACAATAGACGCGCTCATCGACTTCCCGGAAAGTTGTTCCGGGGCGGCCCAGGCGGGTGTTCCGCCGTTTCTGGGTCCGATGTCGGAAAGTACCGGGGCTCCCTGCTCGTCCAGAAGGACATTGGACGGTTTCAGGTCACGATGGGCGAGACCGGCGGAATGAAGCGCCGTAATCGCCGGAACAAGCGACATTCCGAGTTCGACGGTCCTGGCTTCCGAGAGGCGGCCTTCGCGCTCGAGCCGGTCCGCCAATGTCCCGGGGTAGACGGGCATGGCGAAGAAGGGAAGGTCCGTGGCGCGGTCCACCCCGAAGCGGAGGACGGACACGACGCCGGGATGCCGGACCGCCGCAAGGGACTTCGCCTCGGCAAGGAAACGCTCGCGGTCGGCGTCGGAGGCGCGGTGCAGGATTTTGAGCGCGACCTCGCGGCCGAGTTCCTCCTCCCGGGCAAGCCAGACGTTGGCCATGCCGCCCGAACCGAGCGGGCGCAGGAGAAGAAACGCGCCGCCGAAACGGCCGCCGGCAGAAAGTGTCGTGGACATGGCGGAAGTCTAGCAAACCCGCAGGTGTTCTGCTAGACTTTCCCGCATGGCTTCCAAAACACATTCTTCTTCCCCGGCGCCCGACACGGCGACGACCCTGATGGAAAAACTCGCGGCGACGGATACGCCCGACGCGGAATGGACGCGCTTCGCCCGTCTGTACGATCCGGTCTGCCGGTACTATCTCGCGATTCTCCTGCGCAGTTATCCGTCCCTGTTGAACGACAAGGAGGACGACATCGTCCAAGAGACGTTTCTCGCGCTTGTGAAAGCGCTTCCGGAACGCCGCTGGGACCGAACGCAGGGGCGTTTCCGGGACTTCCTCTTCGGCGTGGTCCGCAACAAGGCACTGGAATATATGCGCCGCGAGAGGCGCGAGAAAACGGTTCCGGAGGAAATGCTGAAAAACCTGGCCGAGCCCGTGGACGACCGCGGCGCCGAGGCGGAACGGGAGGCGCTTCGCCACGAACTATGGTGCGCGCTTTTGGACCGTGTGTTTGCGGCGGGACGTCTGTCGGAAAAGAGCAAGGAGATTTTCCGGCGGCTCATCGAGGAGGAGGTTCCGGTGGAGACGCTGGCGGCCGAGTACGACACGACGCCGAACGCCATCTACCGGCTCAAGTACCGCATGACGGAAAAGTTGCGCGAAACCTGGCTGGCCGCCGCCGGTCCGGAGGGTGACGCGACCGACGCGCTGGAGAACCTGGCGAAGGAAATCCTCTCCTGACGTTTGGGAGAAACGGGCGGCTGTTTCTCGCGGCACGGTTTGCTTTCAAGCGGGGAAACACATGAAGCGGGGCATCGTCCTGTGTTCAGGTCGACGCCCCTCTCATGCCCGGTGATCCGGGGACCGGCGCGGAATTCCGCCGCGTCGTCGGTCCCACGTTCTCCGTCTACTGCACGAAGAACATGGTGGTGAGCGGCTTCGTGGAGAACATACGATCCGCGGAGGCGTGGGTGGTCTCGTCGTATACGGCGTCCACGATCATCTTGTACTCGGCGCCCGGGGTGAGGCCCGTCGCGGAATAGGACGTCCCGGAGACGGAAAGGGGACCGAGAACGGTGACCAAGTCGCGGGCGACGGACTCGATTTTGAGGTTTTTGAGGAAGAATCGGGCGTTGCTCGCTTTCGACGCCTCGATTTTCACAGTCATGCCGTCCGCTCCGTTGGTGAAGTCGTAGGAATAGGTCGTCAGAGAGTTCGAAAGCGTCTGGGTCTTCGTTTCTCCGCCCGCGATGATTTTAATCGTGGTGTTGTCGTTTTTCCAGCTCCGCGCGTCGAACGTCACCGTGAAGCGGCCGTTGTTTTTAGAAAGGTCGAGTCCCGGGGTCGCGATACTGCCTTTTTTGCTTGAGGATCCTAATTTCAGACTATAGCCGATCGGTTCCTCGTTCGCATCAACGTTGTTGGAGCTGTCCGGGGTTGTAGTGTAGACATTCTCGACCGACCATCCGGAGAGAGCCGTTCCCAGGGCCGAAGCCGAAATGGCGCTGCTGCTTGCGGACTTGAAATATCCGAACGGCTCGTCGACAAAGCACGTCATCGCGACATCGAGCCGCTGGAGCGTGAGGTCGTAGTGGTCCGCGCCGACAACCGGATCCCAGGCGAGGTCGGCCTTCGTCGTGGAGGGATCGGCTTCCAGATTCTGCGGAGTCGGGAAGATGACCGTGACGGTCGCCGAGGCGGTGGCGGAAAGCGTCGTGTCGAGGGAGTCTGTCGCGGTGAATGTGAGCGGGTAGACGCCGGGGGCGGAGGGCGTCCAGGTGAAGACGCCGTCCGCGATGGCGCCGACATCCGGTGAGACAGAGAGAACGGGCGGCGTCCCGTTGTCGGTCGTCGCGTTCAGGGCGATGGAGACGCTTTCCCCGAAATCGATCACACTCTCCGCAGGGGCGATGGAGAGAGAGGGGGCTCCGCCTTCGGTCGTGAGCGTGACGACGATGTTGTCGAGGAAACAGCGCTTGTCGGTTGTCGCGAACGTCACGGCCGCGGTCTCGCCGGCCGTGTCGAAGGTCGCGTGGACGGTCTCGAAGGAACCCGACATTACCGCCGTATAGGTTATCGTCTCCTTTTGGTTCCCAAAGGAAATCTCGAGCTTTCCTTCGACCGAGGTCCATCCTTTGACATCCACGGAGACATCGACCGTACCGGCCGACAGCGTCAGATTGGTCGTCGTGATGCTGCCTGTCGCGCTCCCAGTACCGAGTTTCACCGCGCCGCCGGCTTTGTAGGCTTTTGAAAGGGTCTGGAACCCGGAAAGAGATGTAATGCCAGAACTGGAACCGCCGGTAGTCGTGCTGTCCCCTGTGGTAATGCTGGAGAAATCCTCTGAGAAGACGGTCGTGGTCGCGGCAGGAAGGGACCGCGCCTGCGCGGCGAGCGCGACGACAAAAAGCAACGGACGGAAAGACGGAAGGATGGATTTCATGGCAAGGGGACACATGTCGGGCGATGCGGAAGACAATTTGTCTCGCATCCCAAATTTTAACCGTTTTTTCCTGCGGATGCAATGGCGTGCGGCGTTCGCTCGCGGCGCCCTTGCGGTCGGCGTCGCCGGGATGGTTGGCGCGGTCGCCGTCGGCGGACCACTCGACGCGCTCGCCCGCGGGGGTGTCGGTCGTCACCGTGAAGACAACCGACTCGCCCGCCGTGTAGGAGCGGGCGCGATCCCCTTTGTCGACCGTGCAGGCGAGCTTCGCCGGGGCGGCCGAGGCGGCGAGGAGGAGAAGGAGTCCGGATACGGGGAGGGCGGACGTTTTGATGGCGTGGTTCCTTTGCGCGGGGAAACGGACGGTCCGGGGCGCGGGGATTACTTGATAAAGAAGGTCGTCGCGGAGGCGGGGGCTTCGAACGCGCCGATGTCGATGCGCTCGATGACCCGGGGATTCCCGGCCAGATCCGTCGCGGGGGCGTCGGGGAGCGGCGCGCCGTGGTTGAGGAGGGGGCTGGTCAGGGCGGGGCGGAGGTCGCCTCCCGCATAGTCGCGGAAGAACGTCTCTACCGTGCCGGCGAAGTTCCCCACGCCGATGGGCTCGGCGGTGTCGAGCGCGCAATGCACATACTGGGAGCCCTGCGTGCCGCTCCAGGCGTCGAGATACTCGCCCTCGGTGTCGCGGTACAGGCAGGTGTTGCCCGCCACGACGCAGTTCGTGGCGCCGCAGTCCGGCTTGTTCAGGTACATGCCGCCCGTGCGGGTGCAGGTGTTGCTGACGATTGTGCAGTTGGCGATGGACGCCTTCAGGGTGATGTACACCGCGCAGGAGGAGGTGTGGCTGTACGGCTCGGCGGTGAGCGTGGCGCCGTTGTCGCGGATGAGGCAGTTCTCGATCCGCCCTGCGGTGGCGGCGACGGCGGCGCCGTAGTACCCCATGTTGCTCCAGCTGCAGTCCTTCGCCAGCGTGTTCTTCTCGACGATGCTGTGGGTGAGGAGGCCCTTGTCGCCGGTGATGTAGACGCCGCCGGCCCTGTCGTAGTTGTGGCCCATGGCGCAATTGCGGACGACGCAGTTGGAGACGGTGCCGCCGTTCGTGCCGATGAGGACGCCCGCGCCGCCCTCGGTGCATTCCGTCAACCGGCCGCCGGCGAGCGTCACCGAATGCACGAAGGCGTCCGGATGGTCCACGGTGAGGACGCGGCGGTTGTGCTTCAGGCCGTTGTAGCCAGAGCTCACGGTGTTGGTGATGACGACGTCCGCGGGATTGCCGGTGGAGCCGCAGAGGGTGATGGCGTTGGTGAGGACGTGGGGGCCCGCGAACGGGTAGACGCCGGGGGCGACGACGAGCGTGCCCTCGCCGATGGCGTCCAGCGTCTGGAGGGCCGCCTCGACGGTCTTGCGCGCGGTCGACTCCTTGAAGCCGGAGTTGGCGTCGTCGCCCGTCGTCGCGACGTACTGGACCGGGAGCGCCCCGACGGGAAGGAAGACGCCCTGGAGCGAGACCGAGCGGTCCATCGCGAAGGTGATCTGGGCGACGCGCGCGGAGACGCCTTCCGGGATGTCGCCGGTCCACGTGAGGAAGGTCTGTCCCGCGGCGGGGACGGCCTCGAGGGTGACGGTGGAGCCCTCGCGGTACCAGGTTTCCTCCGCCGGGAACGCCGGGCCGGACAGCGGGTCCGTCTTGATGGCGACATTTCCCGTTCCGTCCGGCAGAGCCGATGTGTCGAGCCGGTAGTCGCGCCCGAAAAGCCACTCCACGAGCAGGTTCGCGTCCGTGGGGACCAGATAGGAGAAGGCGGAGTCCGTATTCTGTGCGAGGACTTCCGCGTCGCCGCCGAGCGAAACCCGCGAGACACGGTAGCCCGAATAGACGTAGTGCGTGGACCCGGCCTCGTCGAATTCGTCGGCGACGGTCGAGAACTGGGGCGCGGTGAACGGGACGGTCGTGCCGCCGAGACCAGTCTGCATTCCGTAGTCCGGCGCAGGGGTTCCCACGTTCGCGGGAGCGCCGGAGACGGTCAGAATGCCGCCGGAGACAACGCAGAAAAGCTCCATCTCGTTGAGCTGGATGCGCTCGCCCAGAGAGGTCTTCGTGATGGTTAGGCGGTACCGCGAATACGCCGTGGAATTATCGAACGTGTAGTAGCGCCAGGTGCTCGCGGGCCAGTCCGACTCGGTGGTGGCCTCGCCGGTCCGGGTGTCGAGGTTCGTCCAGTTCTCGCCGTCGTTCGACCCGTCGATGGTGAAATCGCGGGGGGCGCGCTTGCCGCCGTTCCAGTAGCCATTGCAGATCCGGTAGGCGTTCACAAGGGTCGGCGAGTCGAACTGGTAGACAATCCACGCGGATGACTGGGCGTTCGGGAGCCAGCGGGATTTGTCCGCGTTCACAACATTGTCGAAGAGTTTCGCGGGGGTCTCGGTATTCTGGTAGCCGTTGTCGATGGCGTAGACGGTGCCGCCGGGAACGGTGAGGTCGGTGAGCGTCATGTCGGCGGGCGGTTCGACATTTGTTCCGGCGAGAAGCGGAAACGCGAGACCGAGGAACGACAACAGGGAAGAGAGTGCGGTATTCGTTTTCATGGCAACACCAGTATACAACCATTGTTCTGAAACTGCAATCCGGAAACGGGTGACTTATATGAACGAAGTATTGTTTTGAAGGTCGGCTGTTCCTTTTGTCCTCTCCTTTCCCGGAATCGGCCGTGCAGGACGAAAGGAAAGAAAATTCACTTATGTCTTGGTTTTGAAAATACGTCAAATATATTGGAAAATCATCGGATTTTTTAATGAAACTTGAGAGGAAAACCGACGCGTGACGAGAAGCGGAGAACCGGTGGAGAAGGGGACGGTCAGGGCGCGAAGCGCTGCACCATGCCGTCGGGAATGCCGAGGCGGGCGATGATTTTCGCGCAGGCCTCCGCATCCTCCAGCGCGTCGTGGTGGCGGAAGACGATGCCGAAATGCGAGCAGACGGTGTCGAGCCGGTGGTTCTCAAGGTCCGGCAGCAGCCGGCGGCTGACGCGGCAGCTGCAGACATACGGAAATTCCAGGGGCTCCAGAAAGCCGTAGAGGCGGAGCGCGGCGCGGATCTGCCGGGTGTCGAACGGCGCGTTGTGGGCGACGCCGACCGCTCTCTCCGCCGAGAGCAGTTCCCGCATCGTCTTCCAAACCTCCGGAAATTCCGGCGCGTGCGCGAGTTCCTCCTCCGCGATGCCGTGAACCCGCTGGCAGCGCCAGTCCATCCAGTCGACGTCCGGATGCGGGCGGACGAGGCTTCCGAAGCGCTCGACGACGCGCCCGTCCTCCACCACGGCCAGGCCGACCGCGCAGATGCTCCCGCTGCACGGGTTCGCCGTCTCGAAATCAAATCCAACGAGTCTCATGCGGTCGTTTCCTCATTGCCGCGGCGACGATGCCTTGTCGCCGAACCTCCTCTTGAGCGCGAGCTCGACGGGCGGGATGGTCGCGAGCGTCAACAACGGCTGAATCATCAGACAGGCGAAGCTGTAGATTTCGGCCGTTTTTTCCTGGACGGACATCGTTTTCAGAAGCGCCGCGAAGATCGCCGAGACGCCCAACAACGCCCACCCGAACCACCAGCTCAGACGCCCCCAGCGTTTCTGCGCGAAGTCCCAGGCCTCGTCGTTTCTCATCGACCGGGGCGTCCGATAGCCGCACAGGTTGTTGGGATGTTTCGGGTAGTGTCCGCGCGCGATCAGTCCGCCGCACACAATCAGAATCACGGGGATGAGAAACGTGCTCGCGATCAGGAGGAAAAACATCGGCGTCGGCCTCACTTCCCGGCGTGGTAGTACTTGACGCTGTCCGGCGGGCGCACGTTGGTGAGCGTGCCGGCGTAGTGGCGCAGCCAGTGGTCCTGCTTCGGATGCGCGGCGGCGGCGGCCTCGTCGATCTCGATGCCCAGACCGGGACGGTCGGACGGGTACATCATGCCGTCCACGAACCTCACGTCCTCGTCGACGACATCCCCGCGCCACGGCACGTCGTCGAACAGCGTCTCGTGGATGCAGTAGCCGGGCGT
>JAZUKQ010000361.1:0-3489 GCA_045643325.1 Kiritimatiellia bacterium | reverse complement strand
ACCTTGGGCGCCACGGAGGCAAACCGTCCCTTCCATGTCAGCCTGCTCCGGTCGTCCGTGTCGGGAAACAGTTCGTTCCAGCAGGCGCTCCATGTCTGGGGATGGTAGTCGTACCAGTCCGAGTGGACAAGAGGGTTGTTCGTGGCGGTGTCGAACAGCGAGGCATCGAACGCTTCGCTGGCGACGGCCGCATTCAAGGCGAAGTACTTCCCTGCGACCATTCCATGGTCCGCAAAGGCGCTGGACACGACCATGTTGCCAAGGCTGTGGCCCATAACGACTTTCTCCCCGGGCACGGAATTGACAACGGCGGCGAGATTCGACGCCGTGAGGAACGCGTTGTTCACCGCCCAGTAGTAGTCGACGCCATCCGAGGGGTCGCCGTTCCAGGTGACCATCCAGAAATCGGCGCGACTTCCCGATCGAAGGAGTTTCTTGAAAAACTCGGAACCCCAGGCGCGCGATTCATTGGCCTCCACGCGGAATCCGTGGACGAGGAACACGTTCTTTCCATTCGGGACGTAGGGCCGGTTGGGCGGCTCATTGGTACGGGTCGACGGCGAGTCGCTTCCACCTGTCGCCGGCCGTAGATTCACGAATCGGAACATATCTTCCACCGAGGAGACTCGCACCGGAAGAGTCTTGCTGCAGATGAGGTTGTCGTCGCCGTCCAGGATTTCCAGAACCAGCGGAGCGTCCGATTCACCCCGCCCCTCCACAAGGACGATGCCGGCGGTTCCATTTGTTTGCACAATATCCAGGAACTCATTGGGCAACACGATATGGTTGTCGAACATCCCTGGTCTCAACACGACCGAATTCGTGATGGATTCTCCGAAACCAGTTCCAAAGCAATCAAGGTCTTCCGTCTGAAAACTCCCCGCCGAAATCGTCGTCAGGGCCGAAGGAATCACCGCGATGGCCGAATCTTCCTGCGAAAGGCGATACGTGAAACCGTTTGCGGGTGGGAATGCCTCCAACGCATCGTGGATGTCCAACCACAGCGGAAACCAATCCAAACGGTCCCGGTTTCCATTCACGATGCCATCCGAATAGTCCGCATACAGATATCCGAACTCCGGAACTTCATAGGCGCCGGCGCCCTCATCCGCTGTACTCCAGGGGAACCAGTCGTTGGGGGCCTCGTCATCGTCGTCGTTGTTCACCCATAACCGGAACACTCGGTTGGTCTCGGCGTCTGCCAGATCGGACGGACCGATGCTCTTGTCGAAATCGTAGTCCGGCACCATTCGCACCTGGCCGACGCACAAGGTCGCCACGTCGTAGACATTCGTCAAAACGCCATGTTCAGCCCGGATGGTATAGTTGGTCGCGACCGAACCGGCGGACACCCATACATTCGATGCGCCCGCCAATCCAAAAGAACCGCTCCCCGCCGAGGAATTCGAGGCATGAAGGCGAGCGCCATTGGGAAGCTCCGGCTCGATGCTCCATGTTGCGGAATGCGAGGAGCCTTCCGACAGATGAAACTCTGTTCGCACCAGGCAGCCTGCGACAGAATTGGTCTGGTTCGGGGAAACATGGACGTCCACGATTTCAAGAGAACCGGTTCGGATCGTAGTGTAATCCCCATTTTCCCATAGCATGGGAAGCACGGCGACAACTGGATATACGGCAACAGGGCGCGATGATGACGTGTGCGGCTCCATTCCGGAGAAGGATTCCAGAATGTCTCCATTGGCTGGGTTCAAGAGAATTATCTGGACAGGAGCCGGTGCGTTGGAATAATCCCAATAGACATCGCCGGAGTCTTTCCTCGCGAATCGCGCGCCAGGCGAAGGATCGACGGCCACGATTTCCAATGTGTCGGACACGATGCCCCTGCCATCGGGCTCCGAGATTGTGTAGGCGATGGAAATCGCGCCTTCTCCGCCTGACGCATCGACATCAAAGGCGTCGCTGGAATTTCGGCAGGCAAAGGGAGCCTCATTTGTAGAAACGCCCGTTGGGTAGGTCCGCCCAAGAGGATCGAGGACGGACGGAGAGTTCGTTGTCCCATTCACGGTGAAGGACAGTACGGCGTCCGATGGGCACTCGTTTTGAAGCCTGAACGCATGGATGCCATTTTCACAGGCTACATACCACTGGTTCGGTGAAGACAGCTTTCGGACTGCAGCGTCGTATTCATCGACCGTCCCATCGTCGTTCATGTCCGGCTTGATCTGCACATTCGCCATGGTGAAGCGGCGGGTGATGGAGCGAAGCGTCGAACCGTCTTCTTTCAGGACATTGTAGGAGAAGAAGCCGCCGCCGATGGTCGGGGATGCCGCCGTGGCCTCCGCGGAAAACCATCCATCGGTTATCGTGCTTCCGGACGAGATCTCCTCGCATTGAGAGTCCCATAGGCGAAGCCCGCCGGAGATTCCGGTCATGCGGGCACGAGCGCCCTGGGGATGCACACAGCAGCATCCCCCCAGGCCTATGGCGCGGTACCCGACCCAGTCGTCTTCGTCGTACACGGGTTTTGAATCGTCCCGGTCTTCGACTCCGTTGAAATCGTCGTCATCCGAATTCACCCTGACGAAAATCGGCGAACAGGTGCATTCCGCGTCGAGGTCGTATTTCGCCGCGCAAGTGGCTTCATGCGAGCAGGGATTCACGTCCGTGTGCGCAACGCCGCAGGCATAGCAGAAGGTTCCGCCGTGTTCGCACCAATGGACGCTGGCCGACTCCGAGAGCGTCCCACGGAAGAGCCACGGCGTATGGAGCGTGACCGTTCCGTCGGATATTTCGCCGGGCCTCTGCGTCGGCGTGCCCGCAAGCCAGAGCCGCCCGTTGCCCTGGAGTTCAAAGCCCTCGACGATTGCGTGGTCGAGCGCATCCGACCAGTCCACCGGCTGGAGGATGGCGCGGAACGCGACGCCCGTGCCCCCTTCGTGCAGGCAGGTGAGGCCGCTGTCGGACTGCGGGACGAGGTAGAGGCGCGGGAACGCGAGTCGCCCGGTGCCGCTCGCCGATGTGCCGCCCGAGAAGATCCGCGTGTCTCCATCGGCATAGAGCGCCTCGGCCGTGGATAGCTGCACCTCTACGAACAGGTTGCCCCGGATGGACACGGTGAACGGGTAGAAGCTGCCGTACGGGATGCCCAGGGGAATCGCCGTCCCGGTGTAGGCCGGAATCTTGAGTCCGCCGATGTCGAGCATGGCGGACGTGGGAACGGAGGCGTCGGGCGTGCCCATGAGAAGGCGCGGGACGTCCCGTGCGGGCGGGTCCATGCCCCGGACCACCGTGAGGACGAGGTTCGGGTAGCCCGCGTTCTCCGCGAGGAGCGTGTTGTGCTCCCATTCGTTTTCGTCCACGCCGTCGGGGATGCCGTCGTGGTCCGCGTCGCCGTGGGTGCCCGTGCCGCCGGCGGGGAGCCGCCCGAAGCCCCGCCAGTCGAGCTGGACGGTCGCGGCGCCGGCCGTGTTCGAGCAGGTCCCTCCGCCGCCGTTGTTCTGGAGGCCGACGGCGTAGGGCGGCGGATTG
>JAZUKQ010000360.1:0-2250 GCA_045643325.1 Kiritimatiellia bacterium | reverse complement strand
GCTTGGCCTCCGACTTCTCCAGTCCGTTCCCGGCAAGGCGCTCACCGACGAGGAATACCTCAACGCCATCGAGCAGATTCTCACCATCAACGGAATCGGTCTCAAACCCGACGGCGAGACGTTCCTCCGCGTCCTCCCCGCCAGCGAGCTCACCCAGTACGGCTCGAAGACCCTTCTCCAGAAGGTCGACGAGGACGGAACGGTCCGCGTCACCGAGATGGGGTCCGAGAGCGACGACGGCCTCCCCGAGCACGCGGACTTCGTGAGCCGCATGTTCGAGCTCAAGAACATCACCATCGAGGAGGCCTCGCCGATCATCGACGGCTTCAAGCGTCAGGGAGCCCAGGTCCAGACCTTCGAGCGCACCAACTCCATCCGCGTCACCGACGCCACCGAGAACATCAACCGCATCGCCGAGATTCTCGCCTATATCGACAAGCCCATCGTCAACCGCGAGGAGACGTTCGTCGTCCCCGTCCGCTTCGCCAAGGCCGAGGACATCAAGACGCGCCTCGAGGAAATCGTCTCCGAAAGCCAGGAGGAGACCACCTCGAAGAAGAAGGCCCCCGTCCTCAACAACTCCGGCTCCCCGGGCGTCACCAGCCGTCCGCTTCCCGGCGGCACGGTCCGCCGCGCCGGCCAGCCGCCCGTCCCGCCGGCCGCCCAGACGTCCTCCTCCGCGTCCTCGTTCGACTCCGTCGTCGACGAGGCCGCCCGCGGCATCATCCGCGGCAAGGTCCTCATCATCGCCGACGAGCGCACCAACCTCCTCATCATCATCACGCGGCCCGAGAACATGGAGTTCTTCAACCGCGTCATCAAAGTCCTCGACGTCGAGACCGCCCCCGACGTGACGGTCGAGGTGTTCCGCCTCGAGCACGCCGTCGCCAAAGACGTCGCGGAACTCCTCAACGAGCTCATCGGCAGCGACTCCAAGGACGAGGAGAAGGTCCGCGCCTCCTCCGGAGAGGCAGGCAAGAGCGAGTCCCTCTCCGACGCCGCCTCCCGGGGCTCCGCCCGCCCCGCGCCCGCCGCCCCCGCGTCTTCCGTCAACGCCAAGAACATGGTCGGGAAGCTCGACAAGGAGAACATCAAGCTCCTCGCCGACGAGCGCACCAACGCCCTCATCATCATGGCCAACGCCGCCGACATGGCCACCATCCGCGATCTCATCAAGTCCGTCGACATCATGCTCTCGCAGGTCGTCATCGAGACGGTCATCCTCTCGCTCTCCTTCTCCGACACGTCCGAGACCGGCATCACCTGGATCCAGCGCGCCCTCGACGTCCGCGACAACCAGGACGTCCCCCGCTGGGCCTTCGCCTCCGGCGGCGGCGCGCCCGGCTCCCCCGGCTTCGCGCCCGACTACGTCACCACCGACTCCCTCTCCTCCTTCGCCCAGGCCGGCGGCTCCTCGTTCCTCGCCACCGTCTACGACCTCAACATGGACCTCATCTTCAAGGCCGTGAAGACCGACAGCCGCGCCCAGGTGATGAACTCCCCCATCATCACGACGCTCGACAACAAGGAGGCCATCATCGAGTCCACCAAGCGCGTCTACTATTCCAAGGGCGCGACCTACTACGACGGCTCCTACTCCAACCGCACGACCCAGAACATCGAGACCGAGGACATCGGCATCAAGCTCACCGTCACCCCCCGCATCAACAAGAAGGGCTACATCGAGCTCACCATCGAACAGGAATGGCAGGAGGTGCTCGACACGCAGCACATCGGCGAGGAGGACCTTCCCACCATCGCCACCCGCAAGATGGGCTCCGACGTCGCCGTCCACTCCGGAGACACCGTCGTTCTCGGCGGTCTCGCCTCCAACAGCGAGTCCACCACCCACACCAAGGTCCCCGTCCTCGGCGACATCCCCTTCCTCGGCTGGTTCTTCCGCTCCAACAAGAAGGAGAAGACCCGCGACGAGATCGTCATCTTCCTCACCCCGCGCGTCCTCGACACGCCGGAGGCCATCGAGGACGAGGCCCGCAACCGCAAGGCCTACCTCAACACCGACGGCGTCTGGCGCTCCGACTGGTCCGCGAGCCGCCTCGCCGACCCCATCTCCCCGGAAGAGCGCGAGCGCGTCCTCCAGAACGGCCGGGAGACTCTCTATCCGCCCCGCAGCCCCCTCTCCCGCGAACTCGAGCCGCTGAACAAGGAATATGGGCTCACCAACGCCGTCCCCTCCGCCGTCGAGGAAGACGGAAAGATCGTCTTCGAGACGGAGAATCCCCCCGCCGT
>JAZUKQ010000359.1:0-3245 GCA_045643325.1 Kiritimatiellia bacterium | reverse complement strand
GGGAAGGACGCGCTCCTGGAGCTCGTCGGGAAGATGCCGGAACAGCTGCGCGCGGTCGTCCGGAGGAAGTTCGGAGAAGAGCTCCGCCGACTCGGTCCGGTCCAGAAGCCGGAGGAACGGGATCTGGACCGTCTCCGGAAGGTGGCTGAACACCTCCGCGCGGAACTCCGAAGTGAAGGTCGCGAACAGGGCCCGCACGACCGCGGGCTCCGCGTCGGCGTCGACCAGCTGCTCGGCGATGGCGGCCGGATGGAGCTCCTCGCAGTACGCCCGCACCGCGTCCGCGTCGCGCGTCTCGAGCAGACGCAGGACCTCCGGTTTTTCCTTGATCTCGTCCGCCATCGCGCCGCCCTCAGTCGACCAGAAGCTTCTCGACGATCTCCTCGAACGCCTTGGTGGTGGGCGACTTCTCGTCGGCCCGCACGAACGGTGTGCCGGCGTCGCCGTTCACGCACACCATCGGGTCGAGAGGAATGCGCCCGAGCAGCGGGACGCCGTACTTCGCGGCGAGCGCCTCGCCGCCGCCCTCGCCGAAAACCGGCGTGAGCTTGCCGCACCCGGGGCAGACGAACCCGGCCATGTTCTCGACCAGGCCGAGCACCGCGACGCCGAGCTGGTTGCAGAAGCTGATGGACTTCGAGACGTCCAGCGCGGCGACCTGCTGCGGGGTCGTCACGATGACGGCGCCGTCGGCGTCCGGAATGAGCTGGAAGACGGAGAGCGGCTCGTCGCCCGTGCCCGGAGGGCAGTCGATGACGAGGTCGTCGAGCTCGCCCCACTCGGTCTGGCCGAGGAACTGCTGGATGACGCTGATCTTGACCGGGCCACGCCAGACGACCGGGGTGTCCGAGGCGTCGAGCATGAATCCGACGGAGACGACCTTGAGACCTTTCGCCGCGACCGGGACGATTTTCGTGCCGGACTCGTCGGTGAGGAGCTGCTGGCCCTCGAGATGGAGCATTTTCGGAACGCTCGGCCCGTGGACGTCGACATCGAGCAGGCCGACCTTCCGGCCCTGGAGCGCGAGCGAGAGCGCGAGATTGACGGCGACCGTGGACTTGCCGACACCGCCTTTGCCGGAGATGACGACATACTTGTGTTTGACGGACTTGAGGGCGAGCCTCACCGCGCACGAGGGATCTTCTTTGGAATGGCTTGCGCAGGTCTCGCAGTTTCCGGAGCAGGATTCAGACATGGGATACGGAATTTAAGGTTGGAGAGATTGGAAAGGTTCGCGCCGGACGCTACTTCTCCTCGAGCATGATGTCGCGGAGGGTCGCGATATCGTCCTTCGTGAAGCCGAGGGAGAGAACGTACGCCTCGATTTTCTCGTTGATGGTCTCGCCGGGCCACTTCTGAAAGCCCTCGACAAGATAGTTGAAACGGTCGCGATGGGAGAAGTTGGGGTCGCGGTTCCAGAAGCCCGTCGCCTCCCAGTCGCGGTAGAGGTCGTCCTCCTGAACGCCCAGAAGCCCGTTGACGATGAACGCGACGGCGCCCGTGCGGTCCTGCCCCGCGATGCAATGGAAATCGATCGGGTAGTTCGCGCGGTCGAGGAACACCTTGAAGACCTTCGTGAACGCCCTGCGCCCTCCGTCCGACTGCATGCCGCCGTAGGCAAAGGAGGAATAGTGGAACCACGTGACCGTCGGGCCCATCGGGGAGCCTTCCATGCCATAGCACTCGCCGTCGGAACGGAGGTCGATGTCGCTCTTCATGCCGAGATAGCCGAGCATATAGTCGCGGGACGCGTCGTCCAGACGGCACGCGCCCGGCTCGGTGCCCTTCCGCACACGGTAGAGGTCGTTCGTCCGGAGGGAGAGATTGCCGATTTTCGACTCAAGAAGGTCCGCGAGCGGGACGGCCGGAGCCGCCTTCGCGCACCACGCCCAGCCGGCGGAGCCGGAGTAGACCACGGCGACGAGGAGGTTCGCGCCCTTCTTCACGGGGACCGGGACCGGATGGTTGTCGACCGAGACGGACTTGTCGTTCCCGGACGTCCGCCGGCAGTCGAACACGACCTTCCCGTTCGCGCGGAGGTCCCACCACCAGTCCGCGCCGCAGGAAATCGAGAACCATCCGTCCTCCGCCGCGTTCACGACCTGCATGAACACCGCTGGGCCCTTCCTCTCCTTGAAGCCCGGGACGTCGAACCGGTCGCTCGCGGAATCCATCGCGGCCGCCGCGGCCGCCGCGCCGAGAAACGTCTCCGGAATCTTGTCGAGGGCGGCGAGGGCCGTCTCGCCCTCCGCCTCGAATTTCTCCGTATCGGGAAGGAACAGCGTCCAGTTCCCCGTGAGGCCGACGTCCAACATCGGGCGGAACGTCTTCGGATTCCCGAGATAGCCCTTATACTCTTCGATCTCGGAACGCGTCTCCGCCTCTTTCTCCGCCAGCGACGGGTCCTTTTCCAGAAGCTCCTCGCGGGTGAAGTAGACGGGAGAGGCGTTCTCGTTGAGCCCGGCGGTGCGGATGACGAGCCCCTGACGGACCCGGCGGCCGTCGAGGCCGACCCACCCGCCGAGGTCGCGGACATTCGGGACTCCGTGGACATGGATGAGACGCGGCGCGTGGTCTTCCGTCCGGAAGGTGCCGGTCGCCGTCTCGGCGATCTTGTCCATCGCGATGGCGTAGACTTTCCACTCGTAGTCGCGCGCGATCTCGAGGTTCTCGACCATCGCCGACGTCTTGTCGGTATCGATCCGGGCGACGGGCAGATGATCGGGAAGGCGCTCCACGACGACCGTGTAGCGGGGATGCTCCCCCTCCGGCGCGGCCCAGTCCCACGCGAGGCGGACCTTCTCGGGATGATAGCCGTAGGAACGCATCTCCCGGCGGAAAGCAGGGTCGGCGAACTTCTTCACCCGCTCGGCGCGCGGAAGGTCGAGATACGCCTTGTGGTTGTCGGAAAGCAGCGGAACGACCGCGCCCTCGGCGGGAGCGGTCAGTTTCAGGGAGCCGTCGGCAAGCGCGGGAACGGCCAGAACGAACGCGGAGAGAATGAACGCGGAAAGAGTTTTCGTGCGCATAAAGGACATGGAGGCGTGGGTTTGAAGAACGGGCGGATAGCATACCACAACCTACTCTTCCGGGCAAATCCCCTTTCCCCGCCCCGCCGCTTATGCTATACTCGCGGTGAATCTCTTCCCACGCGTTTGCCCGATTTCCGGACATCCGCCGCATTCAACCACCAGCCCGCACATTTTCCCATGCTCAACATCGTCGGAAACATCGATGACCGCACC
>JAZUKQ010000358.1:0-21150 GCA_045643325.1 Kiritimatiellia bacterium | reverse complement strand
GGAAATCGTCCTCCGGCGGAGCAGTTCCTCGATCTCGCTCCGTTGCTGAGGCGTGTACTTGAAGGTCTTCTTCTGTGTTGCCATGCGAGCATTGTATCATGCCGCTGATATATGTCAATACTAATTTTGCGAGACACTAGTCCGTCCCGGGCTCCCGCACGACGCCCAGCGCGGCGCGCACCCGGTCGGTCAGCACCGCGCGGTCGCGGCGCAGCGTGTCCCAGGAGAATTTCGGAATCAGCTCCCCGGGATGGACATGGGCGTCGAAGTCCGCCCAGCCGCACCACCACGCGAGAATGCCCACGATCCGGTCCGGCGCGACGCCCGCCGCGCGGAACGCGCCGAGCCGCGTGTCGCCGTGGCGCTTCGCGAGGCGGCGCCCGTCCTCCGCCACGACGAGCGGGACGTGCGCGTAGGCGACGCCCGGGAGCCCGAGAGCCCGCTGAATCCAGACCTGCCGGTGCGTCGCGGGAAGAAGATCGTCGCCCCGGACCACCTCCGTCACGCCCATCCGCGCGTCGTCGAGCGTCGCGGCGAGCATGTAGCCCGCGCCGTCGACGTCGCGCGCGAGCACGAAATCGCCCACGTCCTCGGAGACAACGGCGCGCTGAGGTCCCCGGACGAGGTCCACGAACTCCGTCGCCTCTCCCTCCGGCGCGCGGAACCGCCACGCGGGCTCGCGGCCAGGAGGCAGCGCGGCCCGCGCCTCGGAGAAGGTCGCGAAACGTCCGCGGCATGTCCCGGGATAGTAGAGGCCGTCCTCGCCCGCGTGCGGGGCGGACTGTCCCGCCTCGACGTCTTTTCTGGAGCAGACGCAGGGATAGACCAGACCCGCCCGGAACAGGCGCTCCGTCGCCTCGCGGTACACGGCGCGGCGCTCCGACTGCGTATACGGCGCGGAGGGGCCGCCGATGTCGGGTCCCTCGTCCCAGTCGAGACCGATCCAGCGCAGTTCGTCGAGGATGGCCCCCGCGGCGCCGCGCTTCACTTTCGGATGGTCGAGGTCCTCCATGCGGAGGACGACACGGCCGCCGCGCGAGCGCGCGGACAGCCACGCGAGCAGCAGGGAGCGCGCGTTCCCGAGATGCAGCGCGCCGGTGGGGCTCGGCGCGAGCCGGCCGACCGTCCGGGGCATCAGGTCGTGTATTCGCCGTTAATCTTGACGTACTCGTACGAAAGGTCGCACGTGTAGACCGTCTCGTCGCCCGGCCCGAGTTTGAGGTCGACCGTGACGGCGAACGTCTTGTGCGAGACGACCTCCTCCAGCCGTTTGAGCGACGCCTCGTCGGCGATCTTTCCGGAGTCGTAGACGACTTCGTTGTCGAACGCGATGACGGCCTTGAGCGGATCGATTTCGATTCCGGAGTCGCCGACTGCGGAGATGATGCGGCCCCAGTTGGGGTCCCCGCCGAACCAGGCGGTCTTCACGAGCGGCGAGTTGGCGATGGTCTTCGCGGCGAGCAGCGCCTCGCGGGAGGAGGCGGCGCCGAGGACGCGCACCGTGATGAATTTCGTGGAGCCCTCGCCGTCTCCGGCGATCTGCTTGGCGAGATAGAGGCACACGGCCGAGAGCGCGTCGACGAACGCGGGCCAGTCGCGCGAGGACGGGCCGAGCGGCTCGATGCCGGAGGCGCCGTTGGCAAGGACGAAGAGGGAGTCGTTGGTGCTCTGGTCGCCGTCGACCGTCACGCGGTTGAAGCTCTGGTCCGCGGCCTTCTTGAGGACGGCGCGGAGCAACTCCGGCGAAGCGACGGCCGCGTCGGTCGTGACGAAGGCGAGCATCGTGGCAAGGTTGGGCTCGATCATGCCCGCGCCCTTGCACATGCCGCCGACGGTCACGGTCTTCCCCTGAATCTCGAGCTGGACGGCGCAGCGCTTCTCGTGGGTGTCCGTGGTGAGGATGGCGCGGGAGGCGGCCTCTCCGCCGTCGCGGGAGAGCGCGGGGACGGCCATGCGGATGCCCTCGCGGATGCGGTCCATCGGAAGACGACGGCCGATGACGCCCGTGGAGGCGACGAGCACATGCGTCTCGCGGATGCCGAGCGACGCGGCGACCAGTTCCGCGGACTCCCTCGCGTCGGCCATGCCCTCGGGCCCCGTGCAGGCGTTGGCGCAGCCGGCGTTGACGAGAATGGCCTGCACGATGCCCTCGGACTCGACTTTCTGCCGGTCGAGGATGACGGGAGCGGCGGCCACCTTGTTGGAGGTGAAGAGCGCCGCGGCCGTGGCGGGGGTGTCGGAGACGAGAAGAGCCATGTCGTCGCGGCCGACCTTGATGCCGGAGGCGACGGCCGCCGCGCGGAACCCCTTCGGGGACGTCACGGAACCATTGTCGAGAAAAGTATGCATAGACGCTTGTCCTTGTAAAAACGCGGGAAATTATACCGGAAACCCGCGTTCCGGGACAGAGGAAAATGCGCCGATTTCCCCGAAAGGGCGCAACCACGATTCGCTTGCACGTTCTCGGCATCCCCCACGCTTCGCGTTCATCGAGAGATCGGGAGAAGGCGCTCAAAATAGTAGATCGCGGTTGCGCCCTCCCCGAAACGTCCCGGAATCCCCTCATCCCGCCGCGCGGAACGCGAAAGGAGGAAGGCGCGCCCGTGGAACCTGAAAAACACATTAACCGCCCGCTTTTAGCGAGTCAAGCTCCGCGTACTCCGCGTCATATCGCGTTTCGGGGCTTTTTTGTTTCGGAGCATTTAGATTTGTCGAGACCAATTCGAAATCGTTTCGGATGGACACCAAAAGGTACTCTTCGACGCTCGGATTGTTGGCTTGAACGGTCTGATACACATCCCCGACCAATTGCTTCTGGACACGTTCGCTGTGTTCGACCGCGAACAGGTGCATACCTGTATTTCCCCGCGTATGGAAAAGGACATAGCCGATATTTTCGATATGCTCCTTGATTCCGTCCGAGTCTTCTGTGTGTTTCAAAGCAACCGCCAACCTCCCAGTGGGAAGGAATTTCTTGGACTTCTCCTGGAATCCCTCCATCATGACCGCAAGTACGCCTGTCCGCCGCGTCGGAACTGTTTGCGATGTCGCACCAGCCGCCGCGGAAACGATTTTCGCTTCCACATCTTCACCCAACGAACTGGGCACGACATAGAAATGCTTCCGTAGCGTGTTGAGCAAAACCGCATTCTTCACTTTGGGATCATTGTCGCTCTTGTTGAGCGCCAAGGAAAGCCGTTGTCCTTGCGCGGTCACATCAAAAACTTTTCCTGAGACAAGCCGAAAATGATTGTTTAGGAACGCTTTGGTGACAGTTCCGGGTTTAGGGGCCATCACATAGAAATCGTAGCGCTTCGCAAGCTGTTGCCGAATTTTCTCCCGAAACAACTTTCTGGCCTTTTGTTTCCACTCCGCTTTTTCTCGGACATTCCGTCGGGCATAAAGGGCGATGATAAAAAGGAAATTCACATCATAATGACATATGAGCTGGGTATCCCGGTCGAACAAACGGTTTCGGAACTGTTCCGAAGTGTACACCTGTGCCCGCCGGTCCGCGTCATCGATATCGTCCGCATAGTTCAGTTCCGCGCTCGCCTTCGCGCTGATGAAGAAATTCGGGACGATGTTGTAGCCCTCTGTTAGTTCGTCGCGGTAATTTCTCGCAATGACATGTTGGACGTCCGTCTTTGTCCCGCTTGGGTCGGACAGCAATATGTCCAGATTGTATTGAATGACGTTGCGCGCGTATGTGTATTGCTTATAGACAGACTCGCTCCCTACGGTCGACCCGATTCCGTAATACTTACTGTCGCCGATGTAGTATATGTCCCGCTCGCTTTCATCCGTTTCGGCAAGTCCGCGATATCGGAACAGATGGTCGACCCGTTTTCCATCGGGCTGGTCTTTGAGTTTTTCCGGGAGTTCTTCCCTGCGGTCGCCGACTAATTCGTCAATCATCGCCTCAAAGACAATGTTGAAGTTTTTCACAAGCAAATATTCACGGTCATTCGCCCGGATATCCACAATGTCCGCTTTTTCAAAATAATCAAAACAAAGACTCCAGACGCGAAGCGCTTTATCGGAAAAGTATTTGTATTTGATTTCCCGAAGTCTTCGACATCCGTACCCGTGCCCACCCCCTTTCACAAAGCGGTCAAACCTCGATCCCTTAATGAGTTCAAAACCGAATTCGATATGGACAGAGAACCCGAATTCCTCATGGATCCGGTTCAGAATTGAGAAAAAGATGACCAGCAACTCCTCCTCGAAGTTCACCTGCCGCTTTTTATTGACCGGCCTCAAAAAAACGGCCTCGTCCTCTTGGACGAATGCCCGCGTATGGGAAATGGTCCGTGTCCAGTTTATCTTGTTATAACCGGAATGTTTTTCCCGAAGTACGGATGTAAAATACGGTTGATTCTCCCAATTGAATCGGACAATCGCGAGAAGGATGTCCAAAAAAGTTCCCTCTACCCGACGGGTTCCCGAACGCTCCGCCATGAGCAACCGGTGATAGATGGCGTCGCTCTCCCTGCCGTTTCTCGATTTGAAATCCTCGCGGTAGACGCAAATCGCGCGATAAATCCATACGGCGAATTCATAAAGAAACTTCCGCTCTGAAAGAGTCAGTTCCGTACACAAATCGACATGGATCAACGACTCTGGAGAGATATGCCCGAAAACCTTTTTCTTTCCGTCCAAAAGAACCTTGGGCAGGATGAACACGCAGTCCTGAACCGCGGGATTGTAGAAATACCCGACATACTCCACGCAAACCATCCGCTCGACATTCTCCATCGCGCTGAGGCCTTCCAACACCTTCCCCACGCTGGCCGCGGGATAGGCATATTCCTCAAGAAGGATTTTCATGTCCGTGCGAACGTGTCAGCGTATCATGGTTGTCCAACGTCCGCCGCGTCTTCCGGAGCAGATTCCGAAGGAAGGTCTTGCGGCGGATCAGGAGTTACGGTCTCGGGGCACACTTTCGACAAAAACGCCACAACCTCCTTGCCTATGACCGAACCGTCCGCGTTGAAAAATGACGCGAATGTCCGGCGCTCTTTTTGCCCGTTCACCTCAAAAATCTTGTTGTCGAACCCATAGTTTTTGAAAACGTCGTTCCACAGATAAAACGCGACTTTGGCGACAAACACGTCCGCGGAAATTTCATTTGCGTTCGGCCCGCCCTCCGGAACTTTTACGAAGAAATATCCAAGTTTTTTATCCTCCGAATCGGTCGTCGTTCCGATTACTTCGTTGATTTTCTCCAGAAACGTCCACCAGTCGAACCGCTTCCCGTCCGCAACAATCTGCCACCCCTTGCGTTGGTCCGAAATCGGCACATATTTCCAATCCCACCGCCGCTTGAACGCGCTGTCAATCGGGAAAAGCGATTGGTCGCTCGTGTTCATGGTAGCAAAAAGACACAAATTGGGAGGAAGTAGCAGTTTTCCGTGTTTTCGTCCGTCCGGGCCGTCAACCGCACACCGTATCTGTTCCAACGAGACTCCTTCCGGAAGTTTTTTTTCGTCAATTCCTTTTGAAAAAACCGAATTCAAATATTGTGCCAAATCCGCATCAGCGTCTGTCGCATATTCAGACCATCCCGCCCCGTCACGGTCAAGCAATTGAAACAAATCGCCAAACACCTGCGCGCAGTTTCCACGGTTTATCTCTTCAATCACCAGCGCGACCGGTTCTTTTTTTTGCCATGCGGCAACATATGCGTTCAAAAACGCTTGCGGCACGAAAGAATACGCGACCTTTTCCTCTTTCAGTTTTGTGCTTGTGTCGGACGGTTCCGTCATCGCGACTGTTATCGCCCCATTCAAACCATATCGCGGACGCTCAATCATCGTCGGTTTATACGAACCGACAAATGTTGAATAGTCTGTATCCGGATGGAAAGTTGTCCGGAAAAGACGGCCGTCTTTCTCCCATCCGGATGTACTGTTCTTGACGGCGAATGACTTGCCAGTTCCGGGAGCCCCGTAATAGACAATCTGCCGAGACGCTCCGAAAACACTCGCCGACACGGTTTGTCCGCGGACTTCTCTCCGTATCTGTATCTCGGCGAAATCAGTTCTTCCCGAAGAAAGGACCTCTCGGTAAAACCGCTCGCCAAACGAATGTGCGCCCCCGACAGTCTCGGTCCGGCCAAGAACTCTGTTGATAAATGGCGCTGTCTGTTGTCCTCGGATTGACCGCTGCGCCACCGCGGACTGCAAAAACTTTTCAAACTTCAAAAAGAACAAGAACCATGTTGAATAGGAGTACGTCGATGTTTGAGAAGGATTAATTCCTTGCTGAATCCTATCGAACTCGGTCTTAACGTTGTTTTGCCAAACCGAATCTCCCTGTTCCAAACTCAACTCTGGAATATCAATAATGATATGAGACTCTGCCATACCTACCTCACTTTCTTTCCCACAGAGATGGATCCTTCAAATCCTTGAGACGATAACTGAACATTTCCAGCAATTCATCCTTGTGTTCAGGAAACTTCGCCAGAAACTCCATGACGGTTTTCACGGGACCGCAGATTTTTATCCGCTTCCCGTCATAGTATCCCGACGCGACATCCCCAAGGAACTCATCATACGTCTTGAAAGGATTCTTCGTCTCGATACCAAGCGTCGACTTCTCCCAGAAGGTCTGGTTTTTGTAGCAAAACTGCCAGAACGAAAGATTGCGGTAAAAACCTGGCTGATTGCACCAGCGGGCGATTTGGACATAGATGTTGTTCAGCGGATGATTGTGATAGTCCTCATGCCGCATGATGTACCCCAAGCATCCATACTGCATCAGAATCTTAATCCGCTGAAAAATCTCCCATACATCTTTGTACAAAAGCTCGTCGCCGTCTTTCGTCATTCGGAATCCGCAGAACAAATAGAATTTCGTCTCTTTGACGTTGTAGTATTTCCAGATTTTGAGCGCTTTAACAATCTTCTCCCTGTCCCGCCAATGGTCGAATGCGAAAATATAATCGCCATGATACCTGCATTTCGACAGTTTTTCGGCGATTTCCTCTCCATACTCGCTTTCTGCAAGAATTCTCTCATCGAGCCCTTGCCTGAATTGAAATGGACGCTGTGTTTCCATCAATTCTTGCAACAGCGGCCGCCAGACATCAGGCGACGCGCCCAAAAAGTTGTCATCCCAGAGATAAATATAGGGCCGAATCAGTTTTCCGTTTTCATCGGTCGTGTTGTCCATAAACCATTCAAGTTTAGAATAGGGACGGATCGACTTTTCGAGTTTGTTCACGCAGAAAGGACAATGACGGAAGCACCCCCGCGTCAAAAAACCGATTGAGTAATACAGATAGTCACCGTAGTTCGACGCCTTATTTCCATCGGCGATTTTCCGCTCGACAAATTCCTTGTACAAATCATAGTACGGCATTTGTGCCGCCATATCTATTCCTGTTCGTCTCCGTTCTCCCCGCTTATTGGGATATGTGTTCAGAAACTCATCGTTCTCAAGTTGAGTCATATCTTTCAGTCTCAACTCGGCAAACTTCTTGGCATCAGTCTCCATCATATAGAAACCGGTTCCGCCCAAAACAAACTTCGACTCTTCAAACGTCCCGACGGCTTTTTTGTAAAAGCCCGGGATTTTCGTAAAGGTGAAGACTTTGGAGATATAAATCCGGGAGTACCCGGATATATCCTCGTTTGTGTCCGTAATCAAACGGAAAGGAATTTGATTGTCATAAAGAAATCCCGCGACTTTCAATAATGCGAGATTCGGGTGACGTGTGCCTCCGTCGATGAGATCGGCATCCACCAAACCAATCAAAACTCGTTGATTCCCCGCTTTCGTACCATCCGACATAGCCTGCCTTTCGTAAAGGCAGGTCCTTCGACTACGGTTCTACGCGACCCTTCCACAGGCCTGGGAAACACCATAGCGAAGGACCTGCCAAAGTTGTTTTTGACAAATCCTCCGCATGACCGTTTCCCAATGAGTGTGTGGAAGTGCGTAGAGGAAGCGGATTTCGACGGACCCGGGCACAAACAGGAAAGGCGTGCATACCTTTCCTTCTCGACGTTTCCTTGAAGCCCTACCACAGGCCGAGTAAAAACATCGATCGCAAAGAGCACGCCCAACGGGCACGCCTTTGCATAAATCGCATTTTTACTCAGAAAAAGTGGTAGGATTTCAAGGAAATGCGGCTTACGCCAAGGTCCGAAAAAGGATGCTATGGCTCTCCCATAGCGTAATCGTAGAATAGCACAGAAAATGCGCCGCGAAAAGCCCCTCTTTCAGCCGCGCGTATCCCGACTCTTGTCGAGCGGGCGTCTGCCCTTTACCGCGCCGCGTGTACACGCGGACCGGGAAGGAAGGCGCGCCCTCCCCCTTTTCGTCCGGTCCGCAGCGGGAAGAAGGCCGGAACACCGCATCCTCCCGCCCTCGCCCGCGAGGTCCGCGTCCCGCGCTAGCCGCGGCGCAGCAGCGCGGCGGAGTCGGGGTCGAGAAAGATGTACGCCTCGGGGTGCTTCTGCATGATGGACGAGGGAAGGATGTTCGTGACGGGCCCCTCGACCGCGCCCACGACCGCCTTCGCCTTGCGCGCGTCGGGGACGGTGCAGACGATGACCGCGCTCTTCATGATCTGGCGGATGGTCATCGAGAAAGCCTGCCGCGGCACGTCGTCCATCGTGGCGAACCACCCCTCGCCGACCTGCTGGTGACGGCAGACCGGGTCGAGGTCGACGACGCAGTAGGCGGCCTCGGTCTCGAAATCGGCGGGCGGGTCGTTGAAGGCGAGATGCCCGTTCTCGCCGATGCCGACGCACGCGAGGTCGACCGGGGCGGCGTTGATGAGGGCGTCGAGGCGGCGGCACTCCTCCGCGGGGTCGGCGGCCTCCCCGTTCACCTCGTGGAACGCGGCGAGAGGGACGGGCGTCGCACCGGCGAACCGCTCCCGGAGATAGGCGCGGAAACTCGCCTTGTGCGTGACGGGAAGCCCGACATACTCGTCCAGATGGAACCCGGTCACGCGGCTCCAGTCGATGTCCGGCGCGGCGGTGAGCGCCTGGAGGAACTCGAACTGGCTCGCGCCGGTCGCGACAATCATCCGGCACGCCCCCTTCTCGCGGATCGCCTTCCGGATGACCTCCGCCGCGGTCGCGGCGGCCTTTTCCGCCATGTCGTTCTTGTTGCTTCCGATGACAACCTTCATGCTCGCAAATCTCCTTCCGGTGGCCGGGGCGCCCCTCCGGTCCTCTTCCCGGACGGGAGCCCTGAATCCCGGCGCGGAAAGGAGTATAGCGGAAAACGCGCCGAGCGGAAAGGGAGACCAAAGGCCCGCTTCTCATCCGCCCAACCGTTCTCCAAGCGGAAGATGTGTGCTATACTTCGTCCCATGAAGCCCAGCCCAACGCCAGAAATCCTTCGCGCGCTTTTGGTCGTCGTCCTCTCCGTTTTTCTTCATTCCACAGTGTGGGTGTACAGCAAAAACGGCAGCGGCCGGATGGCGGCGGCCGGGTTTTCGCCTCCGGCGAGCATGATTCTCGGCCAGTTCGACGCCTCCCAGGCGGATTCGATCGCGTTGTCCAACGGATGGATTGCCGCCGTGTCCGCACCACAAGGCTTCTGCTCTTTGGTTCCGGTTCCATGTCCAGACGGGCGGATTCCGCCGATTCTTGAAACCGGCGACGTTTCCGGCTTCCGTTTTTCAAACACCGCCACCGCTTCTGTCCCGTTCACGGTATCCGGCGCCAGGAATGTGTCCACCGTCCTTTTGGCCGTCACGACGGACTCTCCGGAAAGTCTTTCGACGCTTCTCTTCTCGACGCCATCGGCCCGGTTGGCAGAAAAGGACAGTATCGGATTCCCAATTTACGACGACGACTTCACGAACATGTCTGTCCGGATTCTCGGCGGCCAGCCGGCCGGCAGACACATCGTGCGTTGCGACTTTGTATACCCGCTTCCGGTCAGCGAGCTTATGTTGGGGAACGCCCCGGTGCTGAACAACGACTGGAATCGGGAATGGCATGGCCTGATCCATGAAATCATCCTTGTCGGGCCGGGCGGGAACGAGGCGGTGATTTCCGCCGCCGCCTCGCAACTCGCCTCCGTATGGCATGTGCCCGGAATTCCGCGCGCCACGTCCGCGCAGATCGTGGCGGCGAGGAACGCGGGGCTCCAAGACCCGCATGACTGTTGGACGACAACGATGATGCTGAAATGAGGCCTTTATGAAACAGAGAGCAACCCTGGCGTTTCTTCTCCTGACGGTCTGCGCCGCCGCCGGAAATCTCCTGATGCTGGCCCCATCCGCATGGCCCTACCTGCCAGGCGAAAAGCCCATCACGCGAATCGACGCCTGCATCCTGAACCGGATTGGCCAGATGATTTCGGGAACTGGCGCGGTCGACATCCGGTACCAGGGAATCGAGCCCGCCCAAATTGACGAGTGGACGCTTGCTTCCATACACGCCGCCCGCACCGCCTCCCCTTGCGCCCGCCGTGCCAACGGCGAGGCTCAAAACACTCCTCTCCACCCATGAAACGCCTCCTTGCCACCTGCGCCCTCCTGTCCATAGCCGCGCTATCTTCCGCTGCGGCCACGCCGATTTCTTCCACCAAGGCCGAAACCGTCACGGTCACCTTCGCCACCCCGGCCGACGCGCAGGCGGCGGAGATGCAGATCGCGCCGCTCTACGGCAACGCGCCCATCTGCTTCACCGCGCGCTGGGACGACTCCAACTCGCTCCACACGAAGAAAGCCGAGATGTTCCACCGCCTCGGCCTCGTCGCCACCTTCTTCCTCAACCACTCCGAGTCGTTCGCGGCCAACGAGATGCCGAAAATCAAGGAATTCGGCTGCCGCTTCGGCAACCATTCCTGGAGCCACCCGTTCCTGATGGAGTCGGGCGTCAACCGCATCTTCCGCGAAATCGTCGCCAACAAGGTCTGGATCGAGTCCGCGAGCGACATGCCCTGCACGACATTCGCCATGCCCTACAACTGGGGCTGCCAGCTGGAGCCCGCCCGCGCCGCGAAACTCGCGAAAATCCTCGTTGACTCCGGGACGTTCGTCTCCTCCAACGGCCCCGTCTCCGAAGGCGAGCAGCCGCCCGAGGTGTGGTTCGCCGGACACCACTTCAACATCGGCGACGACGACCCGAGCGAGGACAAGTTCTGGCGCGGCGTCCAGAGCGGCATCGACGCGAACGCCGCCAACGGCGGTCTCTACCCCAAACTCACCCTCGGCACCCACTCCGGCGCGTCGGAGGGCGTCAACGAGCGCCAGGAGGCCATCTCAAGAAGGCCATGGAAAGGCATCCGGAATGGTGGTGGACCGACGACGCCCACTACGGCGCCTACCGCTACGAGTTCTGGTACTCGAAGATCGCCAAGACGTCCGTGAAGGGGAATGTCGCGACCTTCGAGGTCACGCGCCACGACCCCGCCTTCCTCGGCGCCGTCCAAGCCCTCACCTACACATTCGGCGGCATCCAGCCCGTCAAGGTGGAGTCGCGCGGCGGCTTCGCCTCCGAGACCGCCCTCCCGGAGAAAATCGACACCGCGAAGCCGGACGGCACCTCCGACGAGTTCCCCGGCGTCTCGCTCCGCGTATCCGTCGACGAGGCGAAGGGCGAGCTCTCCTACGCCTTCGAAGGCGGCGAGGTGCTCGCGGTGCTCGTCAATCCCGCGCCCATGTGGGAACACTCCCGCCTGATGTTCCAGGATGCCGCAGTCCGCCCTTCTCGCCGTCTGCGACGACCAGAGCGTCGACAAGCAGGTCGACTTCGTGCCGCCCGTCTGCCAGCCGCGCGACTGCGTCTTCGAATCGAAGGGCTTTTCCACCGAGTTCAACAACCGTGGCGAAATGCAGACGCTCACCTACAACGGCGTGAAGGCGATGGACGGCATGTCGCTCAAGCTCGGCGGCAACCTCGCGCTGAAGGAGGATGTCGAGATCAAGCCCACGTTCCGGCATGAAAACGGCCGCCTCGTCTGCGCCATCGACGCCCCGCTCGGAACGAAAAGCGACGACTTCGCGTACAAGGCGGTCATTACCGTCAGCGAGAACGCGCTCGACTTCGAAGGCTGGTTCCAGGTGAAGGAAGGCGTTGCCTGGAAGAACATCATGGAAGGCGCCACGTTCGTCCTTCCGCTCGACATCATCGCCGGAAAGCCCATTCGGCACACCGACCGGAAGGGAACGGTCACGGAGCGCGTCATCTCCGAGGCGGGCTACGAGAAATCCAACGACCTCCCGGGCTTCCAGTCCCTGGAATGGGACGGACGGCGTCTCACGCTGGAAAACGCCGGCGTCGCCAATTTCTACGACCGCCGCCAATGGGGCTCCAACCGCTCGGCGACCATCACCCTCCATGCCGGCGAAAGGGTCAACTACGGTGCCCCCGCCCCCGACGCTGCCCCGTGTACCTGGAAATGGCGCTTCGAGAAGAAGCCGTAAGCAAAGCCCCCTCGGGAAGGGGGCGGCGCAATGTGCCGGGGGAACCCACCGTGCATCCGGGAGTGGCGGACCTCCGGGTCCGCTTCATCGGTTTGGCTCCGCGTTTTCACGCAACACCCCGGTAGGGGCCGACCACCGGGCGGCCCACACCCTCCGGCGCTGCGCGCCACCTCCCTCCAGGGAGGCGCCTGCGGCGGGCTGCGGTCTCGGAGCTTGCTCCGGCCCCCTTCGAGGGGGCTGTCGCCGAAGGCGACTGGGGGTGTTGCCTGCGGCGGGCTACGGCGGAGAGGAGACAACACCCTCCGGCGCTGCGCGCCACCTCCCTCCAGGGAGGCGCCTGCGGCGGGCTGCGGTCTCGGAGCTTGCTCCGGCCCCCTTGAGGGGGCTGTCGCCGAAGGCGACTGAGGGTGTTGCCTGCGGCAAAACGGCATTCTCACGATGCCGGCGGAAGAGTTCCTTCAAAACGGTCCCTTCTCACTTCCTGGAAATCGACCATGAACAAGCCCGCTTCGTTCCACCTAAAAATGGCACCTTCAGGGGCTTGTGTCTTTCACCCGAAACCGCCACTTTCGCTTCTGGTCGCGCTGTGATGCGTATCCGATTCCGACACGCGGGCCGGCGGTGAATTTCGGCGTGGCGCCACCGTCCTCGATCCACAACCGTTCCGACCGAATCAAATCCTCGCGGTTGTGCTCCCGGGTGATGTGGAGCGCCTTGGTGAGCTTTCCGGGGCCGTCAAACCCCTCCACTCCACGGATGAGCACGGCCTCGGCGTGGTCGGCAGGTCCGGACACGACATTCAGCATGTCGTACATGCCATAGCAGAGATAGACGTACGCGCACCCTCCTTCGGCGTACATCACATCCGTCCGCGCCGTCCGGCCCTTGTGCGCATGGCAGGCGGTGTCCTCCTCCCCGAAATACGCCTCGGTCTCGGTAATCCGCCGACGAAGCACTTCGCCGCTGTCCAGACGCCGACACAGCCATTTGCCCAGAAGCGCCTTCGCAAGCGCAACCGCATCCTGCCGGTAGAATTCGCCGGAAAGCCGTTCAGCCATTTCCCTGCCTCTCCACCCAGGCCATCAGAAAATCCACGGCGCGCCGCTGCTGGAGCTCCGTCAGCGCGACGCCCTTCTTCACCTTCCACCACTTCTCCATGCATCCGCGGCAGCACAGGGCGGTCCCATGCATCGCCTTGAATATAGGATGGCCGCGCATCGGGGTCTGCCTGCCGTCGTTCAGCGGTTCGGCCGGCGCCAGTTTCCGGACGACGAAATCCACCGCATGGCTCCGAATGGTATCCAGGCCCTTCTCGGCGATGTACGCGCGGTCCTCCGCCGTCAGCTTGAACCGACTGCGGAACTCGCTTTTCGCCAACCGCGCAAATGCCTCGTCCTTGGTCATGATGAACCTTCGTGGATTCCGACATGATACTCCATCATGGCCGGATACCGCAAATCATGTCGCGGTATGCTTCCGACACCTCGCGCACGTCGGAGAACCATGAGCAAGCCCGTTCTCCGGAAGAAGCGCCTCCGGCATCCTCATATTCGACGGGTTATGAGGCGCCTCCGCTCCGTTCGACCCCGTCCAAAAGAATTTTTCCGCCGCGAATCACCATCGCCGCAATCGGTCCCGAGTAGCGTTTTTCACCGTCCACGGACACCTCCAGGCGATGCGCGTCAAAACGCACGTCGATGCTCCGCCCCCGGTGGCGGATGCCGGTGAGTTCGACGAAGCCGTCGGGATGCGGATGGGGCGCGATGCGGAGCGAACCGTCCAGCTGCGGCTGGACCCCCGCCATGCCGTGCAGCACGGCCTCGTAGCCCGCGACGCCCGCGATGATGTTCGCCCGCTTGTGCGCCGGCGTCGCCGGACGGTCGCACGAATGCTCCTGCGGGATGTACGGAAGCATCTCGCCCATCCAGAAGTGCCGCGAGAGGACGTCCCACGCCAGCGCGTCGCGCCCGCACTTCCAGAGCGTCTCCGCCAGCTGCGGCCCTTCGCCGGAATAGCTGCCGCTGCCGGACCAGTCGGGGTCGTTGACCTCGTAGTGCACCGCGTCTTCCGCGGAGACGCTGCTCACGCCGTAGCGGCCGAGAAACGCGCCGTCGCGGACATGCGAGACCAGCGCGTCGACCATGTCCTCCGTGCAGGCGCCGAAGCGCATCGCATCGAACATCTGGATGGAGTAGACACGTTCGTCATGGTCCGGATGGCGACAGCGGAACCAGCCCGCATCGCGGTCCCAGAGGTCGCGGCGGATGGCCTCGCGGATGCGCGCGGCCTTGGCGCGCCACGCCCCGGCCCCCGGACGCCCCAGAAGCTCCGCGATATCGGCCAGTCGGTCGAAACCCCACGCCCGCTCGGCGTTGGGACTCGGCACGACGTGCTCGTATCCGGCCGAGCGCATTTCCAGGAGGTTTTTCTGGACGCCGTAGTCCTTGAGGTCGCCGACATCCGGAAGGCGCCCCTCGTCGGTCAGGAAGACATGCAGGACGTCGTCGAACAGCTCCCCGCCGATGCCAAGGTGCGTGAGCATCGTCCAGTAGAGGTTGAGGATGGACCACAGGCTGTAGGAATAGCTGCACATCCCCTCCCCTTCGCCGCTGATCGTCATGCAGATGTGCTTCTCGATGCCGCACCCGAGCAGCGCCTTGAGCAAATCGCGCGTGCGTTCGCCGAGCATCGCCACGAGAAACCGCGCGGAATAGCCGGCGGCATCCCACGGATAGCAGCAGAGCGAACCGCCGTCGATGCCGCTTGTCGTCGGGAAAGGCGACACCACGAACTCCGGATTCTCCCAGAGGCAGACAAGACCGCTTGCGATGGAACGTCTCCAATACGCCTCCAGACCGGGCAAATCGCTCCGCAGCGTCGGGAGCGCCGCCGTCGCGGCCTCGACGCGGCGCGACCACGCGGCGTATGTCTCGTCGAGAAGGGTGGCGGGGGGCGCGGAGGTTGCAGAGGTCGCAGAGGTTGTGAACTCCAGCCCGATGCACCATTCGGCGGTGGCGCCGGGCGCGAGACGCCGAAGGGTTCCGGCATCGCCGAGAAGGGTACTGCGGACGCCGTCGGGCGTTTCCCAGACGCCTTCGTCGATGGCTTGCGGCTCGGGGCCGAAGGCGCGGGGCGGACTGAAATTCCAACCGGGACCGAAGGGAACGTTGCGCGGATGGCCGACCGCGACGTCGGCCTCCAGCCGAAGGTCCAGCGGGGCGGCGGCACGGTTCGTCGCCCGGACGCGCACGGCGAACCCGTGGCGCGAGACGAAGGCGGCGAGTTCCGATTCCACGGAGAACGAGAGCATCGCCCCGTCAACGGAAAAGTGATACGTGCCGCGCCGCGCGATGCGGTCGGGACGCCATTCGGCGCCGGAAAAGAGCAGCCCGACGTCCTCCTTGCCGCGGCTTCCGCAATCGGGCACCGCGTGGCCGTTGGCGGCAAAGGAAAAGGCAAGTGCCATGTCCGCTGCGGCAAAGGGCGGCGAGAAGAACCCGCGCACGCCGCAGACGGTTCCGGCCGCGGGGGCGACCGTACCGAAACCGCTAGAGACCCAGATGTGATTGTCCGGCGCCACACTGCGCCGCACGTCAAGACAAAAAGAATCTAGCGTATACATGAAGAAAGCCTATCTGACCAATTCTACCTGCGTCCACGTCCCTCGTGGCAGGGAGAGGACTCCGCCTTCCGCGTGGAGCGGAAACTCTTTGACACCGAGAAAATCTTCCAACGATTTTGCAAAGGCTTCGGGTCGGTTGACGCGAAGCGTCCACGTCCCCGCCGCAAGGCCGCGCAGACGGACGAGCGCGGGCTGTTCGCTGTCGACATGCTCCGCGTTGAGCGACGTCCGGCTCACGAGGATGCGCGAGGATTCGGCAAGCGGCTTGCCATCCATCGCCGCGACAACGACGGTCGCGAACGCGACATCGCCCGAGACGGCGTCCGGTCCGGCGAACGCGCCGGCGTCCAGATGGCGGAAGGGCCGCACCGGGATCTCGGCGCATTCGCCGCTGAACGCCTCCGCCGCGGGGGCGAGCACGGTCAACTGCTTCCGGCGCGTGTCTCGGGCGAGTTCGCCGGTGTCGGAGAGATAGACGCCCGTCGCGGCGGCGTCGCCGAAGGCCCATTCCGGCGCGGCCGGGGAGCCGTTGGCGTCGCCCGTCGCAAACACCTTGCGGGCGCTCTGGCACGAGAGCGCGCCCGCCGGAACGGCCGGGGCGGTGCCGTTCATGAGCCGGTTGTAGTCGACCCCGTCGGCGGGAAGTTTTGCGGTCAGTGTCTCGACTCTGCCCGCAGGGCGGACGAGTCCCGCGCGGTAGAGGAGCGCGCAAGGCGCCATGTGGTCGAGGAGCATGGCGTCGGTCGCCATGTCGCCCAGGGCGGGTTCGCGCCCCTCGGTCTTGCCGCGTCCGCCGCGCGCGAGATTGCGGTCGCCGTGGCAGTAGGCGAACCAGACGATGCCGTCGAGGTCGTGGTAGGCGCCGTAGGCGGCGCCGGAGAGCATAAGCTCGGTGCGGGCGTAGCCCTGCGCGCGGACATTCGCCTCGCCCTCGGCGGCACCGAATTCGCCGAGGATGTACGGATGGTCGGGAAGGCGCGTGCGGGGGAGCACGGTGTCCATCCAGGCGGCGGGCTGGTTCGCGACGCGGGTGTCGACGTAGGCGTGTTCCTCGATGGTTTCGCCGAGACGCGCGTGCATCTCGAGCGAGTCCTCGCCACGCCAGAGGTTGCTGTACGTCATGGCGGCCTTGCAGCCGAGGTCGCGGACGCATTGGCGGATCGCGGCGAAGTGCGCCTCGTCGAGCGAAAGGTAGAAGCGGGCGCGCAGGCGGCGCAGGTCGTCCGTCGCGGGCGAGCGGTGGTTGCCGGGATCTGCGACGCCGTGCTCCTTCGCGTAGGCCTCCCATTTGGATTGGAGCTTGCGCTCGAAATAGTCGGGGAACTGGTTGCCGCAGACGAGGGCGTAGGCGCTGGAACTTTCGTTGAGCACCTCGATGGTGAGCACCTGCGGATCCTCGGCGTAGGTGAGGCCGGTCGCGGGATTACGATGCGTGAGAAGGTTCCGCGCGAACTCCTTCTGGAGAAGCAGCGCGCGCTCGTCGATCGCGGGCAGCATCTTCATCGGGTCGATGGACTTGTTCCAGGGCCAGCCGTTAAGCTCCTTCATCGCGGCGGCCCAGGCTTTCGCGTCCTCGGAGCCGGGGTCGAGGATGTCGGCGTCGGCGGGACGGAACGAGCGCGAGAAATGAAGCGAGAGCGCAAGGCGGATGCCCCGCTTCCGGAGGGCGGCGTTGAGGGCGTCGAAACGCCTCCAGGCCTCGGGATCGAGGTCGCGGGAGTTCGTCTCGTAGAGCGCGAGGGAGTTCACCGGCGCGCGCCAGATCCAGTCCTTGCCGGGACGCAGCAGATGGTGCGGGCGCACGAGGTTCACGCCGAGGCCGGCAAGGCGCCCGGCGAAGGCGTCGGCCTCGTCCGGTTCGGGGAATGCGGAAATGAGGTTGACGCCCCAAAAGCGATGCGGCGTACCGTCGGGATCGACGAAGTGTCCGTCGCGGACGGACAGCGGCGCGAGGTCGGCGGCGGCGAGGACCGCGCCGAAAAGCAAAGGGAGAACGTGAACCTTCATGGCTGGGGCGGAGCTCTGCCTACAGGATGATGAACTGCGTGCCGAGGAGGACGCTGTCGACCGTGTAGACAAGAGCGTTGCCGTCGACGGCCAACGAACCGCGGACAATGGCGGGGGTCTCGACGTCGAACATCGCGGCGGAGACGTCCGTGAGCGTCGTGCCGTCGGTCCAGGCGATGAGCGGATAGACGCCGCGCTTCGCGGGAACGCCTTCGGGGAAGGAGAGCGCGAGCGCGACGCCTTCGGCCGTCTCCGTGCCGGAGAACGCCGCGAATTCGTTGGAGAGCGTGATGGGCGCGGCGGCTTCCGGGACGAGCGGAAGCGCGAGGGCGGCGCCGTCGCCCAGCACGAGACTGCCGTCGAGCGTCCAAGCGGAGGACGGGGCAAGCGTGCCGCCGTCGGAGACGGAGAGCGTCGTGCCGCCCGCCTGGACGACGGGCGCCGAAAGGACGGCCTCGCCGGTGATGGAAAGCGTGCCGGCATTGAGGTAGGTCTCGCCGGTGAAGCCGAAGTCGCCGGAAAGAACGAGCGCGGCGGGACCGCCCTTGACGAGCGAGCCGGAGACGCCGTCCTTGTCGGCGAACGCGGACGCGCAGGCGATGTCGGTGTTCGCATGGACGAAGAGTTCGCCCGTCGCCATGCCGGTGCGGAGCGTGCCACCCTTCAGAGTCGTGGGGTTGCTATAGCTCATCAGACCGCCGGACTGGAGGGTGACGGTCGCGGTGCCGAGGTCGACTTCGGCGTCGGTGACGAAGCGGAGCGTGTTCGGGGATACGTCGGCCGGGCAGACGCCGCCGCCGTGGACCTGGGCGTTCACGCCGTCGGTCCAGGACGAGGGGACGCGCTGCGCGCCGTTGTCGCCGCCCACGGCGCCGGCGGCGCCCATCTTCGCCCACATGGTGCCGTTCATGGTCGCCCAGCCACCGACGAAGGTGTTCTGCTCGAGATCGTCCAGCGTCGCCGAGGCACCGCCATTCCAGGAGACAGGGAAGTCCAGCGTGCCGCCCTTGCCGTCGCGCTCGATGGCGTGGATGCGGTAGACGCCGTTCGCGTTGTAGCCACAGAGGATATTGCAGCCCTTGCGCAGAACCAGAGTCGTGATGTCCTGCGTGAACGCCGTCGCTTTGCCCGTCATCCAGACGCTGCCGCCCTCCAGGACGAGATGGTTGGCGGAACCGAAGCGGGACGCGGGGTCGGCGGCGGTGTAGGACAGCCAGAGCATGGCGCCGTTGCGGACGACCAGAGGGCCGGCAAGGTTGTTCTCCGCGCTGAACTTGAAGCCGGGACGGAGCGTGTTGCTCAACGTGCGAATCCCGGGATCCACCATGCCGAGGCCGTCCAGCGCGAGGACCGTGTCGGCGGCGCCGGACAGCGCCCCGCCGACGACCACGGTGCCGCAGCCGTTCATGACGCGCTTCGTCCGGGTCGCCCACGTCTGGGAGGCCGACAGAGTTATGGGCGCGTTGAGGTAGACGAAGGCGTTGGGGTTGGTGGAAAGCTCCGTGAAGCCGTCCTCGCCGAGGGAGAAGGCATCGCCCTTGAAGTAGACATTCTTCCAGTCGGGGAGTTCGCCAGTGACGACGATGCCCTTGGCGCCGACGGCGCCGAGCGAAGTGTCTATCGTCACGGTAACATCACCCCAGGCGTTGGCGGGAAGGGTCAACTGGAGCGTGTCGTCGTTGGAAGACCAGACGTGTCGGGTCTCGCCCGCATCGGTGCTCCAGACGGCGGTGTTGCCCCAGTCCCAGGTGCCGCCTGGAACGGGGAAAAGGCCGTTCGAAGCATTGGTGTCAAGGTCTTGGACCGTGGCGGAGGCGGTGAGAGCGAACAACGGGGCGGCGAAAATCGCCGGAAGAACGCGTGTGCTTTTCATGGCGTGAGGTTAGTTTTCGTGGGAAGGAGGAGCAAGTGAGGCTCCGGGATCGAAGGAGAATGCCAAAGGCGGACAATACACGGGATCGCGCGGTTCGGCGATTTTGCGAAGGAGAAGGGTGACAGCTGCACGGGCGGCTTCTTCAGACGGCGTGATCATCCCTGTAAGGGGAAGCGTGCAAACTTTCGTGGGCTCCTCGAAAAAGGAGAGGACGGAAAGGTCGCGGGGAACGGAGAGTCCGGCGACGGCGGCGGCGTAGAGAACCCGGTCGGCGAAGTCGTAGGTCAGTACGCCGGTCGGCCGGTCCGGGGATTGGAAGAGAGCGACGAGGCGTTTCAACTGGTCGTCGCCGGAAAGACCGCCCAGGCGAAAGATCGGCGGCAGGGAGGCGAGGCGCCGGTGGCAGGCGTCGCAAAAACCGGCGATGCGCTCATCGGCACTGTAGTGGTACGGCTCGCCGGGATTGTTGCGCAGGTCGATGTAGGCAATGCGGCGATGACCGGCATCAAGAAGCTTTTGGGTGGCAGAGGAACCGGCGGCACGGTCATCGTAGCGAACACAATCGGCCGCGAGAGGGGCGTTGTGCCAGAGAAAGGGAATGCGGCAGGTCCGGAGAATGCGCTCCAGTTCCGCCGGGTAGTTGTGCGTATAGTTGAGGATGGCGCCATCGCAGACACGGTTGGCGAGAAAGGTCGGCAGGGTCTCGCCGTCCATCAGTTCGGCGTCGGAGCAGCGTGCAAGGACGAGGCGCTGTCCGTTTTCCTCAAGGGCCCCGAGGAGGGATTGGAGAAAACGCTCCGGAATATGGCTGCTCCCCGGTGTCTCGCTGAGAACAAGCATGAGGGAGTCGAAGCGCCCTTTTCGCATTGCGGAAGCGGATGCGTTCGAAAGAAAGCCGAGTTCGCGGGCGACGGAGCGGATGCGATTGGCGCGGGCCGCGGCACTGGCCCAGACCTCCTTGTTGCCTCCGCGCAAAACGCGACGGACCGTCGTCGAGGATGTGCCCGTCCGACGTGCAATCTGCTCAATCAAGATGGAATGGCTGATTTTGGTCACGCAACCAAAATACACAAAAAGCAGGCCGCCGTCAAGGTACGTTTTTTATACACACTTATCCCGCTTTTTTTATAGAATGAGAGTTTGTGTTATTGGATATGTGCGCTCAAGGCGTTGTTCTACGCCTAGCCAAGCCCTGGATGGAGCTGTCTCGAATCTGCCCAGGCGCGCTTTTCCGGGCGGCCGGAA
>JAZUKQ010000357.1:0-7844 GCA_045643325.1 Kiritimatiellia bacterium | reverse complement strand
CTTCGCCCTCGAAAATCTTCCCGCACCGTAATTTCATTTTCCCCGCCGCACTCCGGCGCCCGCCCGGCGCCGCGCGTTTTCGGCAAACTTCCGCCCTCGAAAAACTTTCCGCACCGTAATTTCATTTCCGCCCGCCGCACTCCGGCGGCCACCCGGCGCCGCGCGTTTTTATGGCGTGAAAAAAATCCCAAGACCTCTGATCGTCACGAAAGCCTTACAGGGCAACAACGGTCTTCATTCCACCCCGCAAAAACCGGGATACGTGTGCATAGAGCGCCGCTCCGACTTCGCGGGCGAAAGTCGGTCGGGGCTTGCCCCGGAGATTCAAAGTATGCGAAAATAGCATCGACGTGGATTGCGCTCGGGGTACGGATTCCCGGAGTCCCGCCCCGCCGTCCAAGACGCGTACCGACGCCCCCGAGGCGTCTTCTGGAGCCGCACGATGCATTCCGAACCCTCGCACAAAACCTTCGAACTACCCATCGCGACGTCGAAAGCCGCGCTCAGGAATCTCGCCGCCATTGAACTCCCCGGCGTCTGCCGGTGCGCGCTCCGGGAAATCGGGCGAGACCCCGCGCTCGCGGTTTTCGAACGCCGCGAGAACTACGGAGGCCGCCGCCGGACCGGCTCGCGCGACGATTCCATCGCGCTCGAGGCGGAACTCTTCCTCTCGTCCGAGGGACATCCGGACTGGACCTCGCTCCGGATCGGAGTCCCGCTCTCGGAGATTCCGGATTCCGGCGCGATCGCCGTACGCTATTCCGGCACGCACTTCCAGCTCCTTTGCGGGGGCGCGGTGCTCGACGAGGAGTTCCCCTTCGGCGACCCGCCCGGCGACCCTTTGGACTTCGCGGGCTCGTACTCCGCGGTCTCCGCCCTGCCCGCGGGCACGTTCCAGACGCCTCTGCACGGATGGTCCCCCGCGTCGCTCTCGGCATGGGTCGGCGACGTCTCGGCCGGTGTCTTCGACGGAGAGTTCCACCTTTTCTATCTCTACGACCGCCGCCACCACAGGAGCAAGTTCGGCCAGGGCGGACACCAGTGGGGCCACCTGGCCACCCGCGACTTCCGCACCTTCCGCGACGACGGAATCGTTCTCCCGATGGAGGCCCAATGGCAGAGTTTCGGGACCGGGACGCCGTTCCGACTCGGCGGGAAACCCGCGCTCGCCTATGGGTTCCATACCGAGCGTTTCCACGCGGACGGCGCGGGATTCCCCGCCGGAGCGAGCTGGGCGGCGAGTCCGGACGGCGTCCGTTTCGGACAGTCCGGCGTCCTGTTCGACACGACGCGGAATCCCAGCGTCTACAATCTTCCGGGCAATCGGTTCAGACTCTACACCGGCTACGGGGACAACCTCCGCATGCTTGAGGCGGACCGCTGGCCGGAATTCCGCACGGTGCGAGAGCGCGTCCTTCCCTGCGGCGAGGCCTCCCCCGCCCGAAACCGCCTCGACTGTCCCGCCTGGTTCGAATGGGACGGGACGCACTACATGCTTCTCGGATTCAGCGGGATGTGGATGGCCGACTCGCCCGACTTCGCGCGTCCGGTCGACCTCTCCGCCCGCGGGGACAGCCTCTACGACGGACTTGAGGTGCCGATGGACGCCGCGCTCCCCGACGGACGCCGCGTTCTCGCCGGCTGGCTTCCGTTCGACGGCTGGGGCGGCATTCTCGGCATCCGCGAGTTGGTCCGGCACCCCGACGGAGTGCTCGGCATCCGCTGGCTCGCCGAGGCGATGCCCGACGTCCCTCCGATGGATTCCGGAACGGCCTCCCCCGACCCGCGGGGCGACGAGGCGACGATGACGATTCCGGGGAACGCCCTCCTCGACCGGACCATCCCGCCGGGACAGGATGTCGCCGTGCGGCTCGAGGACTCCCAAGGCGACTTCGTGGAGCTCCGCGTGAACGCCGCCGCGGGCCGCGCCTGTCTTGTGCGAGGGAAGGCCGCCGCGCCGGAACTGACCCTTCCGGAACCTCCGTCGGCGGCGCTCTCCGCGAACTTCCGCGGACGGCTCGTGACGAACCTGCGGGGGCTCGGGGCGCCCTGGCGTCTGCGGCTGATGGTCCGCTCGGAACAGAAATGGGACGGGAGCGTTGTCGACGCGGAGTTCGCGGGATACCGGACGCTTCTCCGGTATTTCCACGGTTTTCACGCCGTCCGCTGCGCCGTGACGACCGCGGCTACAGCGTCTTTCCGGGGCGAACGTTGAACGACCCCATGTTATGAAGGTGGCACATCGCGATGGCGAGCGCGTCGGCCTCGTCCTCGGGCGGAAGCGTGTCGAGCCGCAGCAGGCTCTTCATCATCGCCTGCATCTGAAACTTCACGGCGGTTCCGGCGCCGACAACGGCCTGTTTCACGCGCGTGGGCTCGTATTCGTAGACGGGAAGTCCCGCCTCGGCGGCCGTCACCAGAACCACCCCGCGGGCATGGCCGAGAAGTGTCGCGGTCTTCACGAACTTGCCGCAGAAGATGCCCTCCACGGCGACCACGGAGGGCGACAGCGCGTCGATCGCGTCCTTCACGGCTTCATGAATCGCGAGAAGGCACGCGGTGAGCGGACGGTTCGCGGGGACATGGACCGTGGAGCTCCACAGGGCCTCCATGCGGCTGCCGCGCTGCGCGACCAGCCCGAGACCCGTGTTGCGGACGGACGTGTCCACGCCGAGCACGCGGAACGAGTCCGCGGGAATGTCGGTAGGAAACGGATTCATACGGTAAGTCTATCATAAATCGGGCGCGGAGGGGCAGTCCGCCGGGAAGGACGGGGAATTTGTTCCGTCCGGGGGCGAAGAAACCAGCTCCGGGCACACGCCGCATTCGTGTACGCAACCGACAAGGCGCGGCCCGCCGCGTCGTACCCGTACGCGACGGGCGGGCGGTTGGTCCCGTCCATGGAGAGCGTATAGCCGACGGGGGCGTCCGCAAGCACCGATGACACGCAAAAAAACAAATCCCCGCGGCGTCCGGAGGATGCCGCGGGGATCGCGGGGCAATGCGACGAACGCGCCGTCGCTATGCCGATACTAGCACTGGCCGATGTCCTTGAGGAGCTTCTTGAACCAGGACTGCTTGACGTCGAAGGGCTTGCCGCCCTTGATGCGCTCGAACTCGCAGGCGCGGAGCTTGTCCTTCGCGTTCTCGTCCTGACCGACGACGCCGCCCTTGGCCTTCGGATCGAGGGCGACCTTGACGGCGACCTTCGCGCAGGCCTTGATGAGCTTGATGTCCTCCTTGTTGGAGGCGGCGGCGCGGCTGAAGTAGCCGGACTTCTGGACCATCACCTTCTCGGCGCCGATGAGCTCGGCGAACTGCTTGGCGAACCAGGCACCGGGATTGACCTTGTCGAGACGGGCATGGCCGAAGGCGTCGCGCGGGACTTCCTCGCCGCGGGCCTCCATCTCCTTGAGGATGGTGTTGAGGCCGGCTCCCTCGGAGATGAAGATGTTGACGTTGTCGTGCTTGTCCATCTCGGCCTTGAGGCGCTTGGCCTCGGCCGCGAGGTCGAGCTCCATCTCGGGGATGTAGACGCCGTGGACCTCGTAGCACTCGCGGGAAAGGCCGAGGGCCGGAAGGAACTTCTTCGAATCCAACAGTTTGCGATAGGCGACGGCGGTGGCCGCGGTCAGATAGCCGCAGTTGCGTCCCATGACCTCGTGGACGATGAGCATGCGGGGGTTGGCGGAGTTCTCGCCGACGACATTGGCGAAGAAGCGGGCGCCCTGCTCGGCCGCGGTCCACGCGCCGAGCGACTGCTTGATGGGATAGACATCGTTGTCGATGGTCTTCGGCATGCCGACGACCTTGAGCGCGTAGTTGTTCGTCGCGAGATAGGCGGCGAGGTCGGCCGCGGCGGTGTTCGTGTCGTCTCCGCCGATGGTGTGAAGGACATCGACGCCGTCCTTGACGAGCTGATCGGCCGCGACTTTCTGCGGATCCTGGCCCTCCTTGACGAGACCGCGCTTGACGCAGTCCTTGACGTTGGTGAGCTTGACGCGGGAGTTTCCGATGGGGGAGCCGCCGAAGGTGTAGAGCGCGGCGATGTTCTTGCGGAGCGCCGGGGTGATCTTCACGGACTTGCCCTCAAGGAGTCCTTTATACCCGGAGACATAGCAGATAATCTGGATCTTCGGATCCGCCTTCGTATATTCCTCGACAAGCGCGGCGATGGCGGTGGAAAGGCAGGGGGCGAGGCCGCCGGCCGTAAGGATGGCGACTTTCTTGACGGACGTAGACATTTAAAAACTCCGGTTCGGGTTCTAAACAAAAGTGGGAACGGCGGCATAGTATACCATTCCGCGCCGCGATTTGGTATACTGAATCTCCATTTCAACCCATCGAGGCGATATTATGGCAGCAGAACTTCAGGCATTGTTGGACAAAATCCAGACCGAGGGCGTCGCGAAAGCGGAGGCCGAGGCAGCGCGCGTTCTCGCGGACGCGAGCGCCAAAGCGGCGGAGATCGTCGCGAAAGCCAAAGCCGAGGAATCTGCGGCGAAAGAGCGCGTTCAGGCCGAGGCGAAGCTTTTCGAGGAGCGCGCCGAGGCGAACATCCGCCAGGCCGCCCGCGATGTCGTCCTTGGCGCCCAGAAATCCGTCGACGCGATGCTCCAGAAGCTTCTGCTCGGCGAGATTTCCGGCGCGATGACTGCGAAGGCGATGGCCGACCTTCTTCCGGGCCTTGTCGCCGCGCTTGCGAAGGAAACCGACGCAGCGGTCGAACTCCCCGCGGAGCAGATCGAGTCCGTCAAGGCGCTTCTTGTCGAAAAGGCCCGGAGCGAGGCCGCCGCCGGGAATCTCAAACTTGTTCCCGGAGAGGGACTCCACTCGGGTTTCCGGATCGCGCTTTCGGGCGGCCGCGTCGAATACGACTTTTCCGCGGAAGCCCTCCGCGGTGAGATGGCCCGGCTTCTCCGTCCCGAACTTGCGGAACTGTTGAAGTAGGTTTCCAAGACGCCGAAGAGTGCGTCTTGCGATTCCCGGCGTCGACGTCGTCCCGACCGACTCCCTCCAGAAACCTTTTGAAGCGCAGGAACACCCGTTGTTCCCGCGCTTCGTTTTTTTTTTGCGCGCCTTGTTAAGGAAAAAGGCCCGCGATCGAATCGCGGGCCTTCTCGTGCGCCTTTCGGCGGATGGGAATCAAGCCCTAGTTGAGACCGTTGGCGGTCTGCATCATCGGGAAGTCCTTGTTTTCCCGGACCGTACGGCCGGCAGGATCGACAAGCTTCGCGGAGACGAAGATGAGGAGGTTGCGCTTCTCGCTCGACTCATACTTGTTGCGGAACAGGTAGCCAAGGAGCGGGAGGTCGCCGAAGAACGGAACCTTGTCCTCGTGCGTCACACGGGTCTCGGTGATCATGCCGCCCATGACAACGGTGGCGCCGTTGTAGATCTGGATGCTCGTCGTGATGGAGCGGACCGGGAAGAAGGGCTGCTCCATGTTGAGCTGGGCCTGCTGATAGGAACCGTCCGGAGCGTAGACCGGATAGGAGGAGCCGTAGTTCTTCCACGTCGGCTCGGAGACGACCTGCGGGGCGAGGGTGAGGTCGATGAGCTGGCCGTCCTCAGTGACCGAGGGGACGACCGTCAAGATGACGCCGACCTCGCGGGTCTCGAAGGAACCGGGCTCGACCACGGCACCCGTATAGGTGGAGTTGTCGTTATCATCGCTCGACTCGAGCATCTCGACGGAGTACTCGGTCGGGTAGATGTACTCGGTGACCACCTTGATAGTGGCTTCCTGGCCGTTCTTCGTGACGACTTTCGGAGCGGAGAGGAGGTCCGTGTTCTCGCGGGAGGAGAGCATGTGGAGCGCCATCTCGATCTCGGGGTTCGTCAAGACGGAAGCGAAGGAGAAGACCTTGTCGGGAATCGCGCTGCCGTTCCGGATATCCGTGGCCTCGTTGTTGGAGAGGTAGCTGAACGGAGAGGTGGGGTTCGCCTTGGCGACGAGACGCTGACGGGCGTCCGGATAGAGCGCGGCGTCGGACTTCTTATAGGCGACCTCCCAAGGATTGTCCTCGGGGATGGACCACTCGAAGCCCATCGAGTCGAGATCCGTCTGGGAAACCTCGACAAAGCGGGCCTCAATCTCAATCTGCTTCGGCGTCACGTTGAGGACGGAGAGTACGGTCTCGAGGTTGGCGAGGTTCTCGGCGGTGTTCTTCACGACGAGGCGGCCGACGCTCTTCATGTATTCGACGGAGGAGCCTTCGGGCCAATCGACGCCGAACTTGCGGAAGAATTCCTTCCAGTCGCTCGTGCCGCTGGTGATGGTCGTGGTCGACATTACGAAGACATCGGTGTTTCCGGAGTTGCTGGAGGACGGACCGAGGGTCGCGACCTTCTCCTCAAGGGAGGGGAGCACGGAGTACATGCGGAAGGTGAGATCGCCGTCGGCGGCATTCTTGTCCATGATGACAACCAAGTTGCCGCGGATACGGTACTTGAGGTTGCCGGTGTTCATGACGATGTCGAGGACGTCCTTGAGCGGGACGAAACGGGCGGCGAACGTGAAGGTTCCGGCGGAACCGGTGGAGGCGGACTCGCTGGGGGCGCCGAACGGATCGTCGCTGGCGGCCTCGACCGACGTGGTGGCCTGCGAGGTCTGGAGGATGAAGTTGATGCCCTTCTTATCGGCATCGGTGTTCTCCGTGTCATACTCGCGGGACGCCTCGCCGAGGTAGGTCACGACATCCTTGAGGTTCGCGTCGCGGAAGTTGATTTCCGGGATGATGATGGACTGCATCTTCTTCTCGATGGCAACGCTGTCGGGAGGAAGGTTCGTGGAGCTGTAGCCACCGTTGGAGGGGCCGATATCGGACGTCTCGGAGGCGTAGGTGCGCGGAGTCCAGATTTCCTTGACATTGCGGATCATCTGGACACGGGTGGCCTCGAACTCGGCGTTGACCACATCGTAGCGACGGTTCTCCAAACGGCGGAGAAGCGCGATGGCCTCGGTGTTGAAGGGATTGTCGCGCATGACAAACTCGAGCTGCTCGCGGCAAAGATCGTACTCGCCGGTCGCATAGAACTCACGGGCGCGCTCGAGCGTCGTGCGGACCTTGCTCATGTTCTTGACATAGTCCGGATCATACGCGCGCTGGATGTGGGGCGGAGCGGGCGGCTCTTTCGGATGATCGATCTCGTCCTTGATCTCGGCAAGGAGTTCGGAGGCCTTGGGGTGCCCCTTCTGGACGGACTTCGCGGCCGAGTTGCTGGCATCCTGCAGATTTCCGAGCTCGCGCTCTTTCAAGGCCTTCCGGTAGTAGGCCTCGCCCTCGCCCTCTTCGATGAGGTCGCGGTATTTGCGGTCTTTGCCGGCGACCTTTTTCGTGGCGGAGTCAGAGACGTTCTTCGCGGCCTCGTTGAAGCACTTGAGCGCCTTGTCGTAGGACCCGTCCATCAGGGCGCGGACGCCGTCCTCATACGCGCGTTCGCCATGCTGCTGTTGGGCCATCATGCGAATTTTCTGGAGGGCGGCCATCTCGGAGACCGTCACATCCTCATCCGAAATTTCGGGGGCGGCCTCTTCGGCCTTCTCAACGGCCTGCTCGACAGCCTCTTCCGCGGCGGCGGGGGCCTCGGCGACGGCCTCTTCGGCCTGCTCGACAGCCTCTTCCGCGGCGGCGGGAACCTCGGCGACGGCCTCTTCGGCCTGCTCGACAGCCTCTTCCGCGGCGACGGGGGCCTCGGCGGCGGCCTCCTCGACCTTCTCAACGGCCTCTTCGACCTTCTCGGCCGCCTCTTCCGCGGCGGCGGGGGCCTCGGCGGCGGCCTCCTCGACCTTCTCAACGGCCTCTTCGACCTTCTCGGCCGCCTCTTCCGCGGCGGCAGGG
>JAZUKQ010000356.1:0-2499 GCA_045643325.1 Kiritimatiellia bacterium | reverse complement strand
GAGGGGGCGGGGGGGGCCTGCGGGGGGGCGGGGGGGGGGAGGGAGCGGCCCGAGGACCGGGGCGCGGGCCGGGGCCGCCCCGGCGGCCGCGAGCAGGGCGGGCCGGAGCCCGCAGGCGTGGACGAGGCCGAGAAGCGGGCCGTTGGCGAGGCAGCCGCCGAAATATCCGATCATGATGCAGACGGTGACGGCGGTCGCGTAGTGGGTGGGGAACGCCTCGAGCGACATCGCGGCGAGGCTGAGGTAGAACGTGCTCATGCCCATGCCGCAGAGGACACGGGCGAGGTAGAGCATGGAGAAGGAGTCCGCAAGCGGGAAAAGGAACGAGCCCGCGGAGAAGACGATCCCGCCCGCGAAAAGGACGCGCGCGCCGCCGTAGCGGTCGGCGAGCAGTCCGGCGACAAGCTGCATGGCGGCGTAGACGTACATGAACGCCGCTCCGAGATTCGTCACCCGGGGCGTGGAGAGGGAATAGGTCGATTGAAGCTCGTCGAAGAGCGAGCTCGGAATCGCGGCGCGCTGGACATTGCCGAGGACGTAGAGCAGGAGGCCGAGGACGAAGAGGGCGGCGTTGCCCCGGTTCCGGCCCTGGGGGCCGCCGGAGGCGGGTCCGGATTTCCCGGGCTCCCGTGGCGGGCGCGTCCCGTTTCTCTCCTCGATGGCGGCGACGAGAGAGCGGAGACGGATGCGGACCGCCCCGAGGTTCGAGATGTCGTCGATCTTCAGCTGGGTGTAGAGCTTTCCGCCGGCCTCGAGAATCGCGCGCGTCTCGTCGGTCGTGATGGCGTCGACGCCGCATCCGAACGAGACGAGCTGGACGAGCTGCATGTCGGGCTGCGTGCAGACGTAGCGGGCGGCGTTGTACATCCGGGCGTGGTAGGTCCACTGGTTGAGCACGCCGCGCCTCTCGCGCCCGAGCTTCCACGCGACGGCGTCCTCGGTGACGAGCGTGAAACCGAGCCCGGCCGCGAGGTCGTCGATGCCGTGGTTGATCTCGGGGTCCGCGTGGTAGGGGCGCCCGGCGACGACGAGGACGGGCTTCCCCTCGGCACGGGCCCGCGCGATGTACGCCTCGCCCTCCGCGCGGAGGTCCCGCTTGTATGCCTCGTAGGCGGCGTAGGCGCGTCGGACGGCGCGCCGGGTCTCCCGCTCCGGGACGCCGAACTCCTTCCAGAACCATTCCGCCGCCCGCCGCTCGAAATCGCGGGGGCGGTGGAGCCCGAAGTAGGGGTGGAGGAAGCGCGGGGCGCGCGGGGACGCCGCATGCGGCCCGCCGGGAGGGGCGCCCGCCTTGGAGAACGCCGGAATGTTCGCGGCGAGCAGGTCCGGATAGTACGCGACGACGGGGCAGTTGTAGTGCTTGTCGCCGATTCCCTCGTCGAAATTGTAGCTCCCGCAGGGATAGAAGACGGTGTCGACGCCCTGCTCGAGGAGGGCGAGCACGTGCCCGTGGAGGAGTTTCGCGGGGTAGCAGACCGTGTCGGAGGGGATGGTGGACTGGCCCTTGAGGTAGAGCTTCCGGCTGGATTCCGGAGAGAGGACGACCTCGAAACCGAGCGAGGTGAGAAGCTCGAACCAGAACGGAAGGTTCTCGTAGAGGTTGAGCCCGAAGGGGACGCCGATCCGGCCGCGCGCCCCGGTTCCCGAGCCCCGGCCCTCCAGGGAGCGGAGGCGGCGGTACTTCCACTTCATCAGGTTCGGGTTCGGCTCTTTCGCTCCGCCGAGGGGCTTCGAGCAGCGGTTCCCGGAGATGAAGCGGCGGCCGCCGTCGAACGTGTTGACGGTGAGCGGGCAGTGGTTCGTGCAGCCGTTGCAGGCAATCGGCCGGACCTCGTGGCGGAAGGCGGCGAGCTCGGCGGGGGAGAGGAGCGCCGACAGCCCGGAGGGGCGCGCGCGCTCCGCGTCGTCTTTCGCCGCGAGAGCCGCGCCGAACGCGCCCATCAGGCCCGCGATGGCGGGGCGGACGACCTCGCGGCCGAGTTCCTGCTCGAACGCGCGGAGGACGGCGTCGTTGAGAAACGTCCCGCCCTGGACGACGATATGCCGGCCGAGCTCGTCGGCCGAGGACATCCGGAGCACCTTGTAGATGGCGTTCTTGACGATGGAGACGGAGAGGCCCGCGGAGATGTCCTCGACGCTCGCGCCGTCCTTCTGCGCCTGCTTCACGGAGGAGTTCATGAAGACCGTGCAGCGGGAGCCGAGATTGACGGGACGCGGGGCGAAGAGCCCCATCCGCGCGAAGTCCGCGATCCCGTGCCCGAGCGCGCGGGCGAACGTCTCGATGAAGGAGCCGCAGCCGGAGGAGCAGGCCTCGTTGAGGAAGTCGGAGGCCAAGCGGTCTTAGGAAGACAAAGTTGGTCTGCCTCTCCTTGGCTCACAGGACGAGATGGCTCCGATCCGATTTTGGCATTAGCTGATGAAGCGCATGCCGAAACCGTGGCAAAGTTCGGCCCACGGAAACCATACTTTATGGAAATAAGGCCAGCCGGCATGTTGGCA
>JAZUKQ010000355.1:0-3165 GCA_045643325.1 Kiritimatiellia bacterium | reverse complement strand
GCCTCCGAGCGCTCCGCCGCGATGGCCGCCGCCAAGGCCGCGATCGAGGAGCGCGCCGCCAAGGCCGCCGCCCCCGCCGAGGCCCCGCAGGCCTAGTTTTATCCAAGCACGTTTTTCAATAAGGAACGCTACCATGCCTATCACCGCTTCTGGTGTCAACAAGCTCCGCACCCTCACCGGCGTCGGAATGATGGACTGCAAAAAGGCCCTCACCGAGACCAACGGCGACTTCGACGCCGCCGTCAAGCTCCTCCGCGAGAAGGGCGCCGCCGTCGCCGCCAAACGCGCCGGCAAGGAGGCCAAGCAGGGAATCATCGCCGCCAAGAAGTCCGAGTGCGGCTGCGCCATCGCCATGGTCGAGGTCAACTGCGAGACCGACTTCGTCGCCCGCAACGACGCCTTCGTCGCCTTCGTCGACCACGTCGCCGACACCTCCCTCGCCAATCCCGCCGACCCCGCCGAGACGCTCAAGGACGAGCTCTCCGCCAAGGTCGCCGCCATCGGCGAGAAGATCGAGATCCGCCGCTTCGCCCGCTACGAGCTTCAGGGCGCCGGTCTCCTTGCCTCCTACATCCACATGGGCGGCAAGTCCGGCGTCGTCATCGAACTCGGCTGCGAGAAGAAGGAGACCGCCGACCTCCCCGAGGTCCAGGAGCTCGCCAAGAACCTCTGCCTCCAGGTCGCCGCCTCCGCCCCGCGCTATATCAACCCCGCGGACGTCTCCCAGGCCGACATCGACGCCGAGAGCGAGATCTATCGCGCCCAGCTCGTCGCCCAGGGCAAGCCCGAAAAGATGATCGAGGGCATCATCAAGGGCAAGCTCGGAAAGTTCTTCTCCGAGATCTGCCTCGTCAAGCAGCCCTATGTGAAGGACCTCGAGGGCAAACAGCCCGTCGAGAAGCTCATCGCCGACGTCGCGAAGAAGGCCGGCGACACCCTCACGGTCCGCCGCTTCACGCTCTTCCAGCTCGGCGCCTAAGCCGCTCCGGACACGGGAGCTCCGGCTCCCCACAGGAAAGGCACGGGGTTTCCCGTGCCTTTTCTTTTTCCGGCCGCGCACCCCTTCGCACGGCGCGGGGATTGTGCTAGACTTTGTTTTTCCCACAAAAAGCTTCCGTCCATGCTCACACTCGTAGCGACCCCCATCGGAAATCTCGGCGACCTCTCCCCCCGCGCGCTCGACGCGTTCCGCGAGGCGGAGGCCGTCGCCTGCGAGGACACCCGCCGCACCTGGGCGCTTCTCACGCACTTCGGCATCCCCCGCCCCCGGGAGTTCTTCTCCTATCGCCAGGGCAACGAGGAGCGCATGGGCGAGAAACTCCTCGCGCTCGTCGAGGCCGGCCGGAACGTCGTCCTCTGCTCCGACTGCGGCTGCCCCTCCGTCTCCGACCCCGGTTTCCGGCTCGTCCAGGCGGCCGCGGAGCGGAACCTCCCGATGACCGTCGTCCCCGGGCCGTCCGCCGCGATCACCGCGCTGATGCTCTCTGGACTTCCCTCCTCGAGCTTCGTCTTCAAGGGCTTCCCGCCGCGCAAGCCGGGCGCCCTCCGCGCGTTCTTCGCGGACGAGGCGGACGCGCCGCACACGCTCATCGTCTACGAGGCCCCGTACCGTGTCGCCCCGACCCTGGCCGCCGCGCTCGGGGCGCTCGGCGACCGCCGCGCCGCGCTCTGCCGCGAGCTCACGAAGGTCCATGAGACGGTCGACCGCGCCTGGCTCTCCGAACTCGTCGCGCGCTACCCCTCCGCCGACTCCGTGAAGGGAGAGGTCGTCCTCGTCGTCGCGGGAAACCATCCGAAATTCGCCCGGGCCGAGGCCCGCGCGCAGGAGCAGTGAGGTGGCCGACGATTCGCGTCCGGGCTCTGTCGCGGGAATCCCGCCGGAAGAGGCTCTCCGTGTCGGCGTCGACATCGGGTCGACGACCGTGAAAGTCGTCGTCCTCGGCGCCGACGGCGGGTTGCTGTTCCGGTCCTACGAGCGCCATTTCTCCAAAGTCCGGGAGAAGACGTGCGAGATTCTCTCCCGCCCCGAGGTCGCGGCACTCCTCCGCGGCCGCGGCGTCCGGATGGCTGTCACCGGCTCCGCCGGGCTCGGCGTGAGCAAGGCGAGCGGCATCGATTTCGTCCAGGAGGTCTACGCCACCGCCGCCGCCGTGGAGGCCCTCGTCCCCGCCGCCGACGCGGTCATCGAGCTCGGCGGGGAGGACGCGAAGATCATCTTCTTCGGCGGCGCCCTCGAGGACCGCATGAACGGCTCCTGCGCGGGCGGGACGGGCGCGTTCATCGACCAGATGGCGACGCTCATGGACGTCTCGCCCGGCGAGCTCGACGCCCTCTCGCTCCGGCACGAGAAAATCTATCCGATCGCCTCGCGCTGCGGCGTCTTCGCCAAAAGCGACATCCAGCCCATCCTCAATCAGGGCGGGCGCAAAGAGGACGTCGCGGCCTCCGTCTTCCAGGCCGTCGTCGACCAGACCGTCGCCGGGCTCACCCAGGGCCGCGAGCTCAAGGGGAAAATCGTCTTCCTCGGGGGGCCGCTCCATTTTCTCGAGGGGCTCCGGCAACGCTTCGTCGAGACCCTGCGGCTCGACGCGGACCACGCCGTCTTCCCGCCCGACGGCGACTGCTTCGCCGCCATCGGCGCCGCGCTCTGCGCGACCGACTTCCCCGGGGCTCCGTTCGAGGACCGGCTCCGCCGTCTGGAGGAGGCTCGGGGCGCCGTCTCGAGCGTCGACACCGCGCCCCCGCTCTTCACGTCCGCCGCGGACTACGAGGCGTTCCGGGCGCGCCACGGCCGGCGCCGTCCGCCCGAGCGGGACCTCGCGTCGTACTCGGGCGACGCCTACCTCGGCATCGACGCCGGTTCGACCACCACGAAGATGGTCCTCATCGCGCCCGACGGCGCCCTGCTCCACTCCTACTACCACTCGAACCGGGGCAATCCGGTCGCCATCGTCAGGGAACAGCTCGCGGAGATCTACCGGCTCGCCGGGGACCGCGTCGTCCTCCGCGGCGCCGCCGTCACGGGCTACGGGGAGGACCTCGTCAAGAACGCGTTCCGGTGCGATCTGGGGCTCGTCGAGACGATGGCCCACTACCGCGCCGCCGCGCACTTCAATCCCGACGTCGACTTCATCATCGACATCGGCGGCCAGGACATGAAGTGCT
>JAZUKQ010000354.1:0-6578 GCA_045643325.1 Kiritimatiellia bacterium | reverse complement strand
AGACCAAAACCCGGAGAATTTTTCTCCGTCCCTCCCCCCCCGTCCCACGTTTCCCCGGCCTCCGTTTCCCCTTCGCCCCCCCCCCCTGTCCGGAGTACCCGTCCCTTCCGCGCTCTTCGATTGCGGGAAACCCGTTTTTTTGCTATCCTCAAAGAACGTTTTCCCGGTGACGTCCCGCTTTCCGGTGACGTCCGGGCTTTTCTTCCCAAAACCACACTGTTTTCAGTGCCACGCGATCGGACGTTCCATGAAACTCCCCTTCTCTGTCTACAAAGATAAAGTCATGGGCTGCTGGCAGGGCAAAAACATCGGCGGGACGCTCGGCGGCCCGTTCGAGGGGCGCCGCCAGGTCAACGAAAATGTCGGTTTTTATGTCCAGGACCTCTCCAAGGGTCCGCCCATGAACGACGATCTCGACCTCCAGCTCGTCTGGCTCGCGGCGGTCGAGAAGTTCGGGAATCAGGTGAACGCCTCCATCCTCGCCGACTACTGGCTCAACTTCGTCTTCCCCAACTGGGCCGAGTACGGTATGGGCAAGGCCAACCTCCGCGCCGGCCTCGAGCCTCCGTTCTCCGGGAAGGTCGGCAACCCCTACAAAGATTCCTGCGGATGCTTCATCCGCTCCGAAATCTGGGCATGCCTCTGCCCCGGCAATCCCGAACTCGCCGCCCGCTACGCGTATGAGGACGCCATCGTCGACCACGCCGACGACGGCGCGCTCTGCGAGATTTTCTTCGCCGCCATGCAGAGCGCCGCGTTCGTCGAGAAGGATCCCCTGAAACTCATCGACATCGCCACAAGCTACGTCCCCGCCGACTGCGCCGTCGTCCGCGCGATCGACGCGGCCAAGGCCTGCGCCGCCCGCAAAGCCCCGCTCCTCGAGGTCCGCAAGGCCATCCACGACGCCGCCCCAGGAACGTTCGGCGTCCAGACCGCCCCGCTCGCGGACATCCCGACCGAGGGACCGACCGCCATCCAGACCGGCAAACCCGGTTTCGACGCCCCCGAGAATGTCGCCTTCGCCGTCGCCGCCCTCCTCTACCATCCGGACGATTTCGAGAAGGCCCTCCTCATGGCCAACGCCTTCGGCGAGGACACCGACTGCTCCTGCGCCTCCCTCGGCGCGACGCTCGGCATCCTCCACGGTTCCGCCCGGCTCCCCGAGAAGTGGACGAAGCCGCTCGGCAACCGCATCACCACCGGCTGCATCGACCGCACGAACCTCGAGATGCGCCACATCCCGAACACCACCGACGAGCTGACCGACCGCGTCCTCCGCGTTCTTCCCGGATTCCTCGGCTGGGAGAAGGTCGACCTCTTCGCCGAGGGCGGATACACGATCGACTGCGCCGAGGGCCGCGACCTCTACGCCCCTTCCGAGGACAAGTACCTCAAGGGCATCAACTCGAACTGGTTCGACTGCCGTCCGACCGTCGCCGACCGCGTCGCGATGGGGCCCTACGCCGTCTACAAGCCCTATCCCGGCTTCTGCCTCGTCGCCGACGCCCTCACAGGCCACGAGATCCGCCAGGGCGAGGACCGCGAGCTCCGCGTCACCCTCCTCCCGTCGCATAATCTCAAACGCCAGAACTGGGTCCGCGTCGTCGCCTATGCCACTCCGGGCGTCGAGTTCCGCGGCGCCTCCTCCCGCGAAGTCCCGCTCAACGACCTCTGGCGCAACCGCGTCGACCTCACGTTCACCGTCAACGCCGACGCCGTCCAAGGCCCCCGGGCCGAAATCATCTTCGAGGCCTCCATGCCCGGACGCCACTCCAACGGCACGGCCAAACTCGTCCTCTTTAAAAAATAGATCCGGCCGGCGTCCTCCGCCCCCGAATTCCCCGTCCATCCTCCGCAACACCCGCTCCACCATGATTAAAGGCCTCGCTCACGCCTGTTTCCAGACCCGCGATCTGGACCGTATCGTCCGCTTTTATTCCGAAGGTCTCGGACTTCCCGTCGCCTTCGAGTTCCGCAACGACCAGGGCGAACGCTACGGCGTCTATCTCCGTCTCGGAAACCGCACGTTCCTTGAGTTCTTCAACGGCGAGATTCCCGCCCCCGGAGAGGCGAGAACCGCCTACCGCCACATCTGTCTCGAGGTCGACGACCTCGCCGCCACCGTCAAGGAGCTCCGCGCCCGCGGAGTCGAGGTCGGCGAGCCCAAGCTCGGCCTCGACAACTCCTGGCAGGCCTGGACCGGCGACCCCGACGGGAACGCCATCGAGCTCCACCAGTACACCGCCGCCAGCTGGCAGGCGCCCCATCTCTAACCACGCCGTCCCATGCCGACATCCCAGCCCCACGCCGCCCAAACGTTCGAGCAGTCCCTCGCCAAATTGGAGGCGATCGTCGCCGCCATGGAGGCGGGAGAGCTCGATCTCGACACCATGATCGCCAAGTTCGAGGAAGGCCAGAAACTCATCGCGGCCTGCCAGAAGCGGCTCGCCGATGTCGAGCGCCGCGTCGAAGCGCTCGTCAAGAACGCCGACGGCTCCGTCTCCACCGTTCCCTTCGCCGAAGAGAAGGCCTAGGATGCGCTATCACATCCATACCTACGGCTGTCAGATGAACGTCCGGGACAGCGAGGCCGTCGGCGCCCTTCTCGAGGCGCGCGGCTTCGCCCCCGCCCCCGACGAGGACTCCGCCGATATCGTTCTGGTCAACACCTGCTCCGTCCGCGCGAAGGCCGAGGAAAAGGCCGTCGGCAAGCTCGGCCTCCTCTGCGCCTCCTGCCGGGAACGGCCGGGCCGCGTCATCGGCGTCATGGGCTGCATGGCCCAGCGCATGGGCCGGGACCTCTTCAAGAAGCTCCCCGGTCTCGCGCTCGTCGTCGGCACGCGCGCCACCGCGCTCGTCCCCGACGCCGTCGCCCGGGCCGTCGGCGGCGAGCGCCGGATCTGCCTGACGGACGTGCCCGGAGGGACGGAGTCCGCCGGGGCCGAGGAGCGCGCCGATGTCGTCACCGCCCACGAGCCCGGCTCGCTCCTCGCCTATGTCACCATCCTCCTCGGATGCGAGCGGAAATGCGCGTACTGCATCGTCCCGACCGTCCGCGGCGCCGAATACAGCCGTCCGCTCGAGGACGTCGTCCGGGAGGTCGCGGCCGTCACCACCGACGGCGCGAGGGACATCACGCTCCTCGGCCAGAGCGTCATGCGCTACGGAATCCGCACCAAGACGGAACCCGATCCCCCGCCGCCCTCCCCGCGCGGCTTCACCGAGCCCCTGCCCCGTCTTTTCGAGGCCATCGCCGACCGCGTGCCGGACCTGCCCCGGCTCCGCTTCACCTCGGGTCATCCCTCCGGCGTCACCGACGAGCTGGTCCGCGCCATGGCCGAACTGAAGCCCCTCTGCCCCCACCTCCATCTTCCCGTGCAGTCCGGCTCCGACCGCGTCCTCGCCGTCATGGGCCGCGGCTACACCCGCGAGAAGTACCTCGACGCCGTCCGGCGCCTCCGCGACGCCGTCCCCGACATCGCCGTCACCACCGATGTCATCGTCGGCTTCCCCGGCGAGACCGAGGAGGATTTCCAGCTGACGCGCACGCTTCTCGACGAGGCGAGGGTCGATAACGTCTTCGTGTTCAAATACTCGCCCCGCCCCGGAACGCGGTCCTCGCTCTGGACCGACGATGTCTCCGCCGAGGAGAAGATGCGCCGGAACCAGATCCTTCTCGCCGACCAGGAGGAACGCGGCCGCGCGCTCAACGCCGCCTGGATCGGCCGGTCCGTCGAAGTGCTCGCCGAGGGCCCTTCCCTCCGCAACGAGACCCGTTGGTCCGGCCGCTCCCCGCAAAACAAAATCGTCCTCTTCGACCCCGTCCCGGGTCTCAAGGCGGGCGATCTCGTCTCCGTGGAGATTCAGGACGCCCATCCGCAGACCTTGTACGGGAAAGTGTGTGTCTAACAAACCATCACGATGAAAACCTGCACGTCAAAACATGGACGCTCCCCCCGCGGAGTCCTTCTCCCCGTCCTTTCCGCCATCTTTCTCACGGTCTCCAACCTCTCCGCGATGAAGCCGGCGCCGGCCCGCGCCGCGGTCTGTCCCCACTGCTCCGCCGAAAAACCTTTGATGCTGATTGCGTCCGGGAATACATTCGGAGCGACCTTTTGGACAGACATGAAAGTCGAGGCCCCGATGCTTCCCCGAGTCTCTCCGGTCCAACGTTGCCCGAAGTGCCGACACTATTTCCTTCTCAAAGAGCTGGCTGAGCGCGAGGAGAAAGAATACAGTTCCGAACTCGGATGGCTTTCGTTCGCCGAGGCGCGCGAGGCGCTCGACGAGTCCAAGAACTGGAAACTCGACGACAAGGATTCGGTCCTTGTCCGGATGGTTGTTGTATGGGCATATGACGATATCCTCCGGAAAGGGGAAACTCCGACTCCGGAAGAGACCGCCGCGTTTACCGTAATCGCGAAAGAGACGGCGGCGCTGGCTACCGAGAAACTGCTTTCCGCCGAGCTATACCGCGAATCCGGCGACTTCAAACGCTGTCTGGAGATTTTGGAGGAAATCGGCGACAAGAATCCGAACCTGGAGAGGGTCGTGAAAGTCATCCGCGACGCCGCCACCGCGTCGTTCTCGCTCGTCCTCACCTACTGATTCCGTTCGTTGATCCGTTTTCGCAAAGCGCCGACCCTCCGATGAAAATCCACGCCGCCTTTCTTCTCACGGTCCTCTCCATCGCGACCCGGATCGCCGTCTCCGCGGATGAGACGGCTGTCCGGCCGTGGGATTCCTCCGAGCCCGCGCTCTCCACGGACTTCGACCTGTGGCAACCCGGCGCGGGAACCGTGGTCGACGGCGCGGCTCGCGGCGTCTGGGACGTCGAATACGGCAAGGCCGCGGACACGAACGACCTCCGTTTCGCCGTCGCCCTCCGCTTCTCGACAAACGCCGTCTACGTCCTCGCGGACGTCTTCGACGACCACGTCGTGGTCGACGACTGCCCCGCCGGCGCCATCGACTGCCCCTCGTGGGACGACGACAATGTCGAGGTGTTCTTCGACGGGAACGCGAACCGCGCCGCCGACTCCCGCGCCGACGGCGGGGCCGACCTCGTCTACGGCGGCGAGTTCTCCATGATGGCCAACGGCGCCGCCATGAGCGGATTTTCCGGCTATCCGAAATCCTTCGGGACGCTGTGGACCGGCGTCGTCTCCCGCGCGCGGTCTCCGGCGGGCGGCGAGCGGATCCGCTACGCGTTCAGATTCTCCTGGCGGTGCCTCGGCCGCGAGTCGCCGCCCGCCCCTGGCGAGGAGGTCCGCCTCGGCTTCAACGTCTGCGTCCACGACGACGACGACGGCGGCCGGAACGACCACGCCCTTTATCTCACCGGCAACCCGGAGCGCCCGTATTCCGACGAGCGCGCTTTCCTCCAGATCCTTGTAAAATAACCCGAACCGTCCTATGAAATCCACCACATCCAAAACCGCGCTGGTCACCGGCGGAGGCCGGGGAATCGGCGCCGGCATTGTCGACGCCCTCGCCTCCGAGGGTTGGAACGTCGTCTTCTGCGGCCGTCACCCCGAGTCCGAGTTCGCCGCCCGCGTCGCCGAGCTCGAGTCCAAAGGCGTTGGTGCGCTCTATGTCCAGGCCGACGTCTCCTCGAAGCCCGACCGCGAGCGCCTCCTCTCCGCCGCCCTTGCGCGCTTCGGCTCGCTTGAGGCGCTCGTCAACAACGCCGGCGTCGCCCCGAATGTCCGCGCGGACCTTCTGGAGATGACCGAGGAGTCGTTCGACCGCGTCCTCGGCATCAACCTCCGCGGCCCGTTCTTCCTCACGCAGGCCGTCGGACGCTACTTCGCCGAGAACAAGGTGAAGGGGACGATTGTCAACATCGGAAGCTGCTCCGCGACCGTCGCCTCCATCTCCCGCGGCGAGTACTGCATCTCCAAGGCCGGCGTCGCGATGGCGACCCGCCTCTTCGCCGTCAAGATGGCCGAGTTCGGCGTCCCCGTCTACGAGATCCGCCCGGGAATCATCGCGAGCGACATGACCTCCGTCGTGAAGGAGAAATATGATCGTCTCATCGCCGGCGGCCTCACGCTCCAGCCCCGCTGGGGCTTCCCGGAGGACATCGGCCGCGCGGTCGCCATGCTTCTCCGCGGAGACCTCGCCTACTCCACCGGACAGGTCATCAACATCGACGGCGGCATGGATATCTCCCGCCTGTAGGCAGCCCGGGCGGGGGCGCAGGCGCCGCCCGCGCCCCCGCCCGCGCTCCGCTAATCCTAAGTTCCAGCGGTTTCCGCGCTCCGCGTAGCGGTTTCGCCCTTGTTTTACGCGGGTCTCCGCGTCGGACAGGCCGAAAAAGCCGTTCCGCTCACTGGGAACAACGCCGTTTCCAGCAAGACCCCTCCGCCGAAAGCAGCTCGAATATCCTCGCCTGGTGCCCGGTCGGCTCGGTGTCCATCACAACCGGAATGCCGCCGGCCTCGATCGTCGTCCGGGAAATCGTCCCGAGAAGCGCCATGATCCCGCGCCAGTCGAGGAGCGGAAAACCGTCCTTCGAGAGTCCCGTGCTCTTCTTGCGCCCGGCCTCGTCCGTCGGCCGCGCCTTCGCGACGGGG
>JAZUKQ010000353.1:0-3972 GCA_045643325.1 Kiritimatiellia bacterium | reverse complement strand
AGACGAGACGGAGCTCCTCCTTCAGTTCATGGGCCCGGCGGAGCCTCTTGTCCTTGGCCTGGATCATCATGAGCCTTTCGCTCTGTTTAGCCGTCAGGTTCTCGGGGTTCTTGCCAAGCGGATACTTCGAACGTTTGAGGGGCCGCGACATCCTTTTTCAGAGCCTTGATCCGTTCTGCCGGCCCGGGATCTTCGCGCCCGGACTTCTTGTCGGCCTTCGCCTGCCTCATAAGGTCCGCAAGCGCGATCCTCGCACGCCGCCATGCGTCCAGCCGAACGGCATCGACGGCGGTGTTCACATATTCACAACTCTGCGCGCTTCAGTCAAGACCGCGCGATGCAAACATTACGCGCTACGCGCTCCATGTTCACAACGCTTTTCGCCGAAACAAGGGTAAAAGTTACCCACACTTATGCACGAAGCCTCAAAATTTTTGCTGCACCCGAATGATTCTAGCCTCTTCCGCCCCGTTTTGATATGATTTCCGGGCTTGAGGAACCGCCCCGGTTTCCCGCCGTCCTACGCGCGCGAGCGCGTTTTTCCGCAATTTTCCCATGAAAACACTTGCCCTCCTCGGCGCCTCCGCCTTCTCCCCCTTCCGTCTCGAAGCCCTCCGCGCGCGGTTGGCCCCGGCCTTCCCCGCCGGCGTGCCCGCCTTCCGCGCCGAGTTCGTCTACCTCCTCGACCTCGACCCCGCCGCCGACCTCCCCGCCGATTTCCGCTCCCGCGCGGAGACGCTCCTCGGCGCGCTCCCCGGCGACGCCGGCGACCTCCTCGGGGCCTTCTACGTCGCCCCGCGCCGCGGCACCATCTCCCCCTGGTCCACCAAGGCCACCGACATCTTCCGCAACTGCGGCCTTCCCCAGGTCCTCCGCGTCGAGCGCGCCGTCCGCTACGACTTCGGAGGCGCCGCCTCCGCCCCCGCGGCCCCCCTTCTCCACGACCGCATGACGCAGAGCGTCTACGACTCGCTCGCCGACCTCGCGACCCTCTTCCGCCAGGCCTCCCCCGCCCCCGGGCGCACGTTCGACGTCCTCAAGGAGGGTCGCGCCGCCCTCGTCCGCGCCAACACGGACATGGGCCTCGCCATCTCCGATCCCGAGATCGACTACCTCGTCGACGCCTACACCAAGGCCGGGCGCAACCCCACCGACACCGAGCTCGTCATGTTCGGGCAGGTCAACTCCGAGCACTGCCGCCACAAAATCTTCGGCGCCGAATGGATCATCGACGGCCAACGCCGCGACGAGTCGCTCTTCGGCATGATCAAGACGACCCACAAGGCCAACCCGCTCGGCACGCTCGTCGCCTACAAGGACAACTCCGGCGTCCTGGAGGGATTCCGCGCCGAGGCCTTCCGCTCCGACCCCGTCTCCCACGCCTACGCCTTCGAGCCCGACCAGATCGAGATGCTCTGCAAGGTCGAGACGCACAACCACCCGACGGCCATCTCCCCCGATCCGGGCGCCGCCACGGGCGTCGGCGGAGAGATCCGCGACGAGGCCGCCACGGGAACCGGCTCGAAGACCAAGGCCGGCCTCGCCGGCTTCATGGTCTCCGACCTCCACATCCCCGCGCTCCCGCAGCCCTGGGAGAAGCCGCGCGAGTCCTTCCCCTCCCGCCTCGCCTCGCCGCTCGACATCATGCTCGATGGCCCCATCGGCGGCGCCGCCTTCGGCAACGAGTTCGGCCGCCCGCAACTCTGCGGCTTCTTCCGCACCTACGAGGAAAACGTCGCCGGGCTCGACCGCGGCTATCATAAGCCCATCATGCTCGCCGGCGGCATGGGCAACATCCGCCACGGCCTCGTCGAGAAGCGCCCCATTCCCCCCGGCGCCCTCGTCGTCCAGCTCGGCGGCCCCGCCATGCGCATCGGCCTCGGCGGCGGCGCGGCCTCGTCGCTCGCCTCCGGCTCCCACGCCGAAAACCTCGACTTCGACTCCGTCCAGCGCGCCAACGCGGAGATGCAGCGCCGCTGCCAGGAGGTGATCGACGCCTGTGTCGCGCTCGGCCCCTCCAACCCCATCCTCTCCATCCACGACATCGGCGCCGGCGGCCTCTCCAACGGCTGCCCCGAACTCGTCGAGGAGACCGGCGGCACGTTCTCGCTCCGCGCCATCCACAATCAGGACCCCTCCATGTCCCCGATGGAGATCTGGTGCAACGAGTCCCAGGAGCGCTACGTCCTCGCCATCCTGCCCGAGCACCGCCTCCTCCTCGAGGAGATCTGCCGCCGCGAGCGCTGCCCCGTCGCCTTCCTCGGCGCCGCCCGCACCGACGGACGTCTCATCCTCGAGGACGAGCGTTTCGGCGACCGCCCCATCGACATGGATATCCGCGTCCTCCTCGGCAAGCCTCCGCGCATGCTCCGCGATGTCGCCCACGTCCGGCGCGGGCTCCCCGCCCCGGACTTCTCCGGCGTCGCCCCCGCGGACGCCCTCGAGCGCGTCCTCCAGCTCCCCGCCGTCGCCGACAAGACGTTCCTCGTCACCATCACCGACCGCACGGTGACCGGCATGGTCCACCGCGACCAGATGTGCGGCCCCTATCAGCTCCCGATCGCCGACAACGCCGTCACGCTCACGGGCTACAAGTCCGTCACCGGCGAGGCCATGGCCGTCGGCGAGCGCCCGCCCGCCGCCCTCGCGGACCCCGCCGCCGCCGGACGCCTCGCCGTCGTCGAGGCGCTCCTCAACCTCGCCTCCGCCGCCCCCGGCGACCGCCGCCGGATCAAGCTCTCCGCCAACTGGATGTGCGCCTGCGGCGAACCCGGCGAGGACGCCGCCCTCTTCGACACCGTCCGCGCCGTCACCCAGGACCTCTGCCCCGCGCTCGGCCTCGCCATCCCCGTCGGCAAGGACTCCTGCTCGATGCGCTCCTCGTGGTCCGACGCCTCCGGCGACCACCGCCAGGTCTCCCCGGTCTCGCTCGTGGTTTCCGCCTTCGCCCCCGTCGAGAATGTCCCGCTCTCCGTGACGCCCGACCTGAAGCGCGCCGACTCCGTCCTCCTCTTCGTCGATCTCGCCGCCGGCAAGCAGCGCCTCGGCTGCTCCGCCCTCGCCCAGGTGTACGGCCAGTCGGGCCCCGAGTGCGCCGACGTCGACCGCCCCGACCTCGTCGCCGCCGCCTTCGACACCGTCCAGGAACTTCTCAAGAAACGCCTCCTCCTCGCCTATCACGACAAGTCCGACGGCGGTCTCGCCGTCACCCTCGCAGAGATGGCCATGGGCGGCAACATCGGCTTCACCGCCCACCTTCCCGGAACCGACGCCCTCGCGGCGCTCTTCAACGAGGAGCCCGGCTTCGTCGTCCAGGCGGCCGACGCGGACGCGCGCGCCGTCCTCGACGCCTTCGCCGCCGCCGGCCTCAAGGACCACACCCACCTCGTCGCCACCCCGCGCGCCGCCCGCGAACCCGCCCCCGCCCTGACGCTCGTCGTCCACGGCGCCCCCGCCGGCGAGGCCCCCGACCTGGCCCGCGTCGAGCTCCCTCTCTCCAAAATCCGCCGCCTCTGGTCCTCGACCACGCACGCGATGCAGGCTCTCCGCGACAACCCCGTCTGCGCCGACCAGGAGTACGACAACGCCCTCGACGCCTCCGACCCCGGCCTCACGTTCCGCCTCACCTTCGACCCCGGAGCGAACATCGCCGCCCCGTACATCGCCAACGCGAAGGCCCGTCCGCGCGTCGCCATCCTCCGCGAGGAGGGCGTCAACGGACATGTCGAGATGGCCGCCGCCTTCGACCTCGCCGGCTTCCAGTCCGTCGATGTCCATACGACCGACCTGCTCGAGGGCCGCGCCGACCTCTCGAGCTTCAAGGGCCTCGTCGCCTGCGGCGGCTTCTCCTACGGCGACGTCCTCGGCGCCGGCTCCGGCTGGGCGCGCACCATCCTCTTCAACGCGAGGCTCTACGTCGAGTTCGCCGAGTTCTTCGCCCGCAAGGACACGTTCACCCTCGGCGTCTGCAAC
>JAZUKQ010000352.1:0-4885 GCA_045643325.1 Kiritimatiellia bacterium | reverse complement strand
CGGTAGACGAAGTCGCCGGAGGGGTAGAGTTCCGCCTGGAACGAGACCGGTTTGTCGGCCGCGCGGCCGTAGAGGGCGTTGAGCCAGGTGAGGCGGAGGGAGCCGCTGTCGGTGACGTCGTACCAGAAAAGCGAGTTCGTCGAAGCGGAGAGGAGCGGCCAGTTCGCCTCCGGGGCGATGCCGAGAACGGCATGAAACGGGGCGAGGTGGTCGAAGGCCGCCGGGGCTGAGAACTCTCCGGCTTCGCCGTCGAAGTGGGTGTCAAACGAGACCGTGCCGCGCGTGGAGACGTCCACATGGCCGACGGAATCCGTCCCGAGTTTGAACGACCAGGCGGATTCGAGGTCGTTGGTCCCGATGCGGAACACGTCGCGGCTCGCGCCGCGCCGGAGCCAGTTGGCGTGGACAACGGCGTCGTCTGGAACCTCCGCGGAGAAAGCGGTGTTGGTCCGCAGCGAGGCGAGGGCGAACCCGGCGGCGCACTGGTTCGTGGTGAGCGCGGCGACCGGTGTCGGCGGCGCGTCCGACACCGGATTCCGAATCCCTTGGAGCTGCGGCTTCGTGCCGCCGAGGGCGACAAGGACGGCGAACGCGGCGAGGAACACGATTTTCGCCGAATGGGAACGGGTCCTCCAGAACTCGCCGACGGCCTTCTCGAGAACCCGCTCGTAGAGGAAGAGCAGTCCGACGCCTCCCCATGCGGCGACGAGGCAGAGCGCGACGATAGCGGCGGTCGTGTCGTGCATGGCGGATTCTACCCGTTTCCTCGCCTGCAAAACGCGACCGGGCCGTTCGTGGACACATCAATGTCGACGAATCCAGGGACCGCGAGAGAGAACGCAGCCAGAGCGAGGAGACATAGCGGGGCGCGTTTCATGCCGCTAGGATAGCACAAACCTCCCACGATGGAAACGGAGGACGGAAAGGGAAAAGAGGAGCCGGTCCTCGGGCGTTTCCAAACCAAAACACCCCCAGTCGCTAAGCGGCAGCCCCCTTCATGGGGCCGGGCTCGCCCGATCGCCGCGCCGTACCTTTGCGGCGCACGGTGTACTCCCCCAGTCGCCTGCGGCGCCAGCCCCCTCGCGGAGGGGGCCGGAGCAGCTCCGAGCCATCGCCCCCGCGCCTCTTTGGGCCTCGCGACCGCCGCCCGCCCCAGTGCCTCCCGAAGACGCCGCCGAAAAGGTAGTTGAAGCCGTTCAAATGCTCCGTCCGTACAATCGTGTAGAAATCCATGCTTTTCCCATTCCGCCGGGCCGCGCGGGAAACCGCCGCGCGGCGTCTCGGCGACAGGATAGCATTCGGGGACGGGAAATTCAACCGCGCCGGACTTCCGGAGCGGGCCGCCGTTAAACAGAAAGCCCCCGGCCTTTCGACCGGGGGCGTCGGCGGAGCGGGCCGTCCAAAGACAGCCGTCCGCGGGGCTACGCGTTCTCCTTCGCGGCCATCTCCGCGAGGGCGGCGCGGCGGGAGAGCTTGATGCGGCCGCGCTCGTCGACGGCGAGGCACTTGACCCACATCTTGTCGCCGACCTTGCAGATGTCCTCGGTGGACTTCACGCGGTAGTCGGCGAGCTCGGAGATGTGGCAGAGGCCGTCGATGCCGGGGAGAATCTCGACAAACGCGCCGAACTCCTTGACGCCCGTGACGGTGCCCTCGTAGAGGACGCCCTCCTCGGGCTCGGCGCAGCACTTGTTGATCTCGCGGAGCGCGCAGTCGAGCGACTCCTTGGAGGTCGCGAAGATGGAGATGTCGCCGGAATCGTCCTCGGCGATGTCGATCTTGGCGCCGGAAAGGGCCGTGATGGCGCGGATGTTCTTTCCGCCGGGGCCGATGAGGGCGCCGATCTTCTCGGGGTTGATGTGCGCCTTCGTGATCTGCGGGGCGTACGGGGAGAGCTCGGCGCGGGGAGCGGGAATCACGCTCTCGATGTAGTCGAGGATCTCAAGGCGGCCGGCGCGGGTCTGCGCGAGAGCCTGCTCGACCTGGTCCCAGGTGAGGCCGCGGATCTTGAGGTCGACCTGGAAGCCGGTGATGCCCTTGCGGGTGCCGCCGACCTTGAAGTCCTTGTCGCCGTAGTGGTTCGCAACGGAGAGGTCGTCGGTCACGAGGACGGACTTGCCGGTGTCGTCAGGGGAGAGGGCGCAGGAGATGCCCGCCACCGGGGCGGTGATGGGCACGCCGGCGTCCATCAGGGCGAGGGTGCCGACGCAGATCGACGCCATCGAGGAGGAGCCGTTGGAGCCCGTGACCTCGGAGACGATGCGGACGGTGTAGGGGAAGTCCTTCGGAAGGACGGGGGCGAGGGAGCGCTCGGCGAGGTTGCCGTGGCCGATCTCGCGGCGGCCGGTCGAGCCGAGGCGGCCGACCTCGCCGACGCAGTACGGCGGGAAGTTGTAGTGGAGCATGAAGCGCTTGGCGGTCGCGCCGCCGGTGAGCGCGTCGATCTCCTGCGCGTCGTCGTCCGTGCCGAGGGTAACGATGCCCATCGCCTGCGTCTCGCCGCGCTGGAAGACGGCGGAGCCGTGGGGACGGGGAAGGACGTGGACCTGGGCGGCGAGCGGACGGATCTGCGTGCGGGCGCGGCCGTCGATGCGCTTGCCGAGGTTGAGGACGTTGGAACGGACGGTCTTGATCTCAAGGACGTCGGCCATCGCGCGGAAGGCCTCGTCGGACATCTCGGGGAACTTCTCGAGAAGCTTCTCCTTGAGTTCCTTCTTGAGGACCTCGACGGCGTCCTGACGCTCGAGCTTGCCGGGGATGAGGAGCGTCGTGGCGAAGCGGTCTCCGACGAGCTCTTTCGCGGCGGCGAGCAGCTCGGGATCACACTCGTTGCCGTCGGCGATGACCTTCTCGGGCTTGCCGAGCTTGGCGCGGAGCTCCTTCTGGAGCTCGACAATCTTGACGACGGCCTCCTGGCCGAACTTCATGGCGGCGAGGAAATCCGCCTCGGAAATCTCCTGGGCGGAGCCCTCCATCATGAGGAACTTGTCGATCGTGCCGCTGTAGAGGAGGTCGATGTCGCTCTGGGCGCGCTCTTTCTGGGAGGGGTTCCAGACGAACTGGCCGTTGATGCGGCCGACGCGGACGGCGCCGATCGGGCCCATGAAGGGGACCTCGGAGATGTGGAGGGCGGCGGAGGCGGCGATGACGCTGAGGGCGTCGGGCTCCTGCTGCTGGTCGCTCGACATGAGCGTGTTGACGATCTGGACGTCGTTATGGTAGCCGTCCGGGAAGAGCGGGCGGATCGGGCGGTCGGTCACGCGGGCGGTGAGAATCTCCTTCTCGGCGGGACGGCCCTCGCGCTTGAAGAAGCCGCCGGGGAACTTGCCGGAGGCGTAGGCCTTCTCGCGGTATTCGACCTGCAGGGGGAAATAGTCGATGCCCTCGCGGGGCTCGTTGGTGTTGGTGACGGCGGAGAGGACGGCGGTATCGTCGAGATACGCCATGACGGCGCCGGCGGCCTGACGGGCGAGAAGCCCGGTCTCGAGGGTAAGCGTCTTTCCACCGATTTGGGTGGAGACAGAGACGGTATTCTGCATTTCTTTTTCCTTTTCTTTGGTTTTCGAAAATAGGGATTGCGCCTAGCCGGAAATCTGGCCGAACTGAAACAGGATGCGAAGGTACAATGCTCCCGTCACGCGGTATCCGGATAAACGGAAAGCCCGCGCTCGAAAAAGTCGAGGCACGGGCTTTCGGGGAATCCGCACCTCCCGGGAAGGAGGATAGGACAAAAAACTAGCGGCGGAGGCTCAGTTCCTTGATGACGGACTGATAGCGGGGCTCGTCGGTGCGCTTCAGATAGTCGAGCAGCTTCCGGCGGGCGTTGACCATCTTGATGAGGCCGAAACGGGAGGAGTGGTCCTTCTTGTTCGCCTTGAGGTGCTCGGTGAGGTGCTCGATGCGCTTCGTGAGAAGGGCGATCTGGACTTCGGAGGATCCGGTGTCCTTCTCATGACGCTGAAACTGATTGCGGATCGCAACGGTGTCGATCTGACTCATGGTGGTGAATTCCTTAAAACAAATCCTTTTTCGTGAATGTCGCGGGAGAGTGTACAAGAATCGGGGGCGAAAAGCAAGCCCCTTTTTTCACGGAAGGCGCGGCAAAACGCCGCGTCTTCCCGCCTCGCGGCGGCCCCGCGCGCCGTCAGACACGGGGAAGCTTGGCGAAACTCGCCTCAAGCTCGTCGTCGGTCGGGATGTAGTCGGACATCTTCCCGTCGTTGAACTTCCCGTACGAGACCATGTCGAAATACCCCGTTCCGGTGAGGCCGAAAAGAATGGTCTTGGCCTCGCCGGTCTCCTTGCAGCGGAGCGCCTCGTCCATCGCCGCGCGGATCGCGTGGCTGGACTCGGGGGCGGGAAGCCAGCCCTCGACGCGGGCAAAGAACTGCGCCGCCTCGAAGACTTTTGTCTGCTCGACGCTCACGGCCTCCACGAGCCCCTCGTCGTAGAGCTCGGAGAGGATGGGGCACATGCCGTGATAGCGGAGACCGCCGGCATGGTTCGCGCTGGGGATGAAGTCCGCCCCGAGCGTGTACATCTTGGCGAGCGGACAGACGCGGCCGGTGTCGCAGTAGTCATAGGCGTAGCGGCCGCGCGTGAGGCTCGGACAGGAGGCGGGCTCGACGGCGATGAAACGGTAGTCGGCCTCGCCGCGGAGCTTCTCGCCCATGAACGGGGAGATGAGCCCCCCCAGGTTCGAGCCGCCGCCGGCGCAGCCGATGATGATGTCGGGCTTCACGCCGATTTTGTGGAACGCGCTGTACGCCTCAAGACCGATGACGCTCTGGTGGAGGAGGACCTGGTTGAGGACGGACCCGAGGACGTAGCGGTAGCCCGGCGTGCCCGTCGCGCGCTCGACCGCCTCGGAGATGGCGCAGCCGAG
>JAZUKQ010000351.1:0-5503 GCA_045643325.1 Kiritimatiellia bacterium | reverse complement strand
CCCGTAAGGGGTCGTTCCGCGGGGGCGGAGGGGGGGCGCGCGATCGGAACGCGGAGGCATCCGGAACGGCCGTCGGGAACCGCGACGGGGGCGTTGGTCGCGCCCCAGGGCGTGACGACGAGGAGTTCCTGCGAGGTCCAGGTGTTCGTCGGGGCGAACCAGGAGACGTCGAGCTCCATCTCCACGGCGCCGCCGGGGGCGGGGACGGGGCCGACGACGCCGGCGCCCTGACGGGCCCAGCGGCCGTCGTCCTGGCACGCGCCCCAGCTGCCCCGGAGGCCGAGGAAGCTCTCGCCGAACGTCTTGTCCTGCTCGCAGAACTCGCCGGGGCGGAGCGGTTCGGGCTCGAGGACGATGTCGAGGCAGGGTTCTTCCTTGAGGGCGACGGGGAAGAAGCGTTTGGCGTGGACCGAGGTGAAAGACTGCTCCAACCGGGCGACGGGTTTGAGCCGGACCCCGTCCTCGAGCGGGGGGACGTCGGGGTGGGAGGTGACGAGAAGCACGCTCTCGCCGGCCTTTTTCCGGGACAGCGCCCAGTCGAGGCAGACCCCGGGGCTCCACGCGTATTTCGAGATGCCGAAGACGCGGTTGGAGAGGTCGGTCACGAACGGAGCCGTGTGGGGGAGGTAGTCGAAGAGGACGAGATTGCGGTCGGGCCGGACCGCCTTGCGGACATTCTCCGCGACGGCGCGCGAGCCGCGTCCGTTCGGGAACCAGTAGGCCTCGGGGTCCTTCACGGGGTTATAGAGCGCGAGGGCGAGACAGGCGAGGCCGAGGACCGCGGGGAGGCGGGCGGCGCGCGGGGCGCGGAGCGCGGCGGCGGCGCGGAGGAACCGCGCGAGGCCGAGAGAGAGGACGGGGAGGAGCAGGAGGACGGAGGGGACGATGCGGCGGTAGGTCCAGAGGCCGACCGTCTTTCCGACGTTGAGGTCGCCGATGACGGAGCACGGCGCGTACAGGCACAGGAGGACGAGCGCGGCGGTCCCCTGCGCGACGAGCGGGACGCCGGGACGGAACACGCAGAGCGCGGCGCAGGCGAAGAGCAGGAGGGCGGGAAGCCGGAACGCGGGTCCGAGCTGGAGGAGGCCGTCCCGGGACGCCGGGGCCGCGGCGTAGGCGAGAAGGAGCCCGGCCGCGGCGAGCGCGCCGGCGCAGAGGGAGATCGAGAGCCGGTTCTCTGGCTTTTGGAGGAAGGCCCGGACCTTCCGGCTGTGGCTGACCAGACAGAAGGCGGCGATGCCGGCGACGAGGAGGGGCAGGCCGACGGAGATGGCCCTATTGATGGAGAAGCCGCCGCCGCTCATGAGGGCGCCGTAGGTCGGGACATGGCGGGAGACCATCCAGGCCGCGCCCAGCCCGAGCACGGCGCCCGCGGCGTACCGGAACGTCTGGCGCCATCTCCCCTCGCAGGCGACGAGGATGAGGAGAAGCGGGAGGCTCACGACGCCGACGGAGCGGTGGACCGCGAGGACCATGGCGAGGAGGAACCCGGTCCCGGCCGGGCAGACGCCCCGCCGGACGAGATGCGCCATGAGGACGGACGAGACGATGGCCGCGCCGAGCGACTCGGGGTAGAACCCGCGGAAGAAGAAGGCGGGGACCGCGGTCGCGACGAGGAGGCAGAGCCCGGTCCAGAGCCCCCGGCCCTCCTCAATCCGGAAAAGCCCGGCGAGGAAGACGAAGAGCCAGAGACAGCCGACCATGGGCATGAAGAGGGAGACGGGAAGGCCGAGCCGGCCGAGGACGGACGCGGCGAGCGGGAGCGAGGGGAAGAAGTACGGGAACGACTCGCCGAGAAAATCCGGATTGTTGGGGTAGCCGACGAAGCGCCACGAGAGGTCCCGCGTGCCGCCCGGGACCCAGAATCCCTGGAGGAGGAAGTTCGTGCGGACGTCGGCGGGGAGCTCCGCGAGGCCGGAGTCTGTCCGGTAAAGCGGGGCGCCGGCGGCGAACTCCCGGGCGAGCCCCTGGTAGCCCTGCGTGTCGAGCCAGGTGTACAGGTCCTCGTGGGGATGGAGCAGGAGGACCGCGGAGAGGAGGAGCCAGACCGGAAGAATCCACCGGAAAGCGCGGCGCGGGACGCCGCGGCCGACGGTGACCGCGAGCGCGAGGAGCGGGAGGACCGTCGCCGCGAAGAACGCGATGCCTAAGACAAGCGTTGCCCAGGGGCGGGTGAGAAACATGATGGAGGCGGGCGGAGGGAAGATGGGACGGGAACGGGCCGCGCCGGAATCCGCGGAGGAGACGTCAGGCGAGCGAGTCGGCGAGGGCGAGGGCGCGCTCGACGGTCAGGTCCGCGTTGAAGTGCTGCCACTCGCCCCAGCGGCCGAGGCCGTGGACGCCGCGGGGGCGGAGGTAGCCGAGGAGCTCCGCCATGGCCTCGTTCTTCCCGATGGTGTTGAGCGGGTAGGCGTAGTCGGTATGGAAGCGGGGAAACGCCGAGGACGACGGCCTGGAGCGCTCCGAGCGGGTCTCGGTCCAGTAGCCGCGCGAGCCGAGGGCGAAGCGGTTGCGGTGGAGCGTGCGGTGGTAGGGGAGCGACTCGTCGGGGTAGTAGATCCAGTGCGCGGTGTCCGGATGGTTCTCCGGGAAATAGTCGATGTCGATGGACGTGTGGCGGAGCGAGGCGACGCGGGCGAGATGCCCGTCGGGGAGGCCGCGGAACGTCTTGATGGAGGTCCAGGGGACGGTGCAGACGATCGTGTCGGCGCGGAACTCGCCGTTGACGGTCCGGGTCCCGACGTCGAGCGACGTGACGGGGACGTCGAGGCGGAGCCGGCCGCCGAGGGCCTCGCCCATGCGGCGCCAGAGCTCGCCGAAGCCGTGGACTTTCGGGTAGTAGAACCGCGTGTGTCCGGGCTGGCTTCCGAGGGCGCGGCGGAGGCGGCAGGACTCGAGCGTCTCGCTGTAGGAGACGTTGGGGAGCTTCTCGAGCCAGTACGTCCCGAGGTCGTCGAGGTTGTCGCCGAACATCTTCCGGTTGTAGGGAAGCATGTAGTCGCGGGCGATGGAGGCGCCGAGTTTCCACTCGATCCAGTCGACGAAGCGTTCCGGCTTGGGGACGCCCGTGTTGCAGCCGGCGGCGGCGATGTCGGCGAGATAGCGGTCCTGAACCTCTTTCGGAAGCTCCCAGATGTTCGCCTCGATGGGGGAGTGCATGAACATGCCGTGGATGGCGATTTTCGAGTCGCGCTTGAAGAGGTTCCACTCGGCCTCGGGGAGGAAGCGGAACGCGAGCTCCGTGACGGCGGGCCGCCGGACGTCGAGGATGTGGCCGCCGCCGATGTCGAGGGGCGCGCCGTCGACACGCGCCGAGCGGCAGAGGCCGCCGGCCTCGGGGGCTCGGTCCAGGACGAGGAAGTCCGAGACGCCGCGGTCGAGAAGGCGGGTGGCGAAGGCGAGGCCGGCGGGACCGGCGCCGAGGATGAGAAATCGCATGGAGCGGGAAGGCGGGCTATACGGGGGGGGGCGGACGGACGGTCCGGCCGGCATCTATTCCACGACTTTCGGGACAACGAACTCCCGATTGGCCTCGGCGGGGGCGTTGGCGAGAGCGGCCTCGGTCCCGGGGGCCCAGGGGGCGACCTTGTCCTCGCGGAAGACATTGTGGACGGGCTGGCCGTAGAGGGTGGGCTCGATGCCGGAGACGTCCAGTTCGGAGATTTTCTGGACATAGCCGACAATTTTGGCCATCTGGGCCTGGAAAACGGGGAGTTCCGCGGGGTCGAGGGCGATGTTGGCGAGTTGGCAGATGCGGGCGACGTCGATATCCATGACAGGGTGGGGAGAGACGGAAAGCAGAAACACGGCGCGCGGGGCGCGTCTTGTCCGAAAGTATAGTCGAATCCGCGTGAAATGGCAACCAGAGGAAGTTCCGGGAGATGCGGGCGGCGGCTTATCTTGCGGCTTCCCGGGGGCGGAGGGGGCGGTATGGGGCGGAGGGGCGGCTTCAACCTTCGGACTTTGGGGACTCCCTTGATGCGTCCGTGGATTCCGTGGTAGACTTGGAACCGACGGAAACAAGTGGATATGGACAAGGAAATGAGACACATTCCGAGCATATTGAAAAGTGTCTTGTCTGTCGCGCTGACGGCGTTTGTCATCGGATGCCTCCGACCGGAGACACCGATCGCAGGGGCGAAGGATCCTGTTTCAGGGAATCCCGTCGGAAAATTGATTTCCGACATGGTGGACATCCCCGGCCAGCCGTACAAGGCATGCAGGTACGAGGCGACGCAGGCTCTGTGGGAAGCCGTCATGGGAACGAATCCGTCGGAGTTTTTGGGCGCGGACCGTCCGGTGGAAAACGTGTCGTGGAATGACTGCCAGACGTTTCTGGAGAAACTCAACGCGACTCCCGAAGCGAGGGCGTCCGGTCTTGTATTCCGTCTTCCGACCGCGGAGGAGTGGGAGCATGCGTGCCGTGCCGGAAGCACGGGCGACTACTGCAAACTGTCCGACGGGACGGACATCACGGAGGATACGTTGAAGCGTGTCGCCTGGTACGGGGTCAGAAGCGGTCATACAACGCATTCTGTCGGGCAGAAGCAGCCCAACGCCTTCGGGTTATACGACATGCACGGCAACGTGTGGGAATGGACGAGCACAGACATCGGCCGCTACCGCGTGAACCGCGGCGGCGGCTGGTGGGATGACGACGCGGACTGCTGCGCATGGAACTATCCGAGCATGTGCGTTCCGGGCGTTCGGTGCAACTTTCTCGGCTTCCGGCTTTTCGCCTCGGCGGGACAGTAGCGCGCCGCGTATTCAGCGCGTCCGGAACCGAAACGGAAAAAGCGCGGCGGGACGCCGCATCTCCCGTACCGGGCGCGTGACGCTCTCGGCTTCCGCGGTTGAGAAACGGGGGCTCAGGCCTTGACGGGTTCCACGCCGCCGAACCGGCGGGAGCGGCGGGAGTAGGCCTCGAGGGCCTCGGCGAACTCCTTCTCGCGGAAATCGGGCCAGAGGACGGGCGTCACGTAGAGCTCCGCGTAGGCGCACTGCCAGAGAAGGAAGTTGGAGAGACGCATCTCGCCGCTCGTGCGGATGACGAGGTCGGGGTCGGGAATCTCCGGAAGATAGAGATGCTCCGAGACCGTCTCCTCGGTGATGTCCTTGGGGTCGAGTTTCCCCTTCGCGGCGAGTTCTGCGATCTCCCGCGCGGCGTTGGCGAGCTCGGTGCGCCCGCCGTAGCTGAGCGCGAGGACGAGCGTCCGCTCGGTGTATTTCTCGGTGGCGCGCTCGGCGGCCTTGAGCGCCTGGTCCACGAGGAAGGGAAGGTCGGAGCGGCGGCCGAGCACGCGGAGCCGCGTCCGGTTCTCGTGGAGCAGCGTCTCGTACTGGGAGAGGAACGTCCGGAGGAGCGACATGAGCCCGCTCACCTCGGCCTGGGGACGCTTCCAGTTCTCGACGCTGAAGGCGTAGAGCGTGACGTACTTGACGCCCGCCCTGCACGCGGCGGTGAGGATGGTGCGGACGGAGTCGGCGCCGGCCTTGTGGCCCT
>JAZUKQ010000350.1:0-4337 GCA_045643325.1 Kiritimatiellia bacterium | reverse complement strand
ATGAGGTATCCCATGCCGGCGTCCTCGAGCGCCCAGCGCGCGTAGCCGCCCGTGGCGCAGAGTATGGCGCCCTCCCCCGTGGTCCGCTTCAGGAACTCGGTCATCTCGCGGACCATGCCGCGGTGGCCGACCAGCGCGCCGATCCGCATCGCGTTCTCGGTGCTCGTCCCGACCGGCTCGATGTCGCCCTGAAGATCGATTTCGGGGAGCTGGGCCGTCTTCTCGTGCATATACGAGGTCATGAGCGGCAGGCCGGGGGCGATGATGCCGCCGACGTACTCGCGGTCCGCCGTCAGGACGTCGAACGTGAGCGCGGTTCCGAAATCCGCGATGATGGCGGGGCCGCCGTGGCGCACCGCAGCGCCGCAGGCGTCCGCGAGCCGGTCGGCGCCGATTGTCTCAGGCTTCGGATAGCGGATGCGGATCGGCATCGGGGTCCGGTAGTCGAGGACCATCGTCTCGAGGTTGTACAGCCGCTTGAGCAGCCAGCGCCAGTGGGGCGTGGCGACCGGGACGACGGAGGCCAGGACGGCGCAGTCCGCCCCCCGCGCCCCCGCCTCCGCGAGAGCGGCGTCGACCCGCTCCGGGCGCGCGCTCATCCCGCCGCGCACGGCGGAAACGGCGGAGACCGTTCCGTTCTCGTACCGGCCGATACTGGTCGATGTGTTTCCGATGTCGATGACGATGCAGGCCATACGTTGGGGGATCTTTCGAGAAAAGAACAGTATATCATCTTTCCCGAAGGGATGGAAGCGCGGACGGGGTTTCCGTTTTCGTCGTTGACAAACGTTTTGGGAACATGCACTTTCCAGAAACTCCGCTCGCCGTCCTGGAACGCCAGCGCCCGCACGTTCGCCGTTGTCTTGGGCGACGCAACGATATAGGTGATGTCCATGATCGTCTTGTCACTCGTCCGCATCTTCGACGAGAGGACAAACGGCATACCCCGCGTCTGCACATTCTGCAGCCCGGTCCTGCCCGTCTTGAAAAGGGCTCCGTCGCCCTTGTCCATCACCTTCCGCCACGCCGCGTCGCCAGCCGTGTTCCAGAGAATGCCGTATTGGGACGAATTCTGGATGTCGCCCGAACCGCCGTTGTTGCCGACGCGGAACTCGATCCTGTACCAGTCCGTCGACGCCGGCGTGTACGACCCCGACCGCTCTCCCCCGCTTCCCTGGGACACGATCCAGCTGTTGTCGATCTTCACGGCGACGTAGTCGTCGTAGTTCCCCTTGAAGTTGTACGTCACCCCGCCGGTCATCCGCATGTACCCGGCCCAGGCGACCGCCGTCTTCTCCGGAAGCGACGATGCGTACATCTCCTCCGGCACGATCGTGTACCCGAGCGCATTCGCCGCGACATCGTCCGTCGTGTCGAACGCGCTGCCCGTGAAGACGGCCTTGACGAGACCGGGCGTACCACCCGGGTCGGCGGAGTACAGCACGACGGAGGTTGCAAGAAGTCAAGAGAGGAAGGACAATGTGTGTTTCATGGAGTCTTCTGGGAAATGGGAACAAGCGGCGAGTTCCCTGTTTTGTTACAAGCAGGCTCTTTTCCGGCGGCTAGAATTCTACGCCGCCATACGCCTTAACCATCCAGTCGGCCCGTTCGACCGTGCCGCGAATGTCGCTCCCGTCGAGGACGATGTCGTCGTCGAGGAACCGGTAGAGCGCGTCCGCGCCGAGGCACCAGCGGTCGTAGCGAAGCATCGCGCCCAGACCGGCGATGCCGTAGACATCGCAGTCGTCGAACGACTCGCTCTTCGCGTACACCCGCCCCGCGCACTGGCCCGTGACATCGAAGTCGAGGTCCGCGCGGGAGACGGCCACGCCCAGCACGGCCTGCACCCGGAGCCACTCCGCCACATCGAAGTACGGGCGCGCCAGCAGCATCGCCTCAATGTCCCGGTAGTCGCCGCTCGCGGTCATCGTGAGCGTCTCGCTCCGCGATGAGCGCTTCTCATCGCTCCAGTGATGCGTCACCGAGACATCGCCGTCCTCCAGAACCATGCCGGGACCGTCGAACGACCCCGAACCCCACGAGCCGTCAGGATTCTGTCCCCAGGGGTCCGACAGAAGCTCCTGGTTGAACGCGACGTCCGTCACGTACGTTCCGGACTCCGTCCGCACCGTCCGGGTTCCGACGACGCCCGACGTCTGGAAGAAATCGTCCTTCCAAGTATAGGAGAACGCCAGCCCCAGGTCCACGCCGAAGCGCCCCGACTCCCAGAGGCGGCGATCGAGTTCCGCCTGCCATCCGGAAAGATCGGCCTCGTCCTCGCCATGGAGCGTCTGGGCGGACTCCGAAACGGACCCTCCCGCATACGGATTGAGGAACGAGGCCTTGTACTCGGCGTCCAACGACCCCGCCGGCATGTACCAGTTCCAGGTCTCGCCGGCGATCCCGGCGGAATCCGACGGATCGATGAAGCCGCCGTCCGGAAAGTCGACGCGCCCGGTTCCGAGGTTCAACGCGTCGCCCGAACTGCGGGCGCTGTCGCGCGACGCCCCCGTGGGCGCGGTGCTCTTCGAGAAAAGGGACGCCGCATGGGCCGGGGAAACCGTGATGTCGGCACGGACCCCGAAGTTCACGGCAGGGCCCGCCGTGAAGCGCCAGGACCGGGATTGGGGAAGGGGCTCCTCCGCCGACACCACGGCGGCGACGCCGGCGGAAAGACCAAGGAAAAGAAAGGAGGGAAGTGTGGTTTTCATGGATCAGTTCTCAGAATGCTTGTTTGATTATTTCACCACTTGGGCAACATCGACGCGGACCCTGAAAAAGGCGTATCCGGCAGGGATGGGGATCGAAAAGGATCCGTCCGAGGCGACGACCATGGACGCGACAGAACGGAAAGCGCCATCCAGGGATTCCGCGCCAAGCAGGACGACGCGGGCGTTTCCGCCGAGGGCGCCCTTGGTCTCCGCGCCGCTCCGGGCGACGGTTCCGACTTCCACGGCGCCGCTCATCCGGCCGTCGTCCATGGAGAAGGACGTAATCCGGCACGAGGGGTCCGAGGACGGATCCAGCGGCACGCCCAGAGCCAGCGACGTGTCCAACGCCGGAAGCGAGACCGGCGCCGCGAAGGCGCGCATCGCGCGGATCGGAGCCGCGACGGAGGACGTCCCCGCGACCAGCGGAATGGCCTTCGTCTCCCCGTTGGAGGTCCAGCAGAGATATCCGACGAAATCGCCGACCTTGGCCGCGCCCTCGTTGCCGACTTCAGGCACCGTGCGGCGATGGACGAACATCTCGATGGTGCGTTCGCCGACCGGAATGGTGCTTGCCGAGAGATTCTGGACTCCGAAGACGGCGGTCTGGTTCTCAGCCACGATTTTCGAGGCGTCCAACGGAACCACGCGGTAGACGCTTCCCGAGAACGCCTCCGTGCGGGACAGCGCCGCGCGCGACTGCGTCGACCACAAAGCCGCCTCGGTCACGCCGTCCGCGCCGACGCGGTCCGCGAACGCGAAACGGAGGTTGGCGATCCCCGAACGCAAACCGCCCGTGCAGGTTACACGGATCTGGGCGAAATACGTGCCTGTCGCCCTGAGGTAGGCCCAGGCGATGCTCGCCGAAAGATCGGCCGTGCTCTTCTCGGCCGGTTCCGCGATGGCAAAGGATTCCGTCACGGTCCCCGTATAGTTGTTCCGCCCGGTGAAGACCGCGCTGGCCGTGCCGATTTTCGTGTTGTCCTTGTAGGAAACCGTGAAATCGTCCGGCGTGATGATGGAAGGAGTGCCATCGGAACAGGCCGCCGAAGGCGTCTTTGCCTTCCCGTCATAGACATACCCGCCCGCGGGCAACTCCAACCAAACATAGTCGCCGGTCAGTTTCTTCGGAGTCACTGTCACGGTTGCGCTGTTCGTCACCGTCTGATAGTTCGGAGCCGAAATCTCGAAGTAGACGGCGCCGCTGTCGCTGACATTCACCGTGGAAACGGGCGTCTCGCTCCACGGACCGGTGGCCGACTTCGCATAGCGGATGACAGCCCCCGTCGCCGGAGCGGACACCGTGACGCCGATGCCGTAGCCCGTGCCATTGTAGGTACCCGAGGCTCCTTCCGCCACATAGCGGATTTTACCGGGAAGAATCTCGAAATCCTCCGTCACCGTGCCCGTGTAGTTGTTCTTGCCGGTGAACGTCGCCGTCGCCGTGCCCGCGTTCACGTTGTTCGCGTAGGACATCGTGAAATCGGTGTCCGTGATGAGGCTCGGCTCGCCGTCGGCGCACGCGCCTTCCGGCTCCTTGGCCGTGCCGTCGTACACGTAGTCCTCGGACGGCAGCACCAGCCAGACGTAGTCCTCGGTGAGCGCCTTCGGCGTCACTGTCACCGTCTT
>JAZUKQ010000349.1:0-4457 GCA_045643325.1 Kiritimatiellia bacterium | reverse complement strand
ATCTCGACCACCTCGCCCGCGCGCTCGCCGCACGCCGCGTAGATGACGATATCGACGTCCGCGTGCTTGCTCGTCGTGTGCTGGAGGACGGTCTTGCCCGGTGTCGGATCGTTTGCCATGTCGTTCTGTGAGCCAGGGAGTTGCAGACCAACTTTGTCTTCCTAAGCCCGCTTGGCCTCCGACTTATCTCGACCACCTCGCCCGCGCGCTCGCCGCACGCCGCGTAGATGACGATATCGACGTCCGCGTGCTTGCTCGTCGTCTGCTGGAGGACGGTCTTGCCCGCGCCGAACGGGCCCGGGATGCAGAACGTGCCGCCGAGCGCGACCGGGAAGAACGTGTCGATGGAGCGGGTCTTCGTGCACATCGTGGTATCGGGGCGGAGCCGCTCGGCATAGCAGGAGATGGGGACCTTCACGGGCCAGCGCTGCATGAGGCGGACCTCGGTCTCCGCGCCGTCCGCGCCGCGGAGCCGCGCGACGGTGTCGGTCACGGTATAGTCGCCCGCCGAGGCCGCCCACACGACCTCCCAGGCGCCTTTCAGGCCGAACGGCGCCATGACGCGGTGCGTGAACATCCCCTCGGGGACGGTACCCACGGTGTCGCCGGCGCGGACGGTGTCGCCGACCTTCGCGACGGGCGTGTACGCCCATTTCACGTCGCGGGGAAGGGACTCGAGGTAGGTGCCGCGCTGGAGGAAAAAGCCGCACTGCTCGGCGAGTTTCGGAAGCGGGTTCTGAAGTCCGTCGAAAATCTGCTTGAGAAGGCCCGGCCCGAGTTCCACGGAGAGGAGGTCGCCGGTGAACTCGACCTCGTCGCCGGCGCGGAGGCCGGTCGTGTCCTCGAACACCTGCATGTCGGCGACGCGGCCGCGGATGCGGACGATCTCGCACATGAGGCGGAGGTCGCCGAGCCGGGCGTATCCGACCTCGTTGAGCGCGACCGCGCCCTCGAACGCGACCGAGATGAGGTTGCTGTTGACGGTGGTGATGATACCTTTGGCGTGAGTCATGGAAAGCGAAAAATGGGACGTGGGTTAGAAATCAGAGCGGGGAAGAATCCTTGACGGACAGACCGACCGTCGCCTCGGAGACGGCTTTCTCCAGCCGTTTTCTTCCCGCCTCGGCGGACCGGTCCGCGACGGACCAGGCGAGACGGAGCCGGACGAAGTACGAGAGGACGGCGCCGACGCCGAAGGGGCTTTCCCCGGCGAGGGCCTCGGCGGCCTCGGAGCGGAGCGCGGCGAGACCGTCCTCGCGGACGAGAGGATTCGCGGCGCTCTGAAAGACGGCGCGGACACGGGCCTCGAGCGAGGCGTCGAACGGGGCGTCGCCCGCCTCCTCGCGGAGGTAGGGCCTCGCGTCGGTTCCGAGGCGCGCCGCGCGGATACGCGCGCAAGCGTTGCGAAGCTGCGTGTCGAACGCGCGGTAGGCCGCGACGAAGGGGGCGTCGGACGGCGCGCCGTCCGCGAGGGCCTCGAGCGCGGCGAGGTCCCCCGGGGAAAGATTCCGGCGGGCCTCGTCCAAAAATCGGTCGGGAGACCAGTCCGGAACCTCGCCCGGTTTCAGCGTCGGGAGGCTGGAGATGAAGAAGGGATATTCCATGGTGAAAATCCGTTGGGAAGATGGCGGAATCATACCATAATGCCGCGCCCAGAACCAGTCCGGTGACCGAAGAAGGGGCGGATTCGTCCTTTCTCCGAGTCCTTTCGCCCAAGCCCCCGACGACGCCGCGGCCGCGTCTCCTTGCCGGGCCTCACGGTCCCCGCATCGGCTCCACGCCGAGAACGCGGAGGACGGACCCGTCCACGGCGAAGCGCACGGTATGCCCGGAATACGAGAACGCGTAGACGCGCGGAGAGTCCTGGTCCGCTTCCGGCAGAGAGGTATCGGGCCGGGAGCCGTCTTTTGGCGCGCGCTGGTAGGCCGGCCGCGGGTCGAGTTCGAGAATCCGGAGCAGCGCGGGACGGTCGGCGTCCGGAATCCGGGAGAGGAGTTCCGGAGGCGCCTCGACCTTCAGCGACGGGGGCGGAGGGGCGGGGGCGAAGCCGGCCGCGGCGTCCGGCACGGCGTCCGCGTAGGGAAGATAGGGCTTGATGTCGTAGACGGGCGTTCCGTCGAGCAGATCCGCGCCCCCGACGCGGAGGACCGGACCGTCGGGGGTGTCGCGGTCGACCGAGAGCAGCCGGACGCAGGAGAGCCCGACCGGATTCGGACGGAAGGGCGACCGGGTGGCGAACACGCCGAGCCGGACATTGCCGCCGAGCCGGGGCGGACGGACCGTCGGAGACCATCGCTCCGGGTCGTGGGGAGATTCGGAGAAGTCCCAGAGAAGCCAAAGGTGGGAAAAGCCGTCCAAGCCGCGGAGGGCGTCCGGATTGCGGAAAGGCGGCTCGAAAACGACCGTCGCGCGGAGTTCCGGAACGAGGCCGCTCTGGCGGGGGATGCCGAACTTCGACTGCAGGGGGGAGACAATGTGGGCGATGGGGCGCATGGGAAACGTTTCGCGTCATTATACAAAAAAAACAGAGGGGCCGGAGAGATCCCGGTCGCCGCGCCGTCCCTTTGCCGCGCCCGGTGTACTCCCCCAGTTGTCCCCTTCTCCGCCACCCATCCTGCGTGGAATCATCTCACGCTAAGCCGCTAGGGCTGCTGAGGCTGCTGAGGCTGCGCACGGTGTACTCCCCCAGCCGCAAGCGGCAGCCCCCTCGCGGAGGGGGCCGGAGCAAGCTCCGAGTCATCGCCTCCGCGCCTCTTTGGGGCTCGCGACCGCCGCCCGCCGCAGGCGCATCCCTCGAGGGAGGTGGCGCGCAGCGCCGGTGGGTGTTGCCGCAAGTGCTCGGAAAAATACCCCCAGTCGGCTCGCCGGCAGCCCCCTCGCGGAGGGGGCCGGGCTCCGCCCGAAAGCCGCGCCGTCCCTTTGCCGCGCACGGTGTACTCCCCCAGCCGCTGAAGCGGCAGCCCCCTCGAGGGGGCCGTGGTTGGCACGTTGGTCGACCGGCCGGACTTCTGAACTCCGAAATTCCCTTCTTTATTGAATGTGCGTCCAACCCCGGGGCTGCGGAATCCGAACAAAGAAAGCCACCTTCCACTCGAGCCATTGCGCAAAAGCCCTGTTTTCGAGCTTTCGCGCTCCATCACGTTAAAAATTATGGGGAATGTCCGATTTCACAATCCCTTTCCTTTCCGGTATACTTATCCCGTTTTTCCGCATCCATCTTCTCTCGATATGAAACACCGCTTTATCGTCACCGGCGGCGCCGGTCTCATCGGCTCGAACGTCGTCGGCGCCCTCAACGCCCGCGGCATCACGGACATCCTCGTCGTCGACCACCTCAACCATCCCGCCAAACAGGCGAATCTCGACCGGACGGCCTTCGCGGACTATCTGGAGAAAGACGCGTTCCGGGCCGCCGTCCGCGAGGGGAAGATCGAAGCGCCGGAGACACTTTTCCACCTCGGCGCCTGCTCCTCCACCACGGAGACGGATCAGGCGTATCTCAACGACAACAACACGCTCTGCACCCAGGAACTCTGCCTGTGGTCGCTCGAGCACGGGACGCGCTTCCTCTATGCCTCGTCCGCCGCGACCTACGGCGACGGAGCGTTCGGCTACGACGACTCCGACGACGGTGTGACCCGCCAACTCCGGCCCCTCAACCTCTACGGCTGGTCGAAGCAGAAGTTCGACCTCTGGGCGATGGACCGCGGCGTCCTGCCGAAAATCGTCGGCTTCAAGTTCTTCAACGTCTACGGTCCCGGCGAGGACCACAAGGGCGACATGCGCTCGCTGGTCCACAAGGCGTATACGCAGATTCTGGAGACGGGCCGCCTCCAGCTCTTCCGCTCGCACCGTCCGGACTATGCCGACGGCTGCCAGGACCGCGACTTCGTTTACGTGAAGGACGCCGCGGCCATCACGGTCTGGCTTGGCGACCATCCCGAGGTGGGCGGCGTTTTCAACTGCGGCACCGGCAAGGCGCGGACCTGGGTCGATCTCGCGAACGCGCTCTTCGCCGCCTGCGGCAAGGAGCCGCACATCGATTTCATCGACATGCCCGAGAAACTCAAGGGCAAGTACCAGTACCATACCGAAGCCGAGATGGGCAAACTCCGCGCGGCGGGGTGCGACGTTCCGTTCCGCTCCCTCGAAGAGGCCGTGAAGGACTACGTTGATACGCATCTCGTGAAATTCGGATAGAAATCGGTTGCGGGAAAGGGCTGCCGCCCCTTCCCGCTCCCAACCCCGCCGGAGCGCGGATGGAGTACTGTCGATTCCGAAGAGAGGGGCGATGGAAGCGCGGCGAGCGGACGGCAGTGCCGTGGCGAGCACGCCACGGCACAGAACCAGTGCACCGCCCTTCCCGCGACCGCTTCGCATTGCGCACCCATCGCCCAGGGGCCAGGGGGCGCAGCCCCCGGTTTCGCCCAGCGAAACGCCGGAGGGGCTTGGGGAGG
>JAZUKQ010000348.1:0-33398 GCA_045643325.1 Kiritimatiellia bacterium | reverse complement strand
CCTCGATGTCGAGCCGGCAGACCTGCTGCCGCCGACAGAGGACGCGCGTCTTCAAGATGGTGGGGCATCCCTCGCGGACGCTTCCCTCGACCAGCCGGACGCCGGCGCGGTCGAGCAGCGCGCGCAGCGCAGCGCCGCCCTCGTCCGGACCCAGCGCGCCGAACAGGGCCACCCGGGCCCCCAGCGCGCGGAGATTGAGCGCGACATTCGCCGCGCCGCCGGCGACATGGGTCTGGCGGGAGACCTTCACCACGGGGACCGGAGCCTCGGGCGAGAGACGCGACGCGTCGCCCATGATGTAGCGGTCGAGCATCACGTCGCCGATGACCAACACCCGGGCGCCCGCGACCGCCGTCAGGCAACGCGCGACGGCGTCCCGGTCCAACTGCACGTCGTCCGTGCCCATGACTAGTCGTCCAACACGCCGAAACGGTTGGCGAACAGCTCCTCGATCGCGGTCAGCGCGTCCGCCTCGTCGGGGCCCTCTGCCGTGACGCGGAGGATAGTGCCGCACGGGGCCTCCAGCGTCATCAGTCCGAGCACGCTCTTGCCGGAGACCGCATGACCGTCTTTCTCGACGGTGATTTCCGATTCGAAGTTCTGGCACAGTTTCGCCAAAGCTCCCGCCGGGCGGACGTGCATACCGAATTTGTTCAAAAGCTCAATTTCACGAACCATGGGTTCTCTCCTAAAAATGACATTACGGCGCCCTGTCCGGCCGGTCCGGACGGCGCGTATTCCGCTCGATCATGCGTTTCTCAAGGTCTTGGACGGCGTTGATGCCGGTCGCCCGGAGCTTGAACTCGCACACCGCCGTCTCGACGATGTTGGCCATATCGCGTCCGGGACCCACCGGAATCCGCAGAAACGGAATCCGGATGCCGCAGACATCGCAGGTCTCCGAGTTGAAACCCGTCCGGTCGACGCTTTTCATCGCGTCGTCCATCCGCTCGAGGCGGATGACGAGCGCGAGCTGCTTCTCGCCGCGGACGGCCGTGATGCCGTAGATCTCGCGGATGTTGATGATGCCGACGCCGCGGATGTCCATGAGGTTCTGGATCGGGGGAACGGAGGCCGCCATGATGCGGCCCGTCCGCTCGCGCCAGAGCTTCGTGGTGTCGTCCGCGACAAGCGCGTGGCCGCGCCGGATGAGTCCGAGCGCCGTCTCGCTCTTGCCGATGCCGGCCTCGCCGCAGAGGAGCACGCCCTCCCCGTGGACTTCGATCATCGTGCCGTGGACAATCCGGTAGGGGCTCGACAGGCTCTCGATGATGAGCGTCGCCGCGTTGATGAACTCGTGCGTCACCATCGGCGTCACGAGAAGAGGCGTCCGATAGGCGTCGGCCAGCGGGACGAGCTCGGGCATCTCGCCGAGGTCGAGACCGCGGCAGACGATGACAGCGGGAACATTCTCCGCGAAGACCGCCTCGAGCCGCGCCTTGCGGTCCTCCGCCCCCAGGCTTCCGAGGTAGGCCCACTCGTGGTAGCCGAGGACCTGGACCCGGCGAGCGGCGAAATACGTCCGGAACCCGGCGAGCGCCAGGCCCGGACGGTTGAACGCGCCCTCGGGAATGAGGTTACGGCGGCCGGAGGCGCCCGCGACGAGGCGGGTCTGCAGGGGCTCGCCGCCGTTCGAGAGGAAGTCCTCGACCGTCAGCGTCGCGCGGCAGAGTTCCGCGCCCGTGAGCACGTTGGCCTGTGGATCGCCCTCGTTCACGGACTACCTCGCGGCGCGCTTGTCCGCGAGCTTGCGCAACTGAAGCCGGACTTTGTCGAAATCCTCGTTGAGCGCCGCGACGGCGTCGGTGCCGCGCGAGCAGGCCGCGACATCGCACCCCTTGCCCTGCACCTCGGTCGCGAGGAGGTAGAAGGCGCCGTCCATGTCCCACACGGTGCGGACACTCTCGATGGCGGGGAACTCCGACTGAAGTTTCTGGGATTTCTCGCGCGTCGACGCGCAAAGCTTCTCGCTCAGTTCGAAATGGCGTACGGTGACATCAATGCTCATATCATGTCCTTTCGTTCGGGAGGGTTGATGTTTCGGCGAGTGTCCGGCCCGGTCCGCCGGGGCCCGCGCTCCGGCCGGGGCTTTCCGGACTTCCGTTGTCTCCGGACCGGCTACATATGGAAGTCCTCGCCGAGATATAGTTTACGCACTTCGGGATCGTTTATCAAGAACTCGCTCGTGCCCTCCGCCATAATCTCGCCGCCGCCCGACTTGTTGTAGAGCAGATAGGCCCGGTTGACGACGGAGAGCGTCTCGCGGACGTTATGGTCGGTGATGATGATTCCGAGCCCCTTCTGCTGAAGTTTCCGGATGATGTTCTGCAGTTCGATGACGGAAAGCGGGTCGACGCCGGCGAACGGCTCGTCGAGCATCAGGATCGCCGGGTCGCGCACCATCGCCCGCGTGATCTCCAGCTTGCGGCGCTCGCCGCCGGAAAGCGTGTAGGCCTTCTGCTTCGCGAGGCGCAGGAGGTCCAGGTCGGCGAGCAGCGCCTCGCAGCGCTCCCGGCGCTCCCGGCGGGTGAGCGGCAGGGTCTCGAGGATGGCGAGGACATTCTCCTCGACCGTCAGCTTGCGGAAGATCGAGGGTTCCTGCGCGAGGTAGCCGAGCCCGGCGCGAGCGCGCCGGTAGACGGGATACTTCGTGATGTCCTGCCCTTGGAACACGATTTTCCCCTCGTTCGGACGGACCAGTCCGACAATCATGTAGAAGGTCGTCGTCTTGCCCGCGCCGTTCGGTCCGAGCAGGCCGAGAATCTCGCCCTTCCGGGCGACCAGGTCAACCCCTTTGACGACCGTGCGGCCCTTGTAGCTTTTCTTGAGCCCGGTCGCGACGAGGTCGGGCGCGCTGCTGGTTTCGGCTGCCATATCGCTACTTCTTCGAGGAGTCTTTGAGGCTCTTCGGCGTGCCCGAGAGCTCCACGCCCTCGTCGACGTACACGCGGCTGTCGCCTACGACGATGGTGATGACACCGCCGCGGAGGGAGTCCTCGCCCTTGTACACCACGGGATTCTTCGTCATCACGATGGTGCCGTCCGTCCGCGTATAGCGGGCGTGCCCGCAGGTCGCCCTCCGGTCGAGACTCGTCACGGAGACGTTGCCGCCCGCGTCGATGCGCGAGACGGTGTTCGTGTTCTCGAAGTGGACGAGCACCTCGTCGGCCTTGAGCGTGAACTGAGGGTCGGTCACGACCACCTGCTGGTTTTTGTCGCCCTTCACCTTGCTCCCGCGGAAAAGCGCCGCGTAGTTTTTCGGATCCGAGTAGTCGAACTCCAGATTCGCCGCCGTGATGGTCGTCGGCTTCGCCGCGCCGCCGCTTTTCGCCGCGGCGGGCTTGCTCTCGCCCGCGGCGGCGACCGCCGCGGCCAGCGCCGCCGCGCAGAATATCAGATTTCTCGTCTTCATCTCTCTACACCTTTCCTGTGGCCGCCCTCTTCCGGACGCCTATTTCCATCCTTTGACGATTCCCTCGCCGTCGTCCCGCCATACGCTGAGGACAACGTTCGAGACCAGCGTGAGGACCTGGATCTCGTTCGTGTTTCCCCGGTTCAGCGAAAGCACCTCTCCGTCGTCCTCCGAGACGACGATCGAAATCTCGTTGGTCGTGGAGCGCCACAGGAAACCGTCGCCCTCCAGCGTGAACGACATGGTCTTCCCGTCCTTCCCGGAAGCCTTCATCCCCCCGCGCTCCAGCCGCACGTGCCCGTCGCCGTAGCCCGTCCGGCTCGCCTTGTCGACCGTCACCGCGTCGGGGCACTCGAGAACCCCCTCGAGATTCCCCTCGGCGTCGTACATGTAGACATCGAGCCCCGTCCCGAGGATCGCGTCGCCGGCCCCCATCGACGCCGTCTTGGCGTAGAGGATGGTCTTCGCCTTCCCGTTGGGATGGCGCTGGAGCGTCGTCTGAAAGCCCTCGATCACGTTGTCGAGCGCCGCGGCCCCCGCGGCCGCCAGGGCGAGCGCTCCGAAAATCGCGGCGCGCCTCACCACTTCGTCCTCCCCGCGACCGCGTCGATCGCCACCAACTGGTTCCAAAGCGCCGGAAGCTCCTTGAGGGGCAGCGCGTTCGCCGCGTCGGAAAGCGCCTCCGCGGGCTTCGGATGCGTCTCGAGGAACACGCCGTCCACCGCCCCCGTCGCCACCGCCGCGCGCGCCAGCGCCCCCGCCCATTTCGAGTCGCCTCCCGTCGAGCCGCCCATCCCGCCCGGACGCTGCACGCTGTGCGTCGCGTCGAACACGACCGGATATCCGAGCTCGCGAAGAATCATGAGGTTGCGCATGTCGGCCACCAGGTTGTGGTACCCGAAACTCTCCCCGCGTTCCGTGAGCAGAATCTTCCGGTTGCCCGTGGACTCGATCTTCCGGACGACGTTCGCCATGTCCTCGGCCGCGAGGAACTGGCCTTTCTTCACGTTGACGACCTTCCCGGTCTCGCCGGCCGCGACAAGCAGGTCCGTCTGCCGGCAGAGGAACGCCGGAATCTGCAGGATGTCCGCCGCCTCCGCGGCGTGCTCGGCCTGCCACGCCTCGTGGATGTCCGTCACGATCGGCACGCCGCACGTCTCCTTGACCTCGAGGAGGATCTCGATTCCTTCCTCCAGCCCCGGCCCCCGGAACGAGTCGATGGACGAGCGGTTCGCTTTGTCGAACGACGCCTTAAACACAAAGGGGACTCCCGTCTCGCGGGCCCACTTCGCGAGACTCTTCGCGAGCGAGAGGCATTTCTCCCTCGACTCGATGACGCAAGGTCCCGCCATCAGTCCGAGCCCCTGCCCCGGACCGAACGCGACGCCGCGCTCCCCGGGCAGGGACACCTCGGCGACCGGCCGGCCCTTTCTGCTGCTTTCCGTCGTTTTCACACTCGCTGCCTTTCGTCCCGGGCCCGGCCCGGACCGCCCCGGCGCCTATGCCAGCCCGCGGTCTCCGATGATTTTCTCGATGACCTCCACGTCCTCGGGACGGTCCACGCCGATGCCGATGTCCTCGGTCTCGACGACGCCGATGCGTCCGCCGATCCACAGCGCGCGGAGCTGCTCGAGCGACTCGCACTTCTCCAGCGCGCAGGGCGGCTCGGAGACCATGCGCCGCAAAAACGCGCCGCGGTACCCGTAGATGCCGATGTGCCGGCGGTAGAGCCCGCCCGCGATGTCCGGCTCGCCGTCGCGGCGGCACGGAATCGGAAGCCGGGAGAAATAGAGCGCCCGATGCCTCGAGTCCATCACGAGCTTCACGACCGTCCTGGCCTCGAGCTCCTCGCGCGTCCGGATGGGCGCGCACGCGGTCGCCATCTCGATGTCGTCGCGGTCCCGGAGCATCGCCGCCACGCGGTCGATGAGGTCCGGGTCCATCAGCGGCTCGTCGCCCTGGATGTTCACGACGATGTCTCCGTCGGCCGCCTTCGCCGCCTCGGCCACACGGTCGGTGCCGGACGGATGGTCCGGACGCGTCATCGCGACGCGGGCGCCGCTTCCCTCGAGCGCGGCGGCGATCCGCTCATCGTCGGTCGCGACGATCACCTCGTCCAGGGTCTTCGCCTTCAGGCAGGCCTCGACAACCCAGCGCACGAGCGGCTTGCCGCAGATCGGCGCGAGACTTTTTCCCGGGAAGCGCGTGGAACCCCAACGCGACGGAATCACTCCTAAAATGCTCATTTCTTCTCCTCGTTCTCGGTCTGCGGACCCTCGGGAGCCTCCGCCCCCGCGCTCTCCTCCTCCGCCCCCGCGACGGGCTGATCCTTCGCGGACTCTTCCGCCGTCTTTCCGGCGGACTCTCCGGCAGGCGCGGTCACGGGCTCGGCGGGTGCCTCGGGCGCGGCGACAACCGCGTCCGTTCCGGCGGCGGGCGGCTCGTCCTCCATCCGGCGCTTCGGCGTCTCCTCCCGGTCCCCGCACGGCGACAGGCCGATTCCCGGAACGGGCGCGCCGAGCCACTCGAACGCGCCGCCGCGGCCGTCGTTCGGACGCCCGTCGGCCCCCTCTTTCCCGCCGATCGAGACGAACGAAACCTCGGAATACGGGACCCGTCCGAACTTCCCGAGACACACGCGGCGCACCGTCCAATTCAGCCCCACGAAGACGGGCTTCACGGTCCCGTCGGTCCCCTTCCAGGAGACCACGGCGTTGCGGACCTCGAGATTTTTCCGGCTGGCCGTCTCGTCCAACACCTTCTGGAGCATCTCCTTCGGGCATCCGCCCTCGGCCGCCCAAACGCCGACGGGATGACAGCCGGCCGGCACCACCTTGCCCGACGCCGTCTCGGAAACGGTGACAACGGGCGACTCGATCACCGTCCAACAACACCCCTCCGTGATGGAACGGGCGCTGAAGACGGTCCCGCCGTCCGCGAGGCGGCCCTCCGCCTTCCGGAGGGCGAACCGGAACGGAAACTCCAAGCCCGACGACTCGGCCGTGACCTCGAGATCCAGCGCGTCGCCGAGCTTCCGCTCCGCGTACCGGCGCGCGAAGCCCGTCCGGGCCAGCAGCGCGGCACCGACCCAAAGCGCCGCGAGCACGGCGATCCAGACAAACAATTTCCAAAAAAACTTTCTCATGCGGATGTGGACTCCTACTTTCCCCCAAGACCGTTTAAGAGTACCCCATTTCGCCCCCTTTCCGCAATCCCAAAATCCTCAAAATCACCCATTGACACCGCGCACGGATAAGTGTATTCTGTTCGCCACTTTCCGGGGTGTAGCGCAGACTGGTAGCGCGTTTGGTTCGGGACCAAAAGGTCAAGGGTTCAAATCCCTTCACCCCGACCACTCTTTATGAAGCGGTCAGAGAATTGTCCTTCTCTGGCCGCTTTTCTTTTTCCTCCGTCCCCGAGACGACCCGCCGCGAACCGACAGAGGACTTCGTGCGGCGAATCCGTCTCCATGCGTCGGACCCCGTTTCGCGGTCCAATCCCTTTTTCATTGACCTTTTACCCCAAAAGGCTCACCATGTATCGCATATCTTCCTCGCTTTGAACCCAGGCGGGGGCTCGCCAACCATGAATATTCCTCTTCGCATTCTCACCTTCAACATCCGCCTCAGCTGGGGCGAGGTCGGTCAACCCGACGAGTGGAAATACCGCAAGGATTTCTGCGCGGACATCGTCCGCGACGGAGCCTTCGATTTCGCCGGCCTCCAGGAAGCGACCTGGACGAAGGACCGTCCCGAACTGCACCAGGTCCACGACCTCCAGGCCGCCCTCCCCGAGTACGGCTTCCTCGGCCGTTCCCGCGCCGTCGACCCCGAGGACGGCGAGGCCGCCATCGTCCTCTACCGCAAGGACCGCTGGGAGCCGGACCCCGTCGAACAGGGTGTCTTCTGGCTCTCCGAGACTCCCGATGTCCCCGCCTCCAAGTCCTGGGACACCGCCTGCACGCGCAACATCGCCTGGGCGCTGTTCCATGAGCACGAGAACGGCCGACGGACCGGACGCTCCGTCGTGTTCGCCTCCACCCACCTCGACCACATCCTCGAGCATACGCAGTTGATGCAGGCCATGGTCGTCGACGAGTTCCTCGCCTCGCGCCGCGCCCGCGGCGACTCCGTCATCCTTACCGGCGACTTCAACGCCTACGAGTACTCCTGGCCGATGATGTACCTTTGCGGCAAGGATGTCCACGTCCGCGATTCCATCCTTCCCTCGGCCGCTCTGCCCTTGCGCGACGCCTGGCGCGAGACCCACCCGGACGCCCCGGATTCGAAGACCTTCCACGGTTGGGGCAATCGCTGGACGCCCGATCACCGCATCGACTACATCCTCTATGCGGGCGACGACCTGCAGGCCGTCGATTCCATGGTCGACACCGTGACGCGCGGCGACCGCTTCCCCTCCGACCACTACCCCGTCTCGGCCGTTTTCGCGTAGCCGGGCAAGGCTATTCCAGCGCCAACCCTCCCATGAGGAAGGGGGAATTGTGGGGATTGCCCGTGAGGACCGGATTCCACGTCTGCTGGAGCAGACGGCGCTCGTTTTTTGCCCCGTCCGCCGCCGGCACGTAGTCGTAGCGGACGAAATGCGCGTGCAGTTCCAGTCCCTTCTCCAGCGTCTTGCGGCCGAGTCGCTGCACGATGCTTCCCACGGGGATTGCGAACTCGGCGCTCCAGCCCTTGTCCGTCTTGCGGGCGGCGGTCCGAAGCCCCCACATCTCCCACTCTCGGAAACCCCAGCGGTCCGTGCGGATGATGGCGGAGTCGACGAGGCCGTCCGCGCCCGGCCTCGTCTCTGCGGAATACACGTACATGAGGTCGAGGTTCGTCCCGTCCGGCGAGCACTGGATTTCGACGAACTGCCGACCGTCGCCTTTGCCGTCGAGGAACACCTCGACCACGTCCTCCGAGAAGAGGTTGTCGTCGTGCTTCAGCGTACCCGAGGAGAAGACCTCGTCGTCCACGCAGTCGTAGGCTACGTAGAGATGCGTCTCGCTCCACAGGACGCGCACGGTCGTCTGCGGCGGCGCGGGAAGGTCGGCCGCCGCGTCCGTGGCGGGCTTCAGTCCGTCGATACGCGCGGCGTCGGCCCAGACGGCGTCCGACAGGTCGCCGTCAATGATTGGCGCCTCCTCTGCGTGCGGGACGGAAAGCCGCGGCACCTCGGCGGCAAAGGAGCAGGTGGCGAGGAAGACAAGCAGGGACGTGGCGTTTTGGAAATTCATGGTAGTGGGGAATCTATTGCCGTAGGGCGAGGAGCCGATTCAGGAAGCGATTCCAGTAGTCTTCCTGTGCGGGCGGGCTGAGGAAGGAGCGCTGAAGGAGGGCGTGGACATGCGCTTGTGCATTCTGGAAACGGAGGAGGAACGCGCGGATTTCGGATTCGTCTAGCTCGAAGCGTCGTCCGAGTTCCAGAAAATCCGCGCTGGAGTAGAATCCGAGTGCCTCGTAGGCTTCCGTAAAATGCCCGTCGGCGAAAAACGGCAGAGCGCAGGCGGATTCGGAAGGAAAGTGGAGCGAGGTCGCGAGAAGATCGTAGGCGGGCGTCAGAACGTAGTCGCCGGAAGGACCTTCCTGCAAGGAGAAATTCTTCAGATGCGCATCGCCATTGGAAAAGGCATAGGAGAAGAGAATCTGGAGGAAAAGGCGACGGGATTCAATCCGGTAGGAGGGACAGAAGGAACGCAGAACGGCATAGGTTTCTTCGTAGCTTCCGTTGTACTTGTAGTTCTCGCCGTGGCTGGCGGGCGTCCGGGAGGATAGCTGGCAGAAATCCTCCTGGTGGATTTTCCGTCCGTTCTGGCGGTCGAACCGGCGGGTCAGATAGGCGGGTTCCCCATCCCGGAAGAACACCAGCGCATTGGCGGCGGTCCGGATGCCGAAGACCTGCTCGGCTATCTGCATGGTCGCATGCTCGTTGGCGGGGATGTCCGACGCATACTTCGGGACGGGAAGGGAGGGTATGGGCTTGAGAATGTACTCGCTGTCGCGGTCCGCCAGTTGCAGAACGCCACGGCGAAGCACAAGGCCGAATTTGTCCTGCACACCCGAGATGGACAGATGGGAGGCCCGACTTCCGGTCTCGCCGCATGGCAGGTCGGCGCGGCAGAAGGGAAGCACGGGATGGATGCGGCGACTCTCCGAAAGACGGCGAAGCGCCGCGCGGGAAAAGTCGCCGGAGCGGAGGTCCGCCAAGGTGGAGTGGCAGCGTGTCACGGATCCGCCTCCTCCACATGGACGGCCCCTGCGGCGCCCAATGCGCTGGTCTTGAGAAGGAGGCCGAAGCCGTCTCGTTCGTCCAGATGGAACGCACGGCACAGGGCGGCCCGCTGCACACCTTCCGGAAGAAGCCCTTCGAAGAAGGCGAAGAGATTCGTGGATTCGTAGGGATCCGCGCGCTTGGGAAGCGTCGCCGAGACGGAGGAGGTGTCGGGCTGGGCCAGATACGCTTCCCGGTAGCGGAATGTGAAGACGTGGTTGTCCTCCACCAGATCTCCCGCCGGAATGCCGCGAAGATAGACGATTCCTTTTCTCATGGCCGCCGTTTAGGGTTTGGGGACGTCGATGCGCACATCCAGTCCAAGCGTCGTCGTGATTTTCAGCAGGACATCCAACGTGGGGTTGCCCTTTCCGGATTCCACATTGGAAATGGTATGGACGGAAAGACCGCACAGACGGGCCAGTTCGGGCTGGGACACGCGTAGCGATTTCCTGCGAAACTGAATGAACGCTGATATCTCCTTAAAATTCATAAAAATGAATGATACGCGGTTGTTTCTTGGATGTAAAGAGAAAATACGCGTAACTTTTCATCAAAATGAAAATCTATTGGATTCGGAACGCGTCCAGTTCCATGGGCTGAAGGTCGAGCGAGAAGACGAGTCTGTCCCCCTCGCGTTTCGTGACGACGGGCTTGTCAAGCTCCCCTCCGCTCGTCGTTATGCCGGAGCGGGGTCGCCGGCTTGTCAATACAGGAACCCAAAGAGCCACAGAGGAATCTTGTTGCCGCGCCCGACTTCTGTGTCGTCGGTCACGACATAGCTGTCAGGTATGTCGGCAATCTGGTCAAAGCCCTTCTTGATGCCGCCGACTTCGAAAAGGTACTTGCCGTCCACCAGAAAATCCCCTTTTTTCGGATAGGAGACCTCATGTTCGTGCCTCAACTGGTTCAGAAAGAACGTCTCGCGCATTGTGCCGACATCGGGCATGGAAACCAGCGCCCGCATGAGATTCGGATTGTCGCAGTAAATCTTGTCCGGCGTCGGGAGGTTCTTGAGCGAAGCCTTTGCCGAGTCCGACAGCGACGAGAGCAACCCCGCTCGTTCAAGCGCATAGAGCATCTTCAACCCCTGTTTGCGGTCGGTGTCCAGTTCGCGATACAACTTTTCCATGTTCGGTGTCTGGGGTGTCGACGCGGACAGCACATTCAGCATACGGCGTATCTTGCGGACGGTCGACGGCTCAATGTCCTCGATTTCAGGAATATCGACTTCCAGCACCTGATTTACGACCTGCACGATGCGATTCAGATACTGCTTCGGCTCGTCCTTGTAAAATGGATAGTACCCGCCTTGCCGATAGGCGTCGAAGTACTTGAGAATAGGAAACTGCCCATGAAGGGAGCGGGCGATTTTGACATGCTCCCCCAGCACCGTCTCCAGCGAAATCGCAGGAGAATCGACCACTCCCTCGAACTTCAGGTACTCGCGGAAGGAAAGCCCCGCCAGCGAATACGAACTCTGCCGCCGCGAAAGATCGCCGCCTCGCCTCTCCAACTTCAACAACGACGAACCGGTATAGACGACCTTCAGCCGGCGAAGATCGTCGTTGAGGCTTTTCACCAAATTCTGCCAAGATTCCAGTTTGTGGACCTCATCGATGAACAGGTGCGTTCCTCCATGGCCAAGATGGTATTCGGCAAGCGTATAGACTTCTTTGGCATCGACCCAGACGTTGTCGAGCGAGACATAAAGACCGGCCCCTTCCGAAAGATCCTCCTTCATGTGCTGCAGCATCATGGTCGTCTTACCGACGCCACGGGCCCCTTTGATGCAGATCAGGCGCGAATCCCAATCCACCTGATCATACAGATACCGCTTGAAATCAAGCGATGTATCGGCAATCCGGTTTTCGGAGATCCGGTATACTTTATCAATGTCAGCTGTGTTCATGCAACCCTCGCATCGGGTTTCAAATCCCGAAAAAAAAGATAATTTCGGGTTTCGAAACCCGGTTTATTTTATCGCATCGGAAGCCTTCTTCGCAAGCCCCGCTCTCACGAAGGGGTGCGCACGGCAAGAACCGTCCTCCGGACGCCCCGATTCATGGGCTCCTATTGAATCCGGAACGCGTCCAGTTCCATGGGCTGAAGGTCGAGCGAGAAGACGGGGCTGTCCCCTTCGCGTTTCGTGGCGATGGGCTTGCCCGTCACTTGGTCGGTCATCGTTGTGCCGACGGAGGCAGGGAGGCGCAGCGTCGCCTTCTTCGCCTTCAACCCCTTGTGCGCCACGCCGAGATAGGTCCCTTTCTCCGTTTCGTAGAGGCGGAGGCGGATGTCGGGATCGCCGGAATCGAGCACGCGCCCGTCGACAGCCGGCAGCGCGAGGAACGCCTGCGCGAAGCGGCGGTGCGCATCGGCGAAGCCGCGTCCGTATGTGTAGACCGTGTACGTGATGGTCCGGGCATCGCCGTGGAACCACGCGAGCAGTTCCATCGCCATGGAGTAGGGCGCGCCGCCGGGCGTGAGCATGTTGCCCTCGTACTTCGGATTGAGCGAACGAGAGGCGATTTCGTCGTATGCCACGGGGTTCGACATGGCGACGCCCTCGTGCGTGCGGAAGTACTCGAAGTACGCCGGCTGGTCGGCGTAGCAGAGGTAGTTCGCGGGCGCGAAAATCTCGACACCGGAGATGTCGCGGTAGAGGTCCGGACGGATGCCGTAGTCCGCGCGGTTGATGCCGTACGTTGCGTCGCCGAAGTCGCCTGTGCGGAGCGTGGCGATGTAGTCGGCCGCCGTCAGCGCGCGGCGCGACGCCTCCTCGGCGCGGTACAGTTCGCGGGCGCGCTCGGTGGGGACCCCGGTGAGGGTCTTGTTGAAGCCCCACGCCGTCGTGCAGAGCTGGATGATGCCGAATTTGTCGGAGTCCCAGGGGAAGAACTGGAGGCGCAAGTCGGGACGGTATCCGCGAAGGAGCTCCGCCGTCCGCGCATGGAATTCGGCGCGCTTCGCGTGCCACCAGGCGTCGTACGCCTCGCGGCCAGCGCCGGACGCCCAGGCCGCCCACTGCGCGTAGCGCCCGGCGGGACGCGGCGTGCCGGTCTCCTCGAAGAATTTCAGGAGGTCGGCCTCCCCGTAGCTGATGCGCGCACGGTCGCAGCGGATGCGCCAGAGCAGGCCCTTGAGCTGCGGATTGTCCGCCGCGAAGGGCTTGATTTCGGCGTCCAGGAGCCGCTTCCAATCCTCCCAGCTCGCTTCGTCGAGCAGATTGGCGCCCCACTGCGAGAAGCGGTTGGGTTTGGCGACGGTGCCGTCCTTCTCGATGGAGCGGGCGGATTCGGGAAGCGAAAGCGAGCCGCCCCATTCAACGCGCGGCAGGTAGTCGACGCCACTTCCCCGCGTGGCGTCGAGGTAACGGCGGTGCTGCGAGGGGCGCTCCGGCCAGGGACTGGCGGCGCCGGGCGTGTGCGACCAGTAGTTCTGCGGGTCGACGACCGTGGTGGAGTACCCCTCCAGCGGTTCTCCGTAGTTGGCGTGCGCCCACTTGAGGATGATGGGGGAGATCGCGTTGTAGCCCATGAGACGCGCGTAGGCGACGAAGTCGGCGGGATCGTGGTCGGCCTGGCGCTCCCAGTCAAGCTGCAGCGTGCGGCGCGGCAGACCCTCCGGATACGCGATGCGCGGGGCGTTCGCGACGGGGTCGATTTCGTAGAGTTTCAGCCGCGCGACGGCGGGACCTGCGTCCCAGAGCGAGTAGTAGACGCCGTTCTGCTTGTTGGTGAAGTAGACCCACACGCCGTTGCGGGCGGAGGCGGATTCCGTACCGTCGGCGCCGACGGTCTCGTCGTCGAGCGGGAAGACGACGTCGTACCAGCGCCATTCGCCGGACAGCGGCCAGGGGTCGTAGACGCCGTCGGGCGCGGTGCCGTTGCGCCAGCCGACATCCATGTAGTTCTGCCCCGTCTGGATTTCCATCGTCGCGAAGCGGGTCTTGTCCTCCGGATACTCCACGCGGAGAAGATACGTGGCGTGCGGCTTGAGGCCGCCGCGCCCGATGCGGTAGGCGAACCACGAATTATAGCCGCACTCGCGGTAGCCGCGTCCTTGGAAGCGTCCGGCATGGATGTCGCCGGGAATGCCGGGGGACATGTGCATGGCGTCGTGGTCGACGCCGCTCTCGAGATACGGATGCTCGTCCTGCGTGTGCGGACGCGAGCAGTCGATTTCATCGACGAGACGGAGACGTCCGTAGGGCGTCTCCTCGAACGTCTCGGCAAGCGCCGGAAGCGCCGAGGCGTCGCGCTTGGCAAAGGAGAACCCGTCGAGGTCGCGGGTGCCGAGATAGAGCGGCGCGCCAGCGGCGTCCACAAGCGTGAGCGAGGCGTGGCAGCGTCCGCGAAGATACAGGGCGCGGGAGGCGGCCTCGTCGATGGGCACGACGGCCTGCAGGAGTCCGTCCCCTCCCGGCACGAGGGCGGCCTCGCCGGAGGCGATGCCGTTGCCGCGAAGGTCGGCGACGCGGTACTGGAGACGGACCGCGCCGCCTTCGCGCACGCCTTCGGGGAAGCGGAAGAGCATCTCGAAAGGAAGCCCGCGCTGAGCGTCGGAAAGGTCGAACAGGCGGTAGGGAACAGACTCCCCGCCGGCAAGGCGGAATGCCGGCGCAAGCGGGTCGAACACGGCGGAGAACGTTCCCTTGGCGAGACCGCTCGCCGAAGCGCCCTGAAAGGCGACGTCGCCGCCCCAGAGGCGGACGGCGACGACATTATCGACGCCGGGGCGGACGAGCTTCGCCGGAACGGTGTAGACGCGCGCCTGGCGGTCCTTGTACTTGTAGGCGCCATGGATGCCGCCGATGCGCACGCCGTTGAACCACACATCGTCGTCGGCCTCGGTCGTGCCGAGGTTCAGCGCGAGGGACTGACCCTCGCAACCTTCCGGAACGCGGAGGCGCTGCCGGTACCAGCCCCAGCCGTAGAGGTCGACGCCCTGCGCCTGCCAGCTCTGTCCGGCGGACAGCGTGCGCCACGCGCTGTCGTCATAGTCCGGACGTTGCCACCCCGCGGCGAGGCCTTTGTCCGCGTGGTCTCCTTGGAAGCGCCACGTGCCCTTGAGGTCGATGGACAGCGTGTACGGGGCGAACGAGGCGTCGGTGTAGGGCGTGCCGCCGATGCGGATGCGGCGGATGGCGATGGGGACGGCGGAGCCTTCGCGCGTACGGAAGCCGAGGCCGGCGATGTTCGCGAAATTGCGGAGGCCGAATGCGCCGACGGGCAGGACGACGCGCCGCCACTCGCCCGGTTGCGCGTCGAAAGCGGCCTTGTACGTGCCGGCGGTCTTGCCGCGCTGAAGGAGGTGGCACGACATCGGCGCCGGGGATTTCTCGGAGCGGCACTCGAAGGCGATGTAGTTGCACTGGTTGCGCGCCCAGACATTGCCGTTGGCGGGACCGTCGCCGGGAAGGAGCATGCGGACCGTCGTGTACGCAGGCTTCAATCCGGCTGCATCCAGGCGGAGTTCGGCGTCCGCGCCCTCGCCGGAGAAGGAGAACGGCGCGGGATGGCCGTCGAGGGGAAGTTCCACGTTCCAATGGGAGCGGTTGGCGTTGAGGAAGTCGACCTCAACGGGAACGACCTTCACAGCCTTGAGCGTCCGCGCCGGAGCCTGGGCCGTAGCGCCGAACGGCGCCAGGTCCGCGGCGAAGGCAAGTCCGGACAGAAGGCACAACGCGGGGATTGCGGATCTACCATGCCACATGTTCGTGTCTTTCGTGCGTTTCGTGTGGGAGATTTGCGCCAAAGAAATCGTCCGGCTAGAAGACAACCAGCACCGTTCCTACCGGAGGACCCGAGAGAACTTCGAGAACGCCGCCGCCGGTGAAGTGATGGTCGTCGATGTACTTCGCGCCGCTTCCGGTGGCACCGTACGTCCCCTTGAATTTCCACGAGGAGCCCAGATGGAGCGTCCCGACAGATTCGTGGACGCCGGCGGGGAGGTCGAGAACGCCGTACGCGTCGCTTTCGGCGCCGAGCGTGATGTCCGCCGAATCGGCGATGGCGACGGAGTTCGAGAGGGAGAGCGTCGCGCCCGCCGCGACGGAAACGGGACCCGAACCGAGGCTTCCGGAAGAGGCGACGGCGAGGCAACCGGCGGAGACCGCCGTCCCGCCCGCATAGGTGTTGGCCTTCGCAAACGTGACGGTGCCGGTATCGCGCTTCGTGATGGATCCCACGCCGGAAATTACCCCTTTGCAGACCAAGGTGCCCGCCCAGGTGAAGAACTCCTCCGGCACGGAGAACACGATATCGCCCTGAAGCGTCATGGCGCCGGAAAGCGTATGCGTCCAGGTTTTCTTCGTGTTGCTGGCGATGTAGCTTCCGATCACGGTTTCGCCGCCCGTGCCCGAAGCGATGACGACGGGATTCGCCAGCGTTGTGCCGGACCCGTCGAAGAACAGGGACACGTCCCCTTGGTCTTCCGCCCCGATTGTGACGATGTTCGCCGAGGCGCCTAATCCGGTATTCTGGAGTTTGACGCATCCGCGGCGAAGCAGGACCGCACCCGTGAACTTGCTGGAGCCGGACAGGACGATGGGATTCCGCGAGGGATCGTCCAGCGAATTGTCCAGCGTGAGGTTTCCGCTTCCGAGAAGAGCGCCGGACAGGGAGATGCAGGCCGTGTCCTGCGCAGGGGATTCGTGGGTGCTGATGATCAGCAGGTCGTCGTTCAACTGGTAGTTTCCGCTCCCCATGGAAATGCGGCGTTTGGTGGCGTTGCTGATGCACGCATAGCCCGGACCGTCGCCGTCTTGATCAAAGATGAGAACGGGAGTGACGCCGGACGCGGCGCTCAACGAAAGCGTCTGGTTAGCCGACGTGCCCGTGTAGGCCAATGTGCCGATGGTGACCCCTCCGGAAACATTCTGCGTAACCGTCGCGCGGACGGGGAACTCCGCCACCGCGCCCTGACTGTTCGGGACGCCGGTCCCGTTCCAGCCGGGATAGTCGTCGCTGTCCCAGTTCGCCTTGTAGTTGGTGTTGTCCCCGCTGAAAACGGAAGCCTGCACAAGAGATGTCAGCAGAAAAAGGGGGGTACAATATGGAAGCAACTTAATCATGATTGAATCTCTCCTTCAACTTCTCTTCGGCAGCCATCCGGTGGCCTCGGCGAGAAGCCGCGTCGTTTCGCGGAAGTTCGCCCACGAGACGTCGGGAGGAACGCCGTGGTCGCACTGGGGGATGTAGCCGCCGTCCTTGATGACGGGGCGGAGGCGGTCGATTTCGGCGCGGAGGACGTCGCCGCCCTTCGCCATGGCGCGTTTGTCCACGCCGCCGCGGAAGGCCATGTAGCGCCCGTAGAGGCGGCGGTACGCGACGATGTCGTTGCCCGCCGCGACCTCCATCGGGTCGCAGACGTTGATGCCGGACTCGATCCAAAGCGGAATGAGTTGGCCGACGTAGCCGTCGGAGTCCATCGCGTAGAGCGGCACGCCCGCGCCGCGGGCGATTTCGCCCCAGCGCTTCCACGACGGCATGAGGAACTCGCGTGTCATCTCCGGCGAGATCATGCTGTGCGCTTTGTACGCCATATCCTCGCTGAGGTGCACCATGTCGGGAACGATGTACGACAGTCCCTTTTGGAGCAGTCGCGCGACGTAGTCGCACCAGAACTCGGCCATCTCGTGGACGAGGTCCGGATCGTCCAGCATCAGCATGCAGAGGCCCTCGAACCCGCACCACTCGCGCATCTGCCAGAAGGGGCCGGAGAAATGCCAGACGAGCGGGACCTCGCGCGAAGCGAGGGCGGCGCCGCACGCCGCGGCGTCGGCGGGGAAACGGGTGGGGTCGTCGGCGTCGTAGCGCGCCTTGAGCGCCTCCCAGTCGGCGCGAGTCTCAACGGGGCAGCGGATCCAGCGGCGCGTGACGAAGTCAATGGCATTGCGGAGGTACTCGGGCGTGAACTCGACGCCGATTTCGCAGATGTTTCCCTTCCAGTCCTGGACGATGCGGTGACCGCCACGCTCCTCGAGAATCTTCTCCTCGAAGCACGGGATCATGCGCTCGTTGATGGGGAAGGACGCCTCGCGCGGACTGGGCAGCGGCAGAGTGCCGCCGGCCTGCCGATAGGCCTCCAGCGCGGGGTCTCGGGTCTCGGCGGGCAGGCCTTCGGCCGTCCAGCGAGCGCGCGTGGATTTCCGGCCCCAGCCGGGTTCGAGGGGAATGCGGTCCGGGGTCTGGAACAGAAGTGTGGCAAGCCAGCGTTCTCGGGCGTTCATCGGTTCGTTCTGATAGGAGGGTTCTCGTGCCAAAACTTTACCACATCCGACGAAGGACGCGCAACCGCCCTCCGAGGGGCGCCCCTCGTCATTTTCGGGATTCACAGGGGCATTCGCCTGAAATTCGTCCAAGCGACATCGTGATCCGACGAAGAAGGAATGTCCTCCCCGTCATACACCAGAACCGGCGCGCTGGCACGCTCGCCGGACTCCATGTAAGTCCGAAGATTCTGGGCAAGACTTGCGTGATAGGTCATGGAGGATTTGATTTCAACGGGTTGGATCGTGGTTCCCCGTTGGATGATCAAATCGATTTCGAAGCCCTTCTCTGTCCGGAGAAAGGCCATTCGCGCGTCTTTCCCCTGATGCAGGAAGCGTTTGTAAACATCCGCCACGACGAGATTCTCGAACAACTGGCCACGCAAGGGGTCGCGTGCCACCTGTTCCGGTGTTTCCAGTCCCAACAGATAGGTGACCAATCCAACATCCGTGAAATAGATTTTCGGCGATTTGACGACGCGCTTCGAAATGTTGGAGAAATACGGGGGAAGCCGGAAAACCAGAAAGGAGGATTCCAGAATGGATACCCAGTCGGAAATGGTCTGAGAGGAAACGCCGGTCTCACCGGCCAGAGCGGAATAGTTGACGATTTGCCCGACCCGTCCCGCCAGAAGCATGAGAAAGCGCTCGAAAAGAAGTAGGTTCCGGACATTGACCAATTGGCGAAGGTCGCGCTCCACATAGGTCCGGACATAGTTCCGATAGTATTCCGTCGGATCCATGTCGCGTCCATAAATGTCCGGCATGAATCCTCGGAGAATCATTTCATCGGTGGAAAGGTCGAACCCTGCGTCCCGTAGTTCCGACAGGGAAAGCGGAAGCAGTGTTTGCACACTTGTACGGCCTGCAAGCGACTGACTAACGGCCGCGGCGAGAACCGGTTGCTGCGAACCAGTCAGTATGAACTGGCCCATTGCGTCCCTGTTTTCATCGATCCGCACTTGCACCGCCGAGGCGATGAAGGGCGCACGCTGAACCTCGTCGAGAATGACGGGAGCGCGATGAAGGAAAAAGAACTTCTCGATGTCCGTTTCCGCGAGTTCCCGTGAAGCGGCATGTTCCAGATTCACATAGTGATAGAACGGGAAAACACTCTTCGCCAGTGTTGTCTTCCCGGACTGACGAGGACCGAACAGTGTAATGGATGGATAGTTTTTCGCTGCTTTGAGCAGAACGGGTTCAAGTGTTCGTTGAAACATATCTTATTTCCTTTCGCCGGAAATTCTACACCGATTTCGGCGTAAACTTCAAATTGAATTTGAAAAATACGCCCAAATAAATCATTTTAGGAGACAATCCATCGAAAAGATCCGTTCCCGAAATTTATCACCTCCGAGTGCGCAGGCAAGGGACATCGGGGGGAACACAGATACTATGCAACCGCCAAATACAGAAAGCCGCACGGCACCCGCGAGATGGCTGTCGGCGGAGCCGACTGGGGGGGGCCTATTGCGCTGACGCAAGGCCTGCGGCGCAAACACGGAGGGGCCGGAGACACAGAGACACGGAGGCGTTGGAGTTTTGCTTCCGCCTCCTGCACGCGACTTCCTCTCATGGCCGGAGGGGATGCATGAATACCGCGCGAGCCATCTCCTCATGCGCTCCGTGTCTCCGTTCCTCCGCCATGCTCCGTGTTTTTAAACTTTCATGTCCGCTTCAAAGGGAGGCGGCACGTCAAGAAAAGGCCCCCTCGAAGGGGCTGTCGGCGAGCCGACTGAGGGTGTTTCCACCCGTCTTTCTACTTGTCCAGAAACTCCCGGACCTTCTTCTTCTTCGCGGCGTCGGGGTCTTCGGCGGTGAGGCGTTATTCAACTTCTATGACGCCCGATGGTGTGACCGGTCTCAACGCCAGATAGGCCTCGGTAAAAGCGCCAACGTACAGACATTGTCGATTGAGATTCTGGTAATGATCTTTCGGGACAACGGGATTTCCATCCAATTGTAGTGCCCGGATAAACGGCTTGACATCTTGTTCAAGATGGTATGTCCAATTCGGAAACGTCTCCGTGCTTCCGAAGACGGACATGTAGGGACGGCGGAAATCGGCCGTGCCTGCCGCAATGCCGGACCGAATCAAACGCCCCTGCGCATCGTATGTCGCCTGATGCCCGTGTGCGCTGGAGGTATCTGTCGCCGAACGCATTTCATACACCGCATCATGGTGGAGATAGGTGGAATGGGCAATCGGTTCGCTCCAGAGATTCGGGGCTCCTGGTTCCGGATCGATGGGGGTCACGGCCTTCGTGACAGAATTCGTCGACAAACGGATACTGGAATACGGTTTCGGGAGAGTGGTCGCCCATGTTGTGGATGCGTTGTTCGTACACCATGTGGCGAACTCTCTGTAGGTTTCCGGAGAATTGATGACGACCCAAAGCCGGTCTAGCATCTGGTGTTGTGGACCATAGCACATTGTGACGAGCCGGATGGTCGGTTCTGGGAACCCTGGACGTCGCCCGTATGGAAGAACACCTCCGACCAGAACATTGCCGTCGGTTATTCCGACGGAGCCGTTTTCCGTTGCGTGAAAGTGGATGCCGACAAGGATTTCCGGAGGAAGGGAAGCCGGGCCGACAAGCGGTTTCAAATCAAAACTTCCTCCCTTGCTCCAAACGAGCCCCACGCAGTGGTCGACATCGTCCTGTGCCCAGGAGGCTAAACATGTCGCCAGTATCAAGGCCGTCCATCGGAATGCTTGCATAAAATACCCCCTACATTCCGAAGAAGAACCGCCACTTCCCATCGACATACCCGATGGGAATGTACATGCAGGGGTCCGAATTTCCCTCTTTGGGGACAAACGGGCAGTATCCGCACAAGGCCGCCGTCACCCCGCCCGATGTCCGCGAGGACTCGAGTCTGAAAATGCTTGGTGTGGAGACAACATAGGTCCGCAACACGGAAAACAGCTTGTCGTCGGCTTCCGCGAGCTGTTCCGGCGTTGGATTGGCGGGAACCGTGACAGCGGGCCAGAAGCAGTCCATCTTCGCCTGGAGCGACAGATTGGTGAACGAACCGTCATTGAGTATTCCAATGAGATCGTCGAGTTCCTGCAGTTCGGTTGCAAAGGACGCGAAGCGAGCCAGACGCCCGGCGTGGTCGTCTGTCAGGAGTTTGGCGGCATAGCACTTCACCGTGCCCGCGTCGTTCGTCAGGGAGATTCCCTCCCAGATTTCCGTAAACGAATACAGCGAGGAATAGCGGCCGTCTTTCAGTTCCCCGAAGTAGGCATCCTCCGTTTCCGCCATCTGGAAGACATTCGACGGATCACTCTCAAAGGAAAACGCCTCGGTGATATCGGAGGCGAAGCGCGTCCTGTTCACGACAGGAAGCGCCGCGTCCTCAAATACGATTTCATAGCGGTTCGTGCCGACGACCAAATCCGGTCCGGCCCCCATGCAACTGGACGCCGTCAGGGCAAGCAGCAGAAGCGCGTGTTTCATAGCATCGTCCTCCTAAACTGCTTCCATTTTAGGCCGCGGCACGTCCGCCGTCAAACCCTACTTGTCCAGAAACTCCCGGACCTTCTTCTTTTTCGCCGCATCGGGGTCTTCGGCGGTGAGGTCGTCCAGAGAGAGCTCGGTCGGATCCTCGTCGATGTCCAGAATCAAGTCCTTGATGGTGCCGAGGGTCGTGGACAAATCGCCGACCTCCGCGAGGGCGGCGTTCATCTTCACCTGCTCGGCCTGCTGGACGAGCTTCAGACGGAGACTCCGCAGATCGCGGGTCTTCGTCTTGAGCACACCCTGTCGGATTTCGACCTTCTTTGCGATCGCGAGATTCGCGGTGCGCTCGGCCTTCGCAAGCTCGATGCGCTCCAGTGCGTCGGCGATTTTGTCGTCAAGTTGCTCCTCGGTGAGTTCGTATCCGTTGACCACGGCAGGCCAGGAATCCGCCTCCTCGGCAGCCTTGTAGGCGACTTTGGCAGCATCGAGGAACTTCGTGTAGCGGGCGATAGTCGGCGCATCCCGAAACGAAAAGAACCAGAGTGAGGATTGCCTCGAAGGGAAATGCCGAGAATTTATGATATTACTTTCTCAAAACAGGTCCTTCAGCTACCGCCTCCGGCCCCGTTACGCATATTCGTCTATCGGCTCTTTTTTTAGTACACCACTAACGGGGTAGTGTCCTCGCAAGGCGGAAGCCCAAATCCATCGACATCGCGTTCGGATTTTTCCAGGACCAACTCGACGCGGTGCAGTCGTTCGCGCTGCTTTGACTGCCACCACCACGGATCACGAAGCCGCTGCGGTAAGCGGTCGACGTCCACTCCCATACATTGCCGTGCATATCGAACAACCCAAAGGCGTTTGGCGTCTTGTGGCCGACAGACCAACGGATATAGTCCCTGCCATACCACGCCACTTTTTTCAGTGTGGCGCGCGTAATGTCCGTCCCATCTGAAAGTCGGCAGTAGTCCCCCGTGCTTCCAGCGCGGCAAGCATACTCCCATTCCTTGTCTGTCGGGAGGCGGTACTCCGCCCCCGACGCCTTCACTTCCGGCAGAGCGTTCAAACGCCGAAGGAATTCTTGACATTCATTCCACGTGACATTCCGCGCCGGCCCCATCCCATCCCACCTATCTCCCATGACACGAGACCACAGGTCATTCGTCACCTCGAATCTGCATATGGCATAGTTCTTCCCGGGAATGGGAACCATCACCATGGGAAGAGCTCTCACTGGAGACTCGCGGAAGGCGGAATAGGCTAAATTTAAATTCTCCCAGGCTTTTGTTTCCGGACTTTTTACGAACGTCTGATATGCCAAGACCTTTTCAATCTCCTGAAATTTTCTCCCTCGTTCGGCATCTTCCGCCGCAAGTTGGTCGGACGTCTTCTCCTCCAAAGCATACAGGCGTCTGTCGTCCTTAATCGCATACGCAAGTTCTTTGTGACGTGAGCGAATCGCATTGAGACGGTGACTCAGCGTATTCCCAGTCAAGCTCAGGCTAAAGATGTCGAGATTCCGGGCATCGTCACAAAGGGCGTCAAACTGCTTCTTTCCGTCCGACAAGAGGTTCGACAGGCGGTCGTAGGCGGCGAGCGTCTCCGGTAAATACTTTCCTGCGAAGATGCGCTCCGCCTCCGCTAGCTTGATGAACTCCACCTCCGTTAGTTTTTTGACGAGACCTGTTTCCTCAGACTCGCTCTCCAACACCACCTCATTGACCAACGGAAGCAGGGTGTAAATTTTCGCGATGTCCAACTCCGCCAGTTCGGCATCGGACAGAATGTTCGCCTTGTGGCGGAGATAGAAGTGGCAAAGTTCGTCGCGGCGGCGGAAATACTCCGCGACATCCTTCGCCAAGGCTTTCGCCATCTTGTCGTAGATTATTCTTTCAACCTCATCCCCAAAGAATCCGGGTTTGCCGTCCGGGAAACGCTCCATCAGCGACTGCTCCTTTTCCTGCGCCTTGGCGCGGGTCTCCTGATATAAGGCATAGGCGTTGGGCATATAGCTCGTGCCGAACACCTCCAGCATGCTCTCTCCCGCCTGAAAATCAAAATCAACATCCTCTCCAAACAAACGATTAACCAAACGACCAACACCGTCAAGCGATCGCGGAGCGGTCTTGATACGCGTGGCACTCTGGATATACTCCGCCCAAATGGCCTCTATGTCCTCAGCTACGAATTCGATGTTCTCAGCCAATAATTTGTTGTCACATTGATTTCCATCTTCAGCCAAATCCAAATGTTGTGTGGAACATGAGACAAGACCGCAACTAAAGATGGCTAGAAGAACAATATTGAGCGTGGTTTTCATAGTCAATACCATGCCAACTTTTTTCTCCTCTCTCCGACCCCGCGCGCTCCGGCATGAAAAAACGCGCTAGGTCCTGCGTTTTTCTTGAGGCTGTAGAAAGAAGGCCCGACATAAAACACAAGGAACTGCGCGCGATGGATGCACGCAATTCCACAATGTGCCGTTATGTCGTGAAACTTCCTACATTTCAAGAAACGACAACTTTGCGGAATGCAAAGGGATGGAAAATGTTGTTGCCCCGCACGGCATACACCGTGCAGAGATTTGAACCTAAAATCGGCAGTTGGCTTCAGAAAATCGCCATTTGACGCAATAATACCGGGGCTTTCTCCGTTTTTCCTTTTTTCACCCGATGGGTGAACTGCCGATTTTAGGTTGAAAAGCCCAAAGGTCACTCAAGGAGCCTACGATGCCCAGGGAGCCCACCCCGCGTGCTGGAATGTCCGCGCATCGCACCCGGAAAAAAAGGAATGCCCGTGCACGCCGCCCTTGACCTTCACGGCGGCGGGAAGGTAAACTTATTTCTTCTAATTTGGAGAATTCCCATGAAACAACTTTTCTGCCCTTCCCTTTTCTTCTTCTGTCTTCTTTGCGCGGGCCTGTCCCGCGCCGCCGACGCCCCCGCGCCCGACCCGCGCGAGACATATTCCACCAACGGCTGGTCGCTCGTCTGGAGCGAAGAGTTCGACAAGGACGGCCTCGTCGACACGAACATCTGGGCCTATGAGGTCGGCTTCGTCCGCAACCACGAGCCGCAGTACTACACCCGCGCCCGCGAGGAGAACTGCGTCGTGAAGGACGGCGTCCTCACCCTCACCGCCCGCAAGGAGACCTGGCAGAACGAGGACTACCTCAAGCAGAAGAGCGGCTGGAAGTACAGCGTCAAGGAGGCGAAGTACACGTCGGCCGACATCACCACGCGCCGCACGTTCCTTTTCGGACGTCTGGAGATCCGCGCGCAGCTGCCCGCGACCCAGGGCTCCTGGCCCGCCATCTGGACGCTCGGCGACTCCCTCCGCAAGCCCAAGGACGACCCCGAGTATTGGAACTGGCCCTGCTCCGGCGAAATCGACATCGTCGAGGTCTGGGGACACAACCCCAACCGCATCGCGGCGTGTCTCCATACGGCGAAGGACGGCTACAAGCAGAAGGCCAACGAGCACCATACCGTCATCGGCGGCGGCGACCGTCACTTCTCAAAGCCCGGCGAAGGCCCCGGAGAGGGCTTCCACACCTACACGCTCGACTGGTACGAGGACCGCATCCTTTTCTTCTACGATGGCATCCGCTACGGCTCCGCGACGCTCTCCCGCTCCGACTGGCCCGACGGCTCGAACCCCTTCCGCAAGCCCCACTACCTCCTTCTCAACCTCGCCCTCGGCGGCTACGGCAACAAGGTTGTCGACGTCGACACGCCCGAAATGAAGAAGACCAAGGACGCCGACGGCAAGGAGATCGAAGTCCCCACCGGGAAAATCATCCCCGCCGCGAAGTTCCCCATGGAGATGAAGGTCGACTGGGTGCGGTACTACACGCATGAATAGAGTGGATTCGGAAGAGCCGCGCAAATCCGTCTCTTTCGGTTGTCGGCGATGGTTGCTCTGCGGAATCCTCTATTGTCTGCTGACCTCTTCGATCTCCTACTTCTGTATCCCCTGCGGATTCTTTGAGCTGGTCGGAAGCATCGGAACACTGCACGGCGGAAGAAGGGGGGCCATGGATCCGGAACGCGTGGGGAAAATCCTCGACACGGTCACCGCCCCGATTCAACTTCCCGTCCTGGGCATTCTCTGGGCGGTCCACTCCATCGCCTCCCCGAAGGAAGGCGACCGCTTGCGGCCAGAGGATGTAACCACAAAATCATCGCTCTTGTCCCTCTCTTCCCAAATGTGGTAAACTATTTTCTAGTCTATTGGAAGGTTATGCCATGAAACACACGATTCCTGCGCTTCTATCCGCCGCACTTGTCTCCCTTAGCACGCTCACTCCGTTATCCGCTCCCGCTGATTTCAACGCGTGGGTGTATGAATATGGTTCGAACACCCCGGGGGACGCACAAGAGTCGTGGACGGCGGCCAACCTCGTGGACACGACGGCCGGCGCCGCGAACGCGACGTTCTCGGGTGCGTACAACAACGAAAAGAACTGCTTCGACGGCAAGACGAACACCCGCTGGATCCAGCAGGCGAGACAGACGTGGGTGATTTACAAGTTTTCCGATGCCACAAAGATCTCGACCTACGGCATCCGTCAGGCGACGAACAACGGCTACGACAGCCGCGTGCCGGTTTCCTGGGAACTCTACGGCTCGAATGCCGAAACCGCTCCTACGACGGCGGATGACGCGTCCTGGGTCAAGCTGGATACGCGGACGGGCGTTTTTCATAACTATAAAGGGAACAATTACGATTTCGGTTCGCGCGTGATGCGGCTGGAGCGGACGGCGAAATACCGTTCCTATCTCCTGAAAGTCACGAGCAACAAAAGCGATAGCTATACGGTCATCGGCGAGCTTGAATTCTACAACGCGCCGCTTCCGAACGCTGTGAAGTTCGAGGACGCGCCGACCGTCTCCTACCAGAACGGCGCGTTCAAGGTCGCCGGTTCGTTCTACAGCATCGCGGACTGCGAGATCAAGGCGGTGATCAGCGACGGCGTGAACGAGGTGGTCGAATCGGTCGGCGAGTTTACGGGCTCGGAAGATACGCAGACCTTCGATTTCACCGTCCCGTCGACGCTGGATGCCGACAAGACCTATTCGGTCACGTTCACGTCCACCCAGGATGATGTCACGGCCGAATCGGAAAGTGTCGCGTTTTACAACGGCGACCTCTCTCTCGTGAAGGTCAAGGACGCCGACGAGTACCAGTGCGAAGCCGGTGAAATCACCGTGAGCCGCGCCAGCGCCGACGCCTTCGATCTGGTCGTCCCCTATACGATCACCGCGAAGGTCGAGGGCATGGGCACCCAGGGCACCACGTGGGAAGCCCCGGCCGCCGTGACGATTCCCGCCGGAGAGACGAGCGCCACGCTCATTGTGAAGCCGAAGGTCGACGCCACAATCGCCGAGGCCGTCGAGGTCGTGGTCTCCGCCGCCCCCGGCACGTACATCGGCTTCTCCCCCGCCACGGTCGACGTGACCATCGTCAACGTCGCCGTCCCCGCCGGATACAACACCTGGATCGCGATGGCCGACGGCCTCGCCTCCGATCCCGACAACTGGTCCGAGGGCCACGCGCCGCTCGCCTCCGAGAACGTCCTCTTCGACGGAAACTTCTCCGCCGCCAACTGCGAATGGGACGCCGCGGCCGCGGCCACCGTCGCCTCCTGGACGCAGCGCAACGGCTACACCGGCACCGTGACGGTCGACACCGTCTTCCCCGACAAGGGCCCGTTCACCTGCCTCGCCGTCACCGGCACGATGACGGTCGACAGCGGCGTGGTCACGCACCCGCAGTCCCGCACGATGGGCGACAAGCAGGACGCCAACTGGGACTGGCTGGGAGACCTCCTCGCCAACGAGACCTACCGCCTCTGCCTCTCCGTCGGCTCGCTCTCCGTAGGCGCCGATGGCGCGCTTGACGTCGCGACGAAGGGCTACTACGCCTCGCACGACGGCGCCCGCTGCCAGGGCGCGCACGGCGGCCGCTTCGGCGCGGCCTCCCCGGCCGTCTACGGCGACCCGAAAGAGCCGATCCACATCGGCATGGCGCACCGCACGGCCGGCAACTACTACAACGGCAAGGGCGGCGGCGCCATCTACATCACCTCATCCGGCGCGGTCGCCGTAAACGGCGCGGTTTCCGCCGACTCCGGCAACTCCGGCCACGGCGCCGGCGCCGCGGGCTCCGTCTACATCAACGCCCCGACCGTGACCGGCACCGGCTCCATCACCGCGCGCGGCAGCGCCACCGGCGAAGGCAACTACAAGGGCTGCGGCGGCCGCGTCGCCATCGTCACGCAGACGCCCGTCGACCGCACGACCTTCGCCGCCATCAGCGCGGAGAGCGAATGGAAGAACGCCCAGGGAAGCCGCGCGACGGAATACGGCGGCCCCGGCACGGTCTACTTCAAGGACGCCACCACGCCGAACGGCAAGCTCGTCGTCGCCGCCAAGAGCGACATCTCCGCCATCGACATGACCAAGATCGCCCGCCAGGCGTTCGTCGGCACCGACGGCGACTGGACGTTCGACGCCATCGAGTTCGGGAAGAATTCCTATCTGGCCCTTCCCGTCGGCGCGACCCTCACGCTCCCGGACGGCCTCGCCTCCGTTTCCGGCACCGGCACGGGCAACGCGCTCGGCGGCCTCCTCTACGAGGGCGGCACGCTCGACATCGGCGACGCCACTGCCCAGACCATTTCCGGCAACTGGATCCTCACCGGCTGGTCCAACCTCGTGATCAACGCCGACGTCACCGTGGACGGCGGCGCGGCCATCGGCGTTCCGCAGGTCGCGTCCGTCAGCGACAACGGCTCGGCTCTTCCCGTCTTCATGACTTCGACCGTCACCGTCGACGGCGACCTCACCGTGACGGCCGACGGGAAGCTCCTGGCGTTCGCCTGCGGCGCCCGCAAGCCGAATCAGTGGGTGACCCAGGGCGTCCTCGGCCACTCCGCGCACGGCGGCCGCATCATGGCTACGAAGTCCCAGAACATCGCGACCAAGGGAGCCTACGACTCCGTCTTCGCCCCGTCGCTCCCCGGCTGCTCCATCCCGTGGCCCAACGGCCAGGCCGCAGGCGACTGCGGCGGCGCGATGAAACTCGTCGTCACCGGCGCGCTCGCCATGAACGGCACCGCCAACGCCAGCGGCAGCCCCGAAGCCCACAACCAGGGCGGAAACGCCGCCGGCGGCTCCGGCGGCGCCATCGACATCACGGCGGGCTCCCTCTCCGGCTCGGGCCGCATCACGGCGGACGGCGGTTCCTACGGCTGGCACTCCGGCCCCGGCGGCCGCATCGCCGTCAAGCTCACCGACAAGGACGCCGACTTCTCGGACTTCACCGGCCTCATCCGCGCCACCGGCCGCTCCCGCGGCTCGCACTCTGGCGCGCAGGGGTCCGCCGGCACGGTCTACCTCAAGACCGGCGCGGAAAGCGATTTCGGCGGCACGCTCAAGATCGCCTGCCCCAACTACGACTCCATGGAGAACTGGAACAACAAGACCTCGACCACCGAAGTCGTCTCTCTGGGCTTCGGCGGCGACGAAATCGCGGCGATGAAGCAGGTCAACCTCGTCGTGAGCGACAACGGCCGCGCCGCGGTCAACACCGATGTCGAGTTCGCGTCGGTCACTGTTGCGGACGCCACCTCGTTCATCGACTTCGAGGGCCACACGCTCACCGTCAAGAGCGCGGCGGTCGGCACGGCGAAAATCGTCGCCGGCGAGTACATCATCCCCGCCAAGAGTTTCCTTGAGGCCTTCCCGGCGCTCTACAACTCCAGCGAGGAGGACGGCAAGCTCGTCGTCCGCCCCAACGGGACGATTTTCATTCTGCGGTAGCACGCGCGGGACAGTTGTATGAAAACAGCCTGCGGAGTCCCCTGCCGCAGGCTGTTTTCTTTTTCCTCGGGAAAATCTCACCCGCATACGCGCCTTGCGTCACATCCGGGGTTCTTGTATGCTTGTGCCATGCATCGACTTTTTTCGAAGTACTTCGTTTTCCTTCTCTTCTTTGCATCGTTTCCGATGTCTGTTTCGCATGGCGAATCGTCACCCTTCCTCATCGCCAACGGCGACATGGAGGAGGTTCGCGATGACGTTCCCGCTTGGCCCGCTCACTGGGGCGGCGAACCCGGCGGCGGCATTTCCTATGAATCCGAACCGACGCCGGACGGGAAAGCGAACCATTTCCTTCGTCTGAATTGCCTCCGTCCCGGAAAACTCTCCATGCTCTATTTCTCCTATCCTCTGCCGGAGGAAGCGCAGGCCGTGGAGTTCTCCTACCGGGCGCGCGTCACCGGTCTGCGCAAAGGAGAAAAGGACTGGTTCGACGCGCAGATGCTCTTCAAATTCATCGGCGCCGATGGCAAGGACCTCCCTGGCGAGCAACCCGACCCAACCCATTTCTGGCAGAATACCCGAGGCTGGTCCGACCAGACCCGCGCGTTTTTGCCGCCGTCCGGGACGAAGGCCCTCGCCGTAATGCCGGCGCTCTTCCAAGTCGCCGCCGGTACGCTCGACATCGACGATTTCGCCCTGCGCGCGGTCGATCCGGAACCGCTCCTCGACGCCAAGACCGCCGCGGCGCGACAGGAAGCCGCCATGCGCGTCCCGCATGAGAATCCCGACCCCTCCAAATTTCCCTCCCCGCTCCACGTGGAGGGCAACCGCCTCCTCAACGCCAAGGGCGAGGCCGTCTGGCTCCAGGGCGTCGGCACCTGCGGCTACGAATCGCTGCCAAACGACCCGCACGTCCCCCGCACCATCCTCGTCGGCATCGACGAATGGCACGCGAACGTCTTCCGCCTCCCCGTCCGCGAGGACTACTGGTCCGGCCGAAGCGACTACCAGAACGACGGCGGCGCCGCCTACCGCGAGGCCGTCGACCAGGCCGTCGCGCTCTGCGCCAACCGCGGCGCCTACCTCGTGCTCGATCTCGCCCGCTACCGCGCACCGGCCGAGCGCCACCGCGCGTTCTGGCTCGACGCCGCCAGACGCTACGCGAACCACCCCGCCGTGCTCTTCGACCTCTTCAACGAACCGCATAGCATCTCGTGGAAGGTGTGGCGCGACGGCGGCTTCGTCGACGACCCCGACGCTGACGAGATCGACGAGTCCGCATTCCTCTCCAAAACGGAAAAGAAGGCCAACCGGGGCTTCTCGTCCGTCGGCATGCAGGGACTGCTGAACGCCGTCCGATCCACCGGCGCGAAGAACGTCGTCGTCGTCGCCGGAAACGGCTGGGCCAACGACCTCTCCGGTGTTCTGGACGGCTACGCGCTCTCCGACCCGGACGGCCACGGCATCGTCTACTCCTGGCATGCCTACCACTGGCACAAGGACTGGGCGAAAATCCTCCCCGTGCTGGAGCGCCATCCGGTCTTCCTCGGGGAGACGGGCGCCGCCCCGCGCGAGGAGATGGACTTCATCCCCCTTGACTGGAAGGAAGACCCCTATACCTTCGTGCCGGACCTTCTGGGATTCATTCAAAAACACCGCATCCACTGGGCGGGCTGGTCACTGCACCCCCAGGCCGCGCCCCGCATGGTTCTCGACTGGGACTACACCCCCACGCCCTACTGGGGTGCCTTCGCGAAGGACGCGCTCGGCGGCAAGCCGTTTCCGCTGACACGGATGCGATAGGACAATCACTGAATCAAGGACGCGCCGGAAATAGACCGCCGGAAAGCCAAGAGAAAGCCGTGCGGGACAAGCACGGCTTTGTCCTACCCGTCCTACCCGTCCTCCCCGTCCCACCCGTCCTGCCCGTCCCACCCGTCCTAGCTCCACCCTTTCTTCCGCCGAATGGTTGCGGCTGTCCGCTCCACCCCGCGTTGAAGTTCCGAAACCTTGGCAGTCAATTCCTCCGGCGATTTCGCCGCGTCCAACCGGCTGTAGAGAGACTTGTCGAACTCCTCGCCGCGAACGGCGGTACGAGCGGCATGCATGCGTTCACGCACGCCGCCGAGTCGCTTGAAATCGGCTTCCTGTCGCTCCAGCATTTTCCCGAGCATATAGCTCGTCTGGTTGCACAGGGTCAACATCAGATTCGCCAGCGTTTCCGCGGGACGTGTCTCAAAAATCCCCTTCCAGTCTGCCCAGTCGTTGTGGTCCTTGGCAAAAGTCCGGGCATAGACGGCCTTTTCGTCTTTCCGAGACCATTCCGAAAGGCCGTGGACTTTCAAGTAGTCCAGATAGTCTTCCATGAGTTCGTCCAACGTAGCCCTGGCGACATTGGTGAGTTTGATTTCGGTTTCCTTGGAAGTTCCCGAAGCGGAACTGCCTTCGGCAATATTCTGCTTGCAGCTACGGGCCGCCTGCGTCATCTGGTCTACGGTGCGATCCCCGTGAGGAGGAAGGAATCGCCGGAAGAAAGTGACCGTACCTTCGTAGACGACATCGCTTTTCCGGTAAACAATCAGTTTCTTGTATCCGCCATGCGGGAGAACAATCTTGGGTATGTCGGGCATAGACGCTCCTCTTGTTGATTGGAACTATATTTTATATCAAAGCACGCACGAGCGTCAAGGAAGAAGGTTCTGCGAATATACGACAGGTAGGACGGCTAAGACGTGCAAGACACGCAGGACGAGTACGACATGGTCTTACTCGTCCCACTCGTCCTACTCGTCCTACTCGTCCCACTCGTCCTGCCCGTCCTACTCGTCCTGCCCGTCCCACTCGTCCCTCTCTCAACAGAGGGATTGACGGCTCACATCGAATCTGCCACCATGTCTCCAATCCATACGGAGTCACTTTTCAAAAACGCCATGCTCCTCGCCCAAGACCGAGCCCCTCTCCTCCCCATCCATGTCGCGCCCGAGGTCTTCGCCGACGCGGAGTCCCCCGCTCTTTTCGCCGCGCAGGAACTGCGATACTACCTGAACCGCATGACCGGCGCGAGTTTCGTCTTGGAATCCGGCGATGATTCCGGCGCGCTCTTCGTCGGCTTCGCCTCGGGCGACCTCGCCGCCCGTCTGGGCGACGACGGTTTCCGCATCGACGCCACGCCGTCCGGCGCCGCCATCCTCGGCGGACGCCGCGGCGTCCTCTACGGCGTCTACTCCCTTCTGGAGTCCCTCGGCTGCCGCTTCTTCACACACGATTGCGAGAAGGTGCCCTTCCTGCCGAGTCTGTCCCTCCCCGAACTCCATCGCGAGGAGACGCCCGCCTTCGAGTACCGCGAGCACAACTACGCCGACGTCATCCAGAACCCCCGCTTCGCCGCGAAGTGCCGCTTCAACGGCTCGATGCACAAGATTCCCGATCGCCTCGGCGGATGCCTGCGTTACGCCCTCTTCGTCCACACGTTCGAGCGACTCGTCCCCACTTCCCGCTACGGCGCCGACCACCCGGAATACTTCTCCCTCGAAAACGGACGGCGCAACATCACCTCCGGCGGCCGCACGCAGCTCTGTCTCACCAACCCGGACGTCCTGCGCATCGCCACCGAGTCGTGCCGCAAGATCCTCCGCGCGAACCCCGGGGCCCGCATCCTCTCCGTCTCCCAGAACGACTGGAAGACCCACTGCGAATGCGACGCCTGCCGCCGCGTCGACGAGGAGGAGGGCTCGCCTTCCGGCACGCTCCTCCGGTTCGTCAACGCCATCGCCGAGGCGCTGGAGCCGGAGTTCCCGGACGTCGTCTTCGACACGCTCGCCTACCACTACTCGCGCCCCGCGCCGAAGATCACGCGCAACCGCCACAACGTCTGTGTCCGGCTCTGCTCCATCGAGTGCTGCTTCGCCCACCCGTTCGACGGGTGCGACGATCCCACCCGCGCCGTGCGCCGACCGGACGGCTCGGAGTCGTCGTTCATCCGCGACCTCACCGACTGGGGCCGCATCTGCGACCGCATGTACATCTGGGACTACACGACGAACTTCGCGCACTACCCGATGCCCTACCCGAACTGGCGCGTCCTGCAGCCCAACGTCCGCCTCATGCGCGCCAACCACGTCCGCGGCGTCTTCGAGCAGGCCTGC
>JAZUKQ010000347.1:0-21957 GCA_045643325.1 Kiritimatiellia bacterium | reverse complement strand
CGAACATCACCGCGCCGAGAAGATACGGCACCCACGCCGTCTTCACGGCCGCCTTCACGGGATCCGGAAAGCACAGCGAAACGGCGGCGACGAGGAGCACCTCCGCCGCCATCCACTTCGTGATGAACTCCGCGACCCGGCGCATTTAGAACTTGAAGTACGACGCGGCGTTGTCGTGGCAGATGCCGCGGACGACCTGGCCGACCCACGGAATGTCGTTCGGGACGAGACCGGCCTCGATGTCGCGCCCGAAGACGCCGCAGAGAATACGGCGGAAGTACTCGTGGCGCGTGTAGCTCAGGAACGAGCGGCTGTCCGTCAGCATGCCGACGAAATGGGCCAGCAGGCCGAGCTGCGAGAGCGCCTCGATCTGGCGCTTCATGCCGTCCATCTGGTCGTTGAACCACCAGCCGCTTCCGAGCTGGACCTTGCCCGGAGTCGGGTCGCGCTGGAAGTTCCCGAGCATCGAGCCGAGGAGCTCGTTGTCGCACGGATTGAGCGAGTAGAGGATGGTGCGGGGAAGCTCGTCCGTCTCGTCTAGGTCGCCGAGAAGCGCCGACATCGCCTCCGCCACGGGCCAGTCGCCGATGCTGTCGCATCCGATGTCCGGACCGAGCGCCTTGAAGAGGCGGCGGTTGTTGTTGCGGATGGCGTTGATGTGGAGCTGCCAGGTCCAGTCGCTCCGGGCGTCCATGCGCCCGCACACGCGGAGCATGTACGAGAGGAACTCCGCGCTCTTCGCGGGGTCGACCTGGGTTCCGGCGCGGGCGAGATCGAAGACGGCCTTCGCCTCGGCCTCCGGCACGCCTCCGGCGGGCATCGCCGCGATGCCGTAGTCGGAGAGGCGGCAGCCCGCGGCATGGAAGAAGTCGTGGCGCTCCTGCAGCGCGCCGAGGAAGTCGTCCCACGTGCGGACGGGGCGGCCCTCGGCGGCCTCGAGCTTCGCCATCCACGCGAGCCAGGCGGCCTCGTTGCGGAGGTCGATGCCCTTGTCGGGACGCCACGCGGGAAGGACGCGGACCTTGAACGACGCGTCGGCCGCGATCGCCTTGTGGTAGTGAAGGTCGTCGGTCGGGTCGTCGGTGGTGCAGACAAGCTCGACGCCGCTCTGCCTCATCAGGCCGCGGGCGGAGAAATCCTTGCCCCGGACGACCTCCGAGGTCTTCTCCCAGATCGCGGCGGCCGTCTTCGGAGAGAGCAGGTCGTCCACCCCGAAATAGCGGGCGAGCTCGAGGTGGCACCAGTGGTACATCGGGTTGCGGAGAAGGTACGGCATCGTCCCGGCGAAGGCGTCGAACTTCTCGCGGTCGGTCGCGTCGCCCGTACAGAGGCGCTCGGGGAGGCCGTGGGAGCGCATCGTGCGCCACTTGTAGTGGTCGCCGTAGAGCCAGACCTGGGAAATGTTCTCCCACCGTTTGTCCTCGGCGATCTCCTTCGGCGGAAGATGGCAATGGTAGTCGATGATGGGCAGCCCCTCGGCGTACTCATGATAGAGTGTGCGCGCGGCGGGGGTGTCGAGCAGAAAATCTTCGTGAATGAAGCTCATTTCCATTTTCTCACAATCCAGATGGCGATGAACGCGATGGGCAGGACGGGAAGAAGTTCCACGACGCCCATGCGGCTGAAAAGCATTCCCTCGCGGCTGCACGCGACAAGCCATGCCACATAGAGCAGCACGGCAAGCGCGTCGCAGACGGCGAGCAGCAGCAGCCAGACTCGGGAAACGCGGGGCATGTCCGGCCTACTCGGCCCACGCGGGGAGCGGACGGTTCTCGTCCTCCGCGGGCGTCTTCTCCTCGGGCTTCTCGGCGTCCGGCCCGAGAATCTCGACCTTGGCCTTGTCGCGGACGCTCTTGACGAAGTCCTGCTGGACCTGCTGCTTCTTCTGGTTGCCGAGGTACTGCGCGAGCTTGTCCTTCACGTCCTCGAACGAGCCGGCCTTCCCCTCGTTCTTGGCCGTGACCTTGACGATGTGGTAGCCGAAACTCGTCTCGAAGACGGGGCCGACCTCGCCGACAGGCTGCGAGAAGGCCGCCTCGTCGAACTCCTTCACCATCTGTCCGTGGCCGAACTGGCCGAGGCTGCCCTGGGCGCGCTTGCCGCTCGGGCAGTCGGAGAATTCCTCGGCCATCTTGCCGAAATCCTCGCCGTCCAGAATCTTCTGGCGGATGTCCTCGAGCTTCTTTTTCGCCTCGGCCTTGGCCTCCTCGGAGGCGTCCTTCTCGACCTTGACGAGGATGTGGCTCGCCTCGACCGTCTCGGGCATGTCGAACATCTTGGGATTCTTCTCAAGCATCGCGTCGTATTCGGCCTTGACCTCCTCGTCGGTCGGATCCGCGACGGCCTCGACATTCTGCTTCATGAGCTTCTCGATGGACATGCCGCTCTGAATCTGCTCGAAGAGGTCGCCCTCCTTCATCCCCTGCTTCTCGGCGACGGAGGCGAGCGTCTCCCCTTCGGGAAGCTGCGACTTCAAGAACTCGTCGATTTCCTCCTTCGTGACGACGGTGCCGGCCGCCGTGGCCTCGCGGAAAAGAAGGCGCATCATGATGAGATTCTCTATCGCCTCCGCGCGGATCTGCTTGCGGATCTCCGCGAGCTGCTCGGGCTTCGCCTGCGCGAAAAAGCGGAGGTTCGCCTGGAACATGGCCTGGGCGATCTTCTCGACATCTTCGTTCTTGATTTCGATCGAATCGTCGATTTTGACGACGACGTCCGGGAACTGGGGCGTGACGACGGGTTCGGCGTCCGCGAGAAGCGTCTCGGCGTTCTTATCGACGGCCTTCACGGCCTCCGCGACCTCCTTGTCCTCGCCTTTCGAGGCGGAACAGGCAACCATGACGCCGACCGACGCCATCAACACGACCGAAGTACGGATGTTTTTCATCTTCGTTTCCTTAATTGGGTTGGATAGAATAAAAGGGCCCCCGCCTATGTTTCGAAAACCGGAATATTCTGCACTAACATCGGACTCTTTGCAACTGCTTTATTCGGAATTAAATGAAAAGGCCCCCGGGAATCCCGGAGGCCTCTGAACCGTTCTGCGGGGACCGGCCTTACTCGGCGGAGGGAGCCTCAGCCGCGGGCGCTTCGGCGGCGGGAGCTTCGGCGGCGGGGGCCTCAGCAGCAGGCGCTTCGGCGGCAGGCGCCTCGGCGGCAGGCGCGGAAACCGGGACCTCCACCTCGGGAACCTCCACGGCGGGCTCCGTGTTGAGGATATCCTCGACGGCGGTGTCCGTGGCGGACGTGGCGGCGGACGCCTCGGCATTCTGCTCGCGGACAATACGCTCGGCGATGGACTCGGTCTTCGTCCCGACGGGACGGAGGATGCAGAGCACCACCGTGTTCACGAGGAAGATGACCGCGAGAATCACCGTGCCGCGCGTGAGGACGTTTCCGGTCTGGGCGCCGAAGACAGCCTCCGCGTTGCCGAAGCTGAGACCGCTGCCGTCGCCCTTGCTCTTCTGGAGGAGGACGATGCCGATGAGAAGGAGGCAGACAATCGCCTCAAGCACGATGAGAAGGTTGTAGATGATCGCGGCCATGTGAAGGTTCCTTAATTGGGGCTGGCGTGGACAGGAGGAAGAATTAGAGGGCGGCCTGGATGATGGCGACAAAGTCGGGGGCCTTGAGGGCGGCGCCGCCGATGAGTCCGCCGTCGATGTCCGGCTGGGCGAGAAGGCCCTTGGCGTTGCCGGGCTTCATGCTGCCGCCGTAAAGGATGCGGGTGGCCTCGGCGACGTCGGCGCCGAAGAGCTTCGCGAGCTCGGCGCGGATGAACGCGTGAACCTCCTGCGCCTGCTCGTCGGTCGCGACCTTGCCGGTGCCGATGGCCCAGACGGGCTCATAGGCGATGACAACCTTGGCCATGGCCTCGGCGGAGAGGTCGGCAAGGTCTTCCTTCACCTGGCGACCGATGACGTCCATCGTCTCGCCGGCCTCGCGCTGGGCGAGGGTCTCGCCGACGCAGACGACCGCCGTGAGGCCGGCCTCGAGGGCGGCCTTGACGCGCTGGTTGACCGTGGCGTCCGTCTCGCCGAAGTACTGGCGGCGCTCGCTGTGGCCGATGATGACATGCGTGACGCCCGTGGAGACGAGCATTTCGGCGGAAATCTCTCCGGTGTAGGCTCCGTTCTTCGCCCAGTGGACGTTCTGCGCGCCGACCTGGATGGCGGAGCCTTTGGCGGCCTCGACCACGGCGCCGAGCGTCGTGAAGGTCGGGCACACGAGGACTTCGGGGCCCTCGCAGCAGCACGGCATCGCGGCCTTGATCTCGCCGACCAGGGCGACACCCTCGGCGGCGGTCTTGTTCATCTTCCAGTTTCCGGCAATCAACGTACGACGAGACATGGCAAAATCCTTGAAAAACGGGTTCGTAAAATGTGAGGGGATAGTATGCGCTTTCCTCCCGCGCGCGTCAAGCCCCCGCCATGGCGCGGCAGGGTCGACGTCGTCAGCGGGCTTTCCTCCCGCGCGCGTCAAGCTCCCCGCCCGCCTCTGATGTGATTGGAAGGCTGTGCCGGCTTCTCCCGCGCGTTGAGGGGCTTCGGCCTGTTCAAGACCGAAAGCGCGCGCATTGTCCTCCGGCGACTTCTCGCGGGCACCGCCGCGTGCCGGAACCATTTCCTCTACGGACGCCGCAAGATTCCCCCGCCAAGCACTCTCTCCCCGTCGTAGAGCACGAGACTCTGCCCGGGAGTCACGGCAGAAACCGGATCGGAGAACGCCACCCGGACCGTGCCGCCGCCCTCCCCGACCTCCACGACGCGCGCCTCCACGGGACGCTGGCGGTACCGGACCTGCGTCTGGACCGTCTGCCCCGCCCTGGGCGGTCCGGAAAGCCAACGACAGTCCCGGGCCTCCGCCCAACCGGAAAAAAGATCCGCCTGTTCCGGAGAGACCGTCACGCGCCCCGTCGTCGCGTCAATCGCCACGACGCGCATCGGCCGTCCCGTCGCGATTCCGAGTCCCTTGCGCTGTCCGATGGTAAACCGATGGATTCCGCCGTGCCGGCCAAGAATCTTTCCGTCCGGCGAGACAATCTCCCCCGGGACCGCCGGCGCGCCGAACCGCAACCGGAGCCGCTCGGCGAACTGGCCGTCGGGCCCCGCGAAACAGACGTCCTGCGATTCTGGAAGCCCCCTCGGAATCAGGCCGAGCGAGAGCATCTCCTCCCGTACCTCGGATTTTCTCCGGCAGGCCAGCGGAAAGCGGAACCGGCTCCACAACGCGGCGGGAACGGCATGGAGGAAATACGACTGGTCCTTGGCGGGGTCGTCCCCGCGCAACAGGCCGACGCCCCCCCCCCCCGCCGCGACACGGGCGTAGTGGCCCGTCGCCGCGAACTCCGCCCCGAGACGGTCCGCGTATTCCGAGAGCAGACGGAAACGGAGCCGGGCGTTGCAGAGGACACACGGATTCGGCGTCTCGCCCCGGGAAAACGACTCCCAACACGGCCGGAGCACCGACTCGCCGAACTCCGACCGGGCATCGACGACCTCGAGCGGGATTCCCAGCCGCTCCGCGGCGGCGCGCGCGGCCGGAACGGGATCCGCCCCGCAACGCGGCGGCGGCGCGCCGTCGGGCGCGGCGGCAGGACAGTCCAAAAAGCGGAATGTGATTCCGAGGACCTCGAACCCCTCGCGCCGGAGGGCGTGCGCGGCGGCGGTCGAGTCGCATCCGCCGCTCATTCCCACCAGCACCCGGGACGCGGCGGACCTCTCCCGAGCGCGCGGCGTCATGAGTAGAAGGAGATCTTGACGCCCTGAAGGAGTGTCTGGACGGATTTCGTGGCGAACACCATCATCACCGCGAAACCCACAATCGAAAGCAGGCGGCCCACAAACACAACGGGGCCGGAACTGCGGCGGTCGAACAACGTGAACGACAGGCTGCTCACCGTAAGCCAGACCGGCAGCACGACCGAGATGGCGATCAGCAGGAGAAGCATCATGCGGAACTCCGTGCCTCTTCCGCCGGGGTCGTGCGACGTGTTCGCGAAATTGACCTCCTGGCTCCAGGTGATCCAGATGAGGAACAGGATGCCGGCGACCAGCGCGTTGATGACGTTTTTCCAGTTCATCATGTACGTCACACCGCGCCAGGATGCCACGACCTCCATGAGATACGACACCAAAGCGACCGCGAGGAATCCGCCCAGAATCCTATGGTCCCCCGTCAGTTCAAAGGCTGCCAATAATAAATTCATGGTCTACAACCGGAAACACACGCGCAGGAGATGAACTCCCTCGGCGAACATACCTAAAAACAACAGCACCCGGAACGCGGACACCGAAGACCGGGAGACAAAGAAAAGCGAGACCGCCGCTCTGCGCAGACACCCGACGGGCGTCTCCCGGGGAAAATCAGATTTCATCAAGCAGACGGCGGTAGCGGGACAAGGTGTCCGCCGCCTCCTCTTGGGCCTTCTGGAGCGCGGAGAACACCGAGCGGAACTCCGCGGCACGACGGGAGCGCGCCGCCTCCATCTTCATGAAGGACGTGTTCTGCTCCTTGAGCTTCGCGTTCTCCGCCTCGAGCGCCGCCACGCGCGACTGCGTCTGGTTCAGCATGACGCGCATGTTCGCAAGCTGGGCCTCCTGATTTTCCGGAGGGAGGTCCAGGTCGGAAAGCTCCATCCCCTCTGGAATCGGGACGGTGACGAGCTGCCCGCATTCCGTGCAGGCGATCACCAATCCCGCGCCGCGCTGGTCGATGGAAAGACTCTTTCCGCAGTACGGGCACTCGAACACAATATCCGTTTCCGGAATCTGGTCTCTGTCCAGTTCCTCGAAATCGGTCGACTTGGGGTTGGTTGTATCGCTCATCGCAACGCTCCTTGTTCAGGGGATGGGGATTGCCCCGTGCGACGACGCCCGGACTCCGGGCCGGGCGGACACGCCGCCGCAATCGGTTTGGTGGAAGCTTACGGCTTCACAACGCGGCCGGACTTGATGCAGGCGGCGCAGACGGTCCGACGGACCACCGTGCCGTTCTCAAGGCAACGCACGGAGTGAAGGTTCGGGACGAAACGGCGCGGGGTGATGGCCGTCGTGTGCAGGCCGATGCCGCCCTTAGCCTTGGAAAGACCTTTACGGATGATCCGGTTTCCGACAAGCGGCTTCTTGCCGCAGATTTCACAGACTTTCGACATGGTAAATGACTCCTGATGAGAGAAAAGCTGTGGTAAGTATACCCTTTTCGGGAATTGCGTTCAAGCCCCTATTTTGTTATGCTTTTGCCGTTTCACGGGGCTTTCGGCCGCTCCCGGCCGGCCCGTTCCTAAAGGCTTTTAAATGTGTAAGGAAGACCTGTCTCCTTCCGGAAGGCGCCCCTTTCCGGACCGTCCGGCGGCAAAATGGGCGGCGGCCGCGCTCTGTTGCGCACTCTTCTGGTGGTTCCCGTCGAGCGGTCTGGCGGACGCCCTCTGCGTGGGGCTCGGCCTCTGGGGGCTCTCCCGTCCCGCCCGTTTCCGCGCCGTCTGGCTCCGCCCGGCCGGACTCGCCTTCGCCGCGCTCGGACTTTTTACGCTCGCCTCCGCCCTGTGGAGCGTCTCGCCCCGCGGAACGCTGTCGGACATCGGAAAATTTCTTCCCCTGCTCTTCGGGTTCCTCGGGCTTCCGCTCCTCGTCACGTCCCGCCGCCGCTTCTGGAACGGCGCCCTGCTCAGCGCGGGCGCCGTCACGCTCCGCTTTGTCCCGGAACTCGTCCGCCTCTACCGCGAGGTTCCCCGGCTCCCCGCGGACATTCTTCAGGGCGCGCAGCCCGGCTTCCGCACGTTCCTCCGCCTCGCGCGCCTCGTCGGCAACGCGCTCTACTCGCATCCCAACGCGGCCAGTCTCCTCGCCTGCCTCTGCGCCGTCCTCTTCGCGGCCTACCTGCTCTCCGGCCGCGGAGGCCGGACGGTCCGCGGCCTCTGCGCGGCGGGAATTCTCGTGGACCTCGCCTATCTCCTCGTCCTCGGCTCCCGCGGCCCGCAGGCGGTCCTCGCGATGACCGTCCTCCTCGCCCCCGTCCTCCTTCTTCCCTGGCCGCGCGCGAAAATCGCCTACGTTCTTCTGGTTCTGGCGGGCGCCTACGGTCTCTGGTGCGCCTGGATCCGCGCCGACGAGGTCACGTTCATGGCGGACTCCGCGCCGAAAGCGCGGCGGGAGGCCGCGGAGAAGGTCGAGCTCTGGCGCACCGCGGAACTTTCGCCCGAGGAGATCGAAAAATGGACGGACGCCTTGTCCGCCGAACTTCTCCAAAAGAATCACCGTGTCTGGCAGAGCCGCGTCCCGCTCTATTCCCCGACCGTAGGGCAGGCCGTCCTGTGGCCCGTCGAACGGCTCAATCCCCGTTTCGCGGACCGCTCGATGTCCAACCTCAGCGACCGGAAGACGGTCTGGCGGCACACGTCCCGCCTGATCCGCGAGGACCGGCCGGTCCTGGGATTCGGATTCGGGAAGAAGGCCTTCAAAAAAGCCTACTATGAGAACACGGACCGCCGCGCTCCGAAACTCCGGACCGGCATCGTCTTCCCGCACGCCCACTCGTACTGGAGGATGGCGTGGTTCCAGGGCGGCGCCTGCGGGCTCGCGCTCGCCCTCCTCGCGTGGGGCGCCGCGTTCTGCGCCGCCTTCCGACGTCTTTTCCTCGAACGCTACCGGCGCGGCGTCGCGGGCGAGACGCCCGGAAAGGCCCTTCGCCGGTCGCTGCCCGCCGCCACGGCGGTCGCCCTCGTCTTCAGCCTCCTTCTCTATGGAATCTGGGACTTCCCCGATTCCGTGGCCCGCCAGGCCCAGTTCCTTCTTCTGGGCGTTCTTATGGCCTTTTCCGCGTTTCCCGTCGTCCGTCCGGGGGAGGATTCCCGTGAAGATTAGCGTCATCACCACCGTCTACAACCGCCCCGAACATCTCCGGCTGTTTCTCTGCGCGCTCGCCGCCCAAACCCGCCTCCCCGACGAGGTCGTCGTCGCGGACGACGGCTCCGACCCCGCCGCCTACGCGCGGATTCAGGAGCTTGTCGCGTCCTCGGGCCTGCCCGCGAAGCTTGTCCGGCAGGAACACGACGGCTACCGTCTCTCCGCCGCCCGCAATCTCGCCGTCCGCGCCAGCTCGGGCGACTATCTGGTCTTCGCGGACTGCGACATCGCCCTCCTCCCCGGCACGCTCGCGGTCCACGAGCAGAACGCGGCGCCCGGCCGGATTCTTGTCGGAAACCGCGCGCTTCTCGGAGAAAAGGAGGCGGAACGTCTCTTCTCGCTCGGCCGCGCCCCGACCGCGTCCGAGTGGGACGCCGCCTACGAGGAGTCGGACCACACGGACCAGCTCCGCGCGCAGGTACTGTTCCGCCGGTTCGCCTTCCTCCGCAGGCTCCACCTCGCCAAAGCGCACAAGCCGAAACTCATCGGCTGCCATTTCTCGCTTCCCAAAGCGGACATGGAGCGGGTCAACGGGTTCGACGAGGCCTACGTCGGCTGGGGCTACGAGGACGACGACTTCATCCGCCGCCTCTACTCCGTCGGCGTCCGCTCGAGGAGCGTCATCGTCCTGGCGCCGGCGATGCACATCTGGCACCCCTCGCTCGCCCCGACCGGCCCGAACCGGCGCAAGCAGCTTTCCAACCGAGCCTATTTCCGCGCCCCCGGCCACCCCGCGTTCTGCGTCAAGGGGCTCGTCCAGAATTCCTAGCATGGCGACAGACACCCCGTCCCGGCCCGTCCTTCTCGTCAGCTCCTGTCTGCTCGGGCAGCCCACGCGCTACGACGGAAAGGACAAGCGGATTCCCCTCCCCGACCTTTCGGGCTATACGGTCGTCCCGTTCTGTCCCGAGGTCGCCGCGGGGCTCGGCATTCCGCGCGAGCCCATCGAGATCGTCCGGACGCCCGAGGGCGTGCGCGTTCTCTCCGTCCACACCCGCCGGGACGTGACAGACCGCCTCCGCGCGGCCTGCGGGTCCTGGCTCGAGACGAATCTCCCCGCGCCCCCGGCGGCTTGCCTTCTCAAGGCGCGGTCGCCGAGCTGCGGCATCGAAAGCCCGCTTCACGCGCCGGACGGCGCCGTTGTCGGCGCGGCGCCCGGTCTCTGGGCCTCTCTGCTCCGGGAACGCTTTCCCGGCGTGCCCCTCTGTTCCGAAGAGACGTTTCGTCCCTGACCCCGCCTGAGAAATCGGCGCGGGGCCGGGACGCCCCGTCACAACGTCGCCTTCGAGGCGTCGACAATCGCCTGGACGGCATCGGTCTCGACGCGCTGCGCGAGATACTCGTAGGGGGCGACCGGCCGGTTCTCCAGCGTCGTCCCGATCGATTCCCACGTGTACGGCTCCTCCTGGAAGAGCGCCTCGACCTTCGCGGCGTAGACCGGCAGGACGGGCTTCAGATAGACGGCCATCGCGCGGAAGAGGTGGAGCGTGCCGGTCAGGACGACGCGCGCGGCCTCGGGGTCCGTCTTGATGGTCTTCCAAGGGGCGGCGGTGTCGAAGAGCTGGTTGGCCCGGTCGGCAAGGTCGCGGACCTCGATGATCACGCGGGCGAAATCGCGGTTCTCGTACGCCTCGGCGATCGCGTCGGCGCGGGAACGCGCGCGCTCGAGCTCGGCCTTGTAGGTCTCGTCGAGAGCGCCCATGCGGCCGTCGAGCCGCTTGTGGAGCATCTGGGCGCCGCGGGAGGCGAGGTTCGTGATCTTCCCGACGAGCTCGGCGTTGACGCGCTGCGCGAAGTCCTCGAGCGAGAGGTCCATGTCGTCCGTCGTGCCGCCGAGCTTGCAGGCGTAGTAGTAGCGGAGATACGTCGCGTCGAGATGGTCGAGGTAGGTCCGGGCGTTGATGAACGTGCCCTTCGACTTCGACATTTTCTCGCCGTTGACGGTGAGGAAGCCGTGGACGAACACCTTGTCCGGACCGAGCTGCCCGGCGCCGTGGAGAATGGACGGCCAGAAGAGGCAGTGGAAGCGGACGATGTCCTTGCCGATGAAATGGTAGCGCTCGACGGCGGGATTGTTCCACCAGTCCTCGAAATCGAGGCCGCGCGCGTCGCACCAGTTCTTCAGCGAGGCGAGATAGCCGACGGGGGCGTCGAGCCAGACGTAGAAGTACTTGCCCTCGTGACCGGGGACCTCGAAGCCGAAATACGGACCGTCGCGGGAGATGTCCCACGACTTGAGGGGCTCGCCGAACCACTCGAGGAGCTTGTTGGCGATGTCCTGCGAGGTGTGGGCGGGAAGCCAGTCGCGGAGATACTCGTGGAAGTGGTCGAGCTCGAAAAGAAGATGCTCGGAGGTGCGGAGAACGGGCGTCGAGCCGCAGACGGCGCAGCGCGGGTCCTTGAGGTCGGCCGTGGTGTAGGTGTGGCCGCAGGCGTCGCAGGAGTCGCCGTACTGGTCGGCGGCGCCGCAGAACGGGCAGGTGCCGCGGACAAAACGGTCGGGCAGGAACATGGCGTCCTTTTCGCAGAAGAGCTGCGGGACGTCGGTCGTGGCGATATGGCCGTCGGACTCGAGCTTCTTGAAGAAGCGCTCGCAGAACGCGCGGTTCTCGGGGGAGTTCGTCGTGTAATAGTTGTCGAAGGAGATCTGGAAGTCGGCGAAATCGCGCGTGTGCTTGGCGTGCGAGCGCGCGATAAGCTCCTCCGGGGAGATGCCCTCCTTGCGGGCGCGGACCATAATCGGCGTTCCGTGGGTGTCGTCGGCGCAGACGTAGACGCACTCGTTGCCGCGCATCTTCTGGAAGCGGACCCAGAAATCGGTCTGAAGATACTCGACGAGATGGCCGAGATGGATGTCGCCGTTGGCGTAGGGAAGCGCGGACGTGACGACAATGCGTCGGGGTGTGGAGGACATGGAAAACCTTTCTTAAAACGGAACGAAACGCGGATATTGTAGCCTCAACGGGGCGAAAATGGAAGAGCGTCCGTGGCTGAACCTTCCCCATTTTCCCGAGAGCGAAGCGCAAACACCCCCAGCCGGCTCCGCCGGCAGCCCCCTCAAGGGGGCCGGGCTTCGCCCGAAAGCGGACGCACTGTGCCCAAGCGGCGCGTGGTGCCGCGTAGCCCAAGACACTCGCGGGAGCGTCGTCATTCCGTCTTCGCGTCGGTCGGGCGGAGCCCGCCCCCCGCCGCGCGGGGGGTGGCGGCTCGCCGCCGGGGGGTGTACACCGTGCGGCGGCCAAGCCGCCTCGTGCACCCGCGCACTTGCACACACCTCGCACCGGTGCAGCCTATTTCCTCCGCCCGTTCGCCGCGCCGCACCTTTGCGACGCCCGGTGTACACCCCCAGCCGGCTCCGCCGGCAGCCCCCTCAAGGGGGCCGGAGCAAGCTCCGAGCCCGTAGCCCGCCGCAGGCGCCTCCCTGGGACCGCCGCCGCAGCCCGCCGCAGGCACCTCCCTCGAGGGAGGTGGCCGCTTGCGGCCGGTGGGTGTTTCCTATGAAAATAAGAAAAAACTCCGCCTTCTTAAAAAAAAACCCGGCGGACCGGGATAAAAAATGGTGGGCAATACTGGACTCGGACCAGTGACCCCCGCCGTGTGAAAGCGGTGCTCTAACCAACTGAGCTAATTGCCCGAAAAACTTGGCGCATTTAATCAGAAATCGGTCCGTGTGTCAATCCCTTTTTCCTTCCGTACATTCCCCATTTCCCACAGGGACGAAGCCGCCCCCCAGTCGGCTCCGCCGCCCGCCCCCTCCAAGAGGCCGTTTCTTGTCGTGTCGCCTCCCTTCGAGGGCTGCGGCGCGCGCGCCGAAGGGTGTCTTCCGCCGTGTCTTCACGCACGGAAAAACGGTCCGGCTAGTTCGCGGGAACGGGGTCTTCGGAGCCGCCGCGAAGCTGCAGCCCGGGATGGCCGTCGTTCGCCTTCGGGCCGTCTCCGGCCGTCGCGAGATCGGCGCGCTGCCAGGCGCGGACGTAGTCGACGACGAACTCGTCGGGAAGCCGCGAGGGATCGAGCGGCGTGTTGGCCCAGCCGCCGGAGACCATGTAGAAAATGAGATAGGCCGGGACATCGGAGACGCGCGGAGAGATCCAGCGCGCGAACTCCCGCCCGCCGCTGTAGAGATGGAACTCGCCAGGCAGCCAGAGCATGCCGATGGTCATGTAGCCGTCCTTGTCGCTGTTCACATAGACCGAGCCGCTCCCGACGCTCTTATGCTCTTTGCCGTAGCCGTCCCAGTGGCAGGCGATATTGAAGCGGTGGGGGCCCCACGCCGTGAGGTGCTCCATGATGTCGAACTCCATGCCCCCGCCCCCGGTCTTGTCGACACCGGTCCCGTTGCGGTGCCAGAACTCGGGGCCGAGCCCCTGCGCCTTCGTGTAGGCCTCGCCGCGGTCGGGCATCGTCCAGAACGCGGGCCAGAGCCCGGAGGCGCGCGGAAGCTTCATCCGCGCCTCGAAGTAGCCGTAGCGCTGCGTCCACTTGCCGTAGGTGTCGGCGTATCCGCACGCATAGCCGGTGTTCGAGACCTTCGACCGGTCGTTCGGATTGTCGTTCTGGAAGCCCTTGTCGCGGGTATAGCGGAGCGTGAGTTTTCCGCCGCGGACGATGTTGTTCGTCTTCGTGAAATGCGTGCGGCCGTCCCAGTAGTTCGACGTGTAGATATTCCAGCGGCGCAGGTCGATGGTGTCGCCGTCGAAATTCTCGTCGAGCGTCAGCTTCCAGTCGCCCGGGACCGGCGGACGCTTTCCGAGCCATTCCGGGGCCTGGAGGAACGTCTCGACGGCGCCGACGTGGCGGAGCGCGACGTTCAGGGGCTCCGCGGACGTGAACACGAGCTCGATCTCGGCCGTGCGGTGGCTCTCGTACGACGTGCCCGTCCCGGGAACGGTCCTGCCCGAGCGGTCGGTCCCGTTGTGCTCGCCGACCCAGAACTTATCCGGCGCGAACGGACGCGTCACCGTCGCCTTCGCCCCCGGCGCCACGCCCTCGACCTTTCCGAGGTCCGTCCACTGGTTGTTCCGGCTCTTCGCGCGGATTGTCGCGGAGACGGGAGCGGCGCCGAGATTCTCGAACGCCGCGGCGACATCCGTCCACTCGCCGAGATTCCAGGACCCGTGGTCGGGCTTCAGGCGCACGGTCGCGGACTGTCCCGCGGGGGCCCCGACGAGATACGAGCCGTCCGCCTCCCGGCGGGCGGGTCCCTCGACCTTCGCGGCGGGGTCGAGGCGGCATTTCGGACCGAGCACGATGCCGCCCCCGGGAACGGTGACGACCAGATGGGGTTCGACGGGAGGCTTCTCGCCGGTAAACCCGGAGGCCTTCACCTCCTCGACGACGAACCGCCGGACCGCCGCGTCCTTCGAGAGGAACATGAGCACCTGCGAGACTTCCTCGGGGCGGACCTGGTAGTCGGCCGGCTTGTAGCCGTACTGGTAGCCGAAATAGACGGGGACGGTCTTCGTCTCGCCGGGCTTGACGCTGCCCGACTCGGTGTTCCAAGGCTGCTGCTTCCAATCGCCCGGGTTGTCGACGCGGACCGAGAAATAGATCGCCTTGTCGCCCGTGTTGCGGACCGTGACCTCGACGTGTCCCCACGGGGAGAGATTCCACGGACTGCCGTCCGAGGGCGCGATCGCGAATCCGGGATAGCCCTCGTCCGGACTGTCGACCGTGACGGCGATACCGTCGTCGACGGCCTCCGCTGTCACGCCCCGGGAGGGATTGGCGATGACGCCGGCGGACTCGCCGCGCGGGCTGAACAGAAGCTTCGGTGCGATGGCCGAGGAGTCGGCGTACGCGGCAAGAGACACAGAGAGAAGCAGGGAGGAAAGAAGGAGTCTCATACAAATCCGTAAGGTTTCGCCGAGAGTTGGAGATCGGTCGGAAAGACGGGCGCGGGGCACGGGCGAAACGTGCCCCTACGGGCTCAACCGGAAGACGTCCGACCGGGGGGCACAGAGCCGCCGCGGACGTCCTCCGGAGCGCGTTCCGGAGGCGGGAACAAAGAACAGCCCCGCTCGCGGAACTGCCGGACGAAATCGTCCAGCGTCTCGCGGGAGAGGCGGAAGTGGGAGCCGAGACACGCGAAACACAGATATTCCGTCGCGCCCCGGTTCACCAGCTTTTTCGTGAGCCCCACCTCGTCGGGCGAGAGCGGGGCCCCGCATTTCATGCAGCGCTCGGCCATGGCGGACCGGAGGCCGGAAGGAACTCAGGCGCGCACCGGAGTCGCGCGGAAGACGCGGCAGGAGTGCGGCGCGAACCCTTCGAGACGGACGTACTCGGAGACGGGCCCGATCACCTCGCCGGTGACGCAGTCCTTCATCTTGAGCTTCCAGCCGGACGCGGCGGGAAGACCCATCGTCTCCGTGAAGAAGTCGACAGCGCGGGGGGCGTCGCCGAAGTTGTACATCGCGATGGCGATGTCGCCGCCGGAGAGGAGTTTCGCGAGCGTGACGCCGTTCTTGGGATCGCCGCCGGTCCAGACGGGGCCGCCCACGCGGAACGGGGGGCGTCCCTCGGGGTCCTGATCGATGGCGAGAAGCTCGGGATTCTTGACGAGCGCGAGCATCTCGGGGTCGATCTTGCGGATGTCGCAGCCGAGCATGAGCGGCGCGCTCGCCATGCACCAGAGAGAGAACTGCGTGTAGTATTCGTCCTTGGTGCAGCCGGAGGTCCCGACATTGCCGTTGCCGAACATGCCGACGGTCAGCATGTCGATGTCGTTCCAGCAGCCGGGGGCGGAGGTGTTGAACTTGTCGAGCTGCGAGAGGAAGATGTCGCGGAAAGAGACGAAATTGTCGAAGATGTCGCCCGTGGAGCGGAACATGTGCGCGCCCGTCGAGCGGATCCAGCTCCAGACGTTCTCGGCGCCCCAGTTGCAGGCGGAGAAGAGAATCTCGCGGCCGGAGAGGCGGAGAGCCTGGCCCATGCGGCGGTAGAGGAGCTCGCCGGGGGCGGAGGCGGGCTTGAAGCAGTTGTCGTACTTGAGAAAATCGATTCCGAACTCGGCGAAGGTCCGCGCGTCGAGGAACTCGTGGTCGAAGCTCGCGGGGAAGTTCGCGCAGGTGCGGACTCCGTCGCAGGAATACATGCCGAAAAGCAGGCCTTTGGAGTGGATGTAGTCGGCGACGTACTTCATCCCGTGAGGGAACTTCGCGGGGTCGGCGACGATTTTTCCGGTCTCGGGGTCGCGCTCGCGGAGCGACCAGCAGTCGTCGATCACGACATATTTGTAGCCGACCTTGTCGAGCCCGAGCTCGACGATCTTGTCGGCGGCCGCGCAGACGACCTCCTCGTTGATCTTATCGCCGAACGTGTTCCAGGAATTCCAGCCCATGGGGGGAAGTTGTGCAAGCATATGTCGCTCCAAGTGATGATGGTTGATGAGATATCCCCCCGCCCGCGAAAATCATATCATATCCGGGGCGTCCCCGGAACCGGAACCGCGCGCGAGAAAGAGCCGGAGCCCCTCCGCGGCGAGCGCCATGCCGGCGGCGACCGGGACGAAGACGGCGCTGCCCGGCGTCGGACGCTTCGCGGTCGTCCGCTCGTCGTCCGCCCAGACCGGCTCGACCTCGACGGGCGTCTCCTCGGAATAGACGACCCGGACGTGCTCCGTCCCGGCCTTCCGGAGCTTTTTCCGCATCGCGCGGCAGAGCGGGCAGACGGACGTCTCCGCGAGATCCCCGACCCTCACCTTCGTGGGGTCCAGCCGGTTCCCCATCCCCATGCACGAGACGACGGGAATCCCGAGTCCCCGGGCGCGCAGCACGAGATCGACCTTCGCCCGGACCGTGTCGATGGCGTCCAGCACGAGATCGCACTCGCTCCACGGAATCTCCTCCGCGGCCTCCGGACGGTAGAAGAGCGGAATCTCGCGGACGTCGATTCCGGCGGAGATGTCGCGCATCCGCCCGGCGAGAATCTCGGTCTTGGGCCGCCCGAGCGTCGAGCGCAGCGCCCCGAGCTGGCGGTTCAGATTGCTGACGCCGGCCACATCGTGGTCCACCAGCGCCACGTGCCCCACCCCGCACCGGGCACGCGCCTCGGCGGCCGCGGCGCCCACCCCGCCGAGACCGAACAGAACGACCCGCGCCCCCGCGAGGCGGCGCATGGCGTCAGCCCCCAGCAGCATTTCCGTGCGGGCGAACGGGGCGTCCGCCGCGACAGGACGGCTAGACTCCATAGGTGTCTTCGTCTTTTCCGGAGTCCGCCGGCGCGGCGCTTCCGGTCACGGCGGGCGGCGTGACCGGCGCCGGCGCGGCGGGCAGGCCCGCGGGACGCTTCTTCAGACGCCTCCAGAACGCGAGGGCGCTGAAAAACTTGGAAATCGCCCGGCCGATCCGCCGCATCGCGTTGGGATGGCGGAGCTTTTCGAGGCGCTTGTAGCCATCGAGGATCTCCTCCGGCGTGAAGTCCTTGCGGAGGACGTTCTCCTCGAGCTCCATCTCGAGAACGCGGATCTCGTCGACCCCGTCGACCACGTTCGCCTCGATCATCCGCCATCCGAGGCGCTTCGCGGAGGAAAGGCGGCGGAATCCGGCGACGAGCCGCATGTCCCGCGTGACGACGATCGGGTTCAGCTGCCCGCACCGCTGGAGGCTCTCCATCAGAGAGTCGAGATTTCCTGTCTCTTTGCGCACCCGCTCGGGCACTTGGACGTCTTCGACCAAAATCTGCATACGTACTCCGGAATTCTCGGATTTCAAAACCTACAGGGACGGACGCCGGCTTGCCGCCGGCTCGGCCGCGACGCGGTGATAGCGCATGCGCTGCCCGCCGAAACAGAATTTCCCATCGAAATACCGGCCTCCGAGCATCTTCGGGAACCAAAGGGAGTCGTCCTTCCACATCCGGTCGTACGGGACGTCGGCCGGAGCGATCCAGAGCGGTTTCGCCTCGTCGGTCTCCGCGGGCTCGCCTTCCCAGTCCCAGCTCTCGAACACATGCCCCTTGAGCTTGTATCCGTCGGCGAAATCGAAGCGGAGCCCGCCGACGCGGACCGCCTTCCTCACGCGGACGCGCACCTCCTCCATTGTCTCGCGGACGGCGGCCTGCTCGGGCGTCTCGCCCGGCTCGAGCCGTCCGCCGGGACCGTTGACGAGCCCCGCGCCGAGACCGCGTTTCTTCTCGATGAAGAGGATTTTCCCGTCGGCCCGGTGGACGAACATCAGCGTCGCCTCCTCGTCGGGCTTCCAGGTCGTCCAGTCCGGCGGGACGCACTCCGGGTCGTCGAGCGCCTCGTCGACGCAGGCCGCGCCGGGTCCGAACGCGACCAGCTCGTTGCCCTCGCCGAAGACGGCCACGCGGGGGCGGTGGGCGTCGATCTCGTCGTCCGTCAGATGGCAGAACGTGAAGACGATGATGCGGTCGCCGGTCTTTCCAAGGTGGGCCATCGCGCCGTTCATGCAGACCGTCCGCGAGCCGCGCGCGGCGGGAATCGCGTAGGTCTCGGCCCGCGTCCCGTTCTCCCGGTTGGCGACGAGAATTTTCTCGAACGGCCGGACGCCCGCCATCTCCATGATCTCGGGGTCGAGGGCAAGACTTCCCTCATAGTCCAAATCCGCCGAGGTCACCCGGAGGAGATGAAGTTTCGATTTCAGAAAAACAGATTCCATTTTCTCTCACGGCGAGGTCACGCCGCCTCTCCCGAATTGTAGCAAACGGGGGTCTCCGGGACAAGACCGGAAACGGACCTTCCGGCATCAGCTGTAGCTGTCCACGAGCGAGTGGACGCGGAGCGCCGCGGCGCAGCCGGCCGGATTTCCGTCCGCCGGCCTCACCGTGACGACTTTCCGGTCTCCGGGGGCGAGGGCGAAGAAGTTGTCGGAGAAGACGGCGTCCCTCCCCTCCAGCTCCAGCCGCACGTAGAGCGCCGGCTTGTCGCAGGAGAGGACGAGCGAGCCGTCGCCGCGCCACTCCGCCGAGAACGCCGGACGCGCGAGCTCCATGTGCTTCGGATGGGCGAAGGCGAAGACGTTGGAGGAGACGGTCTCGCCGTTCTTCCGGAGGTCGGCGAAGAGAAGAAGGCGGCGGGGGGCGAAGTCCGCCGACGCGGAGGGGACGCGCTCCACGGCGTCCACCGTCGCGACCGCCCGGTCGGCCTGTCCGGGAACGGAGGCGGAGAGCGTGTCGGAGGCGAGCAGCGCGCCGTCGGTGTCCATCAGGCGCCAGGCGACCTCGACGCCCTCCGTGTCCCAATGGTGGTTGGAGACATGGATCTCGACGGAGGTGCGCTCCGGATTCTCGAGCAGCGAGACGAGCAGCGGGGCGAAAAACCGCCTCGCGGCGTAGTGGAGCGCCTTCCAGCGCCCGAAGGAGTCGATGGACGACCACGAGGCGCAGGGCCAGATGTCGTTGATCTGCCAATAGACGACGCCCATCATCCGGGGTTGGATGCGGCGCGCGTGCTCGCAGGCGTACTGGAGAGCCGCCGCCTGCGTGATCTGCGTGAGCCAGAGCGTCTCCTCGAGCCCTTCGGGCAGGCGGAACCAGTCCATAAGGTACGCGAAAATCTTCCGGTTCCCGTCGTTGCTCCGCTGGTGATAGTCCATGACGTAGCTCGAGAGGTTGCGGTCGCCCGGCTCGGTGAACGCCTCCACGGTGCGGAGCTCGGGGAAGGACTGGAACCCGAACTCGCTCATGAAGCGGTGGGTCCAGGTGCGCTGGTGCTCGAAGGGCTTGCCGCCGAACCAGACGTCCCAGCAGTGGGAGTCGCCGGAGGCGGGGTCGTTGCTGTTCTGCCGGTCTCCGACGGGCGTGTGCGGGCTGCCGGGCCAGTAGGGAAGCTCGGGGGCCTCCTCGGCCGAGACACGCGCGAGCAGGTCGTCGAAAAGCGTCCCGTATTCCGCCCACGACATGTGCCAGGCGTCGCCGGTCTTGTTGACGAGTCCCTGCTCGAGCTCGTTGTTCCCGCAGAGGAAGGCCAGGGACGGATGCGCGCGGAGGCGGCGGATGTTGTCACGGGCCTCGGCCTCGACGTTCGCCAAAAACACGGGGTCGGAGGCCGGATAGGTCGCGCAGGCGAACTGGAAATCCTGCCAGACGAGAAGGCCGAGCCGGTCGCACGCGCGGAAGAACTCCTCCTGCTCGTAAATGCCGCCGCCCCAGTCGCGGATCATGTTCATGTGCGCGTCCGCCGCCGAGCCGAGCAGCCGGTCGTAGTCGGCCTGCGTGAGGCGCGGAATCAGGTTGTCCGCCGGAATCCAGTCGGCCCCCTTGGCGAAGAAGGTGCGGCCGTTGACCTTGAACTGGAAACTCTCGCCCCACTCGTCGGGATGGCGGTCGAGCTCGACGGTGCGGAGTCCGGTCTCGCGGGACCAGGCGTCGAGCACGGCGCCGGACTCGTCGAGCAGCTCCGCGTCGACGCGGTAGAGTTCCTGCGCGCCGAGGTCGTTGGGCCACCAGAGGCGGGGATTCCCGACGGAGATCTCGAGCGGCCCGGAGGCGGGTCCTTCCGCGCGGAAGGTCTCCTCAGGGTGCGAGAGCGAGGTCGCGGAGGCGCGGAGGCGGAGGCCGGAAACGGGCTCCGCGTCGAGCGCCGGACGGAGCTCCAGATCGACGTGTCCCGCGGCGTGGCGCTGGCGGATCTCGACGTCCGCGAGTCGGGCGCGCCCGACGGCGACGAGCGAGATCTCGCGCCAGATTCCGCAGGTGGCGACCATGGGGCCCCAGTCCCAGCCGAAGCTGCACGGCATCTTCCGGAGATGGCTCTTGCCGCGGTAGCGCGGGCTGTACGTGTTCCAGGCGTTGTAGTGGCGCCGCGCGTCGGCCTCCGCCATCATCGGGACGGGGGACCGGAAAAGGACGCGGATCCCGTTCGCGCCGGGGCGGAGGACGGAGAGGATGTCGGTCTCCCACGTGCGCGACATGTTGTCGGCGCGGAGGACCTCCGTGCCGTTCACCGAGACCTCGGCGAGCGTGTCGAGCCCCTCGCAGCGGAGAAGGACGCGGCGTGCGCCGGCGAGAAACTCCGCGGGGACGTCGAACTCCCGGCTGTATTCCCAGTCGCACTCGGAAATCCACTGGAGCTTCCGCTCGTTGTCGCGCCAGGAATAGTCGGGAATGAGCCCGGCCCGGAGCAGGTCGAGGTGGACGACGCCCGGGACGGCCGCGTCGAATGAGAGGGGTTGCGGCGCCGGAAGCGACGGCGCCTCGCCGGAGTCGTACGCGGACGGGGCGTGCGGCGCGTCCATGACGCTCGCCTGACGGCAGCGCCAGGAACCGGAAAGAGACAGGACGGATGTTTTCATGGGGTCGGACTTTTGGATTGGAGAGCCGCGATCCGCCGCCCCGCGTGCCCGCGGGTCCGGCGCGGACCGGCCGGCGCGGATCAGAGAAGACGACCCGCGCCGCGCGCGAGCATCTGGCGGGCGTGGTCGAGGACGACGGTGGTGGCGGTGATGCCGCCGAGCATGCGGGCGATCTCGAGGACGCGCGCCTCGCCGTCGACGCGCGCGATGGCGGTCTCGGTGCGTCCCTCGGCGGTGACGGACTTTTTCACGACCCAGTGGTCCTCCCCGTAGACCGCGACCTGCGTGAGGTGCGTGATGCAGAGGACCTGGTGGCGGCGCCCGGCGATCTGGCGCATCTTCGCGCCGACGGCGTTGCCGATCTCGCCGCCGATGTTCGCGTCGATCTCGTCGAAAATGAGCACCGGCATCCGGTCGTGCTCGGCGAGAACGGTCTTCAGGGCGAGCATGACACGGGCGATCTCGCCGCTGGAGGCGATGTCGCGGAGCGCCCGCGACGGCTCGCCCGGATTCGGCGCGAACCCGAACTCGACGCGGTCGGCGCCGGTCTCGGTGAACCCGCAGGGCGCGAGCCCGACGGTGAAGTTGGCCTCGCGGAAGCCGAGGTCGCGGAGCTCCCGGCAGACCGCCTTCTCGAGCGCGGCGGCGGCCGCCCCGCGGATCGCGGTCAGCTCGGCGGCGACGGGCGCGAGCTCCGCCTCGACGCCGGCAAGCTCCTCGCGGACGGCGGCCAGCGCCTCGTCGCGTCCGACGAGGTCCTTGAGCCGGGCCTCGTCTTTCGCGAGCCGCGCCGCGAC
>JAZUKQ010000346.1:0-3611 GCA_045643325.1 Kiritimatiellia bacterium | reverse complement strand
CGTGTAGGCGTAGACGCGGATGTTGGAGAGGGACAGGAAGCCTTTCTCTGTCCGGAAGGCCGGCTGGTGAGTTTTCACCACGCCCCTAATGACGATGGTCCCGCCGGACACCGTCTGCGTCGCTGTTCCGTCCAGATCCGCGACGTCGTACTGGACTGTGGCGAGATCGCCGCTTCCGACGATGCGGAACGTCGCCGTGTTGGTTGCCCACGTATTGTTCTCGACGTTGGTGGCAAGACAGATCCCACCGTCCTCGGTCCAGAACGCGCCGGAGGAGAGCTGGACGGAGTACTCGCCGGAGGAGAGGAGACGGCGCGGAGCGAAGTGGACGGCGCAGGGGTCGGTGACGTGGAGGTTGCCGCGGTCGCTTGTCCCGACGGTGAGGGTCGCGCCGTCCGCGTCGGCGGTGTAGGTGAGCTCGCCGACCGCGTTCAGCACGCCGGCCGCGGTCTCGCGGTCGCTCCGGCGCTGGATGGTTCCGGCGGAGGCGACTGCTACGGAGAGAAGGAGGATTGAAAGCGCGCGTTTCATTACCGAAGATCCTCCTCGGTGAGTTCTCGGACGGTCTCGCCGACCATGTTCGCGTTCAGCCAGTCGATGACATCGCCGTCCATGAGCGAATCGGCGGAGCCGCCAGCGTAATGATAGACGCCGACTGGGATGTGGAATCCGTGAATATAAAACATGACGCAGTGTCCGGAATCGCCAACGTGCGCAAGGTGGGCGTAGGGCGCGAGGTCTGCGTAGGTGTAGTTCCCGTCCTCCCCTACTGGGTGCGTTGACCATCCTCCCCTTTCGTCCACGGGCGTGACGAGACACAGATGAATTGTCCCGTGTTGTGACTGGTAGTATCCGACACCTTCAGCGAGGATGGATGCAGACAAAGACGATATGGTTTCGGACCGGACGAATCCGATGGAATTTAAGACCGACTGCGGAAGCGCCGTCTCCGTGCGCAGGAGACGGAGGTCTCCGCGTGTCTTTTCCACCGTGTACGTCCGCGTGTAGACAGTTCCGTCCACGTCAACAAATGTCGCTCCGTCCGCCGACGAGTGCGCGGCACAGATGGCGTAGTGCGGCGTGATCGCGGTGACCGGCCTTCTGTCTCCCCATGTGCTCTCGTCCGTTCGGCCGACGGAAGAGAACGGTGTCGGGACGAACGCGTAGTCCGGATTTCGGTTTGTCGGGTTCGGCTGGTAGGCGTAACTGTACTGCTGCAGGGCATCGAGAATCTCGCAACTCTCGCCGCGGCTCGTGTAGGTGTGCTTCGGGCCAGCCGGGTCGATGGCGCGGAATCCGTTCGCTATGTAGTCGAACTGCTCGCGGCGCCAGGTGTTCGACTGCTCGCCGCCGGGGCGGAGGATTGCGTCCGACGCTGGACGGTATATCATTGGGACCGTCTCGGCGAGGAATGTTCCGTCCGTTCCGGAGAACCGTACGAGGACGGGTCCGGTGTTTGTTGTCGCGACGAGGGTGTCGCCCTCGAGGGTCGCTATGTCATGCCCGGATAGGATTGACCAAGTGCCCGTCAGTGTCTCGGGCTTGGCCATGCTTCCCTGCTCGTCGCGCACGGCCTCCAATCGAACGGAATGGATTCCGGGGGCAGTGTAGGAGATCTGCATCACGTCCAACCATTCGTTGGTGACGGTGCCTCCTTCGCGGATGGGATGCTGTAGGATGTAATCGTAGAACGGCTGCGCGTACTCGGTCTGGGCGGGGAGGTTCGTGACGACCATGTCATTTCGGCCGAGGGCTCCGAGGCGCGCGCTCTGTCCATAGAGAGGGACGGCGGCGAGCAGGATGAGCGTCACCGTGACGGACGCGTTCCGCAGGGCGTTCAACGCGGCGGACAGCAGTTCGTATACTGTGTCGATTGGGGCGTCCGGAGATAGCTCTCCGAGGGCATGGAAGGCCGCCACGGTCTCGGGCGAGAGCCCGCCGGATCCCGCGGGTCCTGTCGGTCCTTCCGGACCAGTCGGTCCTGTCGGCCCCTCCGGTCCGCGCGGTCCGCGGCACCAGCGCTCTAGGTACGCGGGGGTGGCGAAGTCCGGGGACGGCTCGCGGAGGTAGTTGGGGACGTTTGGCATGGCTAGATCCTCCTTTGAAGGACGCGGACGGCCGCGCGGCGGGATGTCCGCGTGGCGTCCTCCTGCGCGCTCTGGACGCGGTCGAGTTCGGACCACGCCTCCTCGAGCGCCTCGGCGCGGCCGTCTTCGTCGCGAAGGCGGAGGGCGGAGGCATAGCGGACGCAGAACCCCGCGAAGACGGCGGGGAAAGGCATGATGGGGGTGTCGCCCTCGCCGAGGAAGACGCGGCAGTCTCCGGAGGCGGCGTCGTACCAGACGTCGCCATGGTTCGTTCCGGGCGTGGTGTTGGCCCAGGTGAAGCGGGGCGGGACGGGGCGGTATCGGACGTAGGGTAGAACGGGCGCTCCGTCCTCAACCACGGCGGCGCCGTAGTCGGTGCGGCGGCAGGCGTATGGGCGCGGGTCGCGCACGAGGTCTGGATGGGACGCGTAGACGCAGGCGGCGAGGTCGACCTCGTCGATGGCGTTTTCGGCAAAGGGGAATGAAGGAAGGAAATCCTCTGGGTTTGTGATCCAGCGAGGCGCCGAGGGTTCTTCTCCCGCGGACGGGTCGACGGCTCGGTGGTATGCGCCGTTGTGGTAGACCTCGTCGCCTGGGTCGTAGACGGCGTTCTCGCTCCAGAGCGGGCGATAGGAGATGCGCCGGACCTCCATGAGGAAGGGCCACATGGCGCGGCGCCAGGCGAGCTCGACGGCGTCGTTCACGAGATCGGCGACGCGCTCCTTCTCGGCGGAGGTGTAGGCGACGGTGGCCGGGTCGTAGCCGGCGGCGCGGGTGACGCGGTCGAAGACGGTCTTGATGGGAAGTCTGGCGAATCCGCTCATAGCACGAGTTTCCCTGGGCGGTTGTCTGGCGTAAGGGTGCCGTCGGGCGCGACGAGCCACCACCTTCCTTTTCGGTAGGTAGTGGTGACGCGCCCGAGGCGTGTGTGGAGGCCGTCGAGGGAGCCGCCGACTCCGCGCCATGTGCTGTTGCGCAGGTGCGGGTAGCGGTCCATCTGGTCCTGCCACCAGCCGTCGGCGGCGGGGGTCGATATCTCGGGGCCCTCGACCATGGCGGCTTTGGTGTATACGTCGGCGTCGATGGACATGATGCGCTCGCCCGTACGTCCAACCTTGTACGGGCGGGACTCTCCGGTGCGGGCGCGCTCGATGTCCCGCGCGAGGCCCGCGCGCACCTGTCGGCGGGCCTCGGCGAGAGAGGAGCTTGCGATGGCCTTCTCGGTCGGCGTCATGACGCGCTAGTCTCCTGTGGGGCCGGTGGGGTCGTCGCCGGTGGGGCCGGTGGGGTCGTCGCCGCCGTCGGACGGGAAGACGAGGCCCTGCGCCGCCGGGTTGAGGCAGCAGAGGCCGAGCATGCCGCGGTAGAAGCCGCTCGTGCCCTGGCCCTCGTCCGGAATCTCGACCCATTCGGTGGGGGCGAGGCGGCGGATCTTCCAGAGCTTCGGGTCGATAAGGAGGCCGCAGCGGGGCGTGTCGTCGGTGGCGACGGAGACGCCGCCGCTGGAGAGCGTCCAGGCGAGGT
>JAZUKQ010000345.1:0-2989 GCA_045643325.1 Kiritimatiellia bacterium | reverse complement strand
GCCCCCCGGGGGGGGCCACGCACAGGGTAGGCCGGGGGGGCGCGGGGGCCCGCGACGAGGCCTGCGGAGACGGAGGCGTCGTCGAAGCGGGTGGCCATGTTGGCGGTGCTGGAGGAGGCGACGACGGTGTAGAAGCCGAATCGTCCGGACGTGAAGCGGGCGACGGCGTGGGGGTCTTCCTCGGTGACGAACACGTCGTAGTCGCGGAAGTCGCCGTCGCGGTCGAGGCGGATGTCGAGGGCGGCGCCGGTGTTGCGGACGAAAATCTTGAACGAGGAGGCGATGGAGCGGGCGTGGGCGATTTTGAGGCGGCCGGCCGTATCCGGGGCGAGGCAGGTCTCGACGCCGTTCAGGACGCGGTAGACGCCTGTGCCGCCGCAGACGCGGACGTAGTAGTAGTTGGACTCGTCCCGGTAGAGGAAGAGGAGTCGGGCGTCGCTGCTCCAGGAGGTCTCGACGAGGGCGGAGAAGGTGACCCCCTCGGCGGAGGAGGCGTCGAAAGACTGCGGAGTCACGATGCGGTTGTCCGTCGAGGTTGTGCCGAGGCAGGCGCTGCCGGCGACGGTGCGGAGGGTCGTGGCCTTGCAGGAGCCGGCGACGGCGGTCCAACGGGAGACGCCGGAGGAAAAGTCGTCCTGGAAGAGCGGTTCGGCGGACGCGGAGAGCGCGGAGAGCGCGGTCACGAACAGGGAACGGAAAAGATATGCGGAAGTGTCCATGTGCCCATTCTAGCAGAAGGGAAGGATTTGCGCCACAGCGTGCCGCCCGCGGAAACCGGGGACGGGCAGATATTAAAATGCTGGATATTCCCCATTTTTAGCGGATGCGGCACGGAGTCGGAAAAACAGGGTTTCTGCGCCGTCGGTTCGGTGGAATGCGGCTTTCTTCGGTCAGATTCCGCAGACACGAACGCCCGGCTGCCGTCGTATGTCCCCGGTCGCGAACCGTTGCAATGGCGTTTTTCATTCAGACGTTGCCAGAGACTCAAGAAACAGCGATTTGAAAACGACTGGATTCGTACGGCGCGGGCGTCGTAACCAGATCGGGAAACGCCTGTCTCCGCGTATGCGAAGCATCCGCGTACAAGAAGAAGGCCGAGGCGGCACGACAAGAACCAACGCTCTGAAGAGGGGGGCAGAGTCGATCCGGTCGCCCCGCCGCCCCTGCGGAAAAGCGGAATCTCCAAACAATAAATGGTCTTGACGTTATTCCGCGCAAAAACTATGATGGAGGCAAATAGGAGATTCACTATGAAAGATTATCGCTTCCTCTTCCTCGCGTCCTTCTTGTCCGCCGCCGTGTCGGTGACCGCCGATCCCGCAGGCCCCATCCGCTGGGAGACGGCGGAAAACGTACAGACCGGCGTCAAACTCGTCCGTATTGAGACGACGTCGGCGAAGCTCGCCGAGATGCGTACCAAGAATCCCGCCCGGTACGGAAGTGTGGTGAAGGACCCGAATTCGAAGGGCTCGAAACACGACAAGAACAAAGACAAGTCCGCGACTCCGGAACCCGAGCGCCTGATCAAGGCTTACGTGATGCGGATCGACCTGAAGACGCCGGGGCTGTGGTTCTTTTCGACGGATCGCGACGAGCAGCATTATGGCGAGACGATTCCCGACTACGTTCCCAAGAAGAACTTCCCGGACAAGTTGACCGTGCGGACGCGGCGCGAGAGCACGCCGGCGTTTCTGGAGCGTTCCCGCAAACCGGTGGAGGAGGGCGGTCTGGGCCTGAACACGATCATCGCCTTCAATACGGCGCCGTGGCTTCCGTGGCCGCCTCCGAAGAACAACGTCTTCGCGGACCCGATGGGGCTTCAAATCGTGAACGGCCGCGAAATCTGCGACAACGTCGCGTTGCCGAACATGTACCTCAACGCGATTTTCGCGGTCTATAAGAACGGACAGGTAGAAATCGGCGAGACCGTGCCCAAGGCGCGGCGGAAGGACGTGCTCGTCGCCCACAGCGGCTTCGGGCTTCTCATGAAAAACGGGAAACGGCTGTTCTTCCATCCCAAGAGCTACGAAGGCGCCATCATGCCTCGGATGTCCGTGGGCCTCTCGAAGGACAAGCGGTATATGGTCGTCGTCGCCATCGACGGACGCGAGAAGGGGCGGAGCGACGGCGCGGTCGGCGACGAGATCTGCGATCTCATGATCGACGCGGGAGCCTGGGACGCCATCAATTTCGACGGCGGCGGCTCCGCGACCCTTTGCTACTGGAACGAGGCCGAAAAAAAGACCGAGATCGTCAATCACGACACCAAGCGTCCCGTGGCCATCAATCTCGGGATTTCCCTTGGGAAGCCGCAGCCGGGAATGATTCCGCCGGGGCAGCTTGGCGGCGGCATCCAGGGACTTCAAGGAACGCTGCGGGGACCCGCTCCCAAAAAATAGGGTTCGCGACTTCTTCCCGCTTTCCTCCTATGGGGGAGGTGGCGGGGAGGGGCGGGAGAACACCCCCGGCCGCAAGCGGCAGCCCCCTCGAAGGGGGCCGAATATGCGGCGCAAAAATTTTCGCCGGACCGTTTTTTCCCCCTTGCGCGTCGCACCGGAGAATGGTATCATCTTCAGCACGCAAAGGCGAAGAGCCTGTTCCGCGGAGAGATGTCCGAGTGGTCGAAGGAGCGGCACTGGAAATGCCGTATACTCCAAAAGGGTATCGTGGGTTCGAATCCCACTCTCTCCGCCATTTTCATTTAAGCGACATTGAGCCATCGCAAGAATCTGAAAAACAGAGTCTCGCGATGGCTCAATTCGTTGGTGTCGTCCCTTAAAACGGCTCGACGAGGCGTTCGCCGAGGTTGCGCGTGGCCTCGTCGAAGGCGACGCCGAAGAGGGTGACTTTCTTGCCGGAATTGCGGTACTTCTCGGCGTAGCCCTTCGCGCGGATCTGCGCGACGGCCTCGGCGGCGGTGCCGCGGAGCTTGAACTCGAAGACGAAGACGCCGGCGGCGGTCTCGACGGCGGCGTCGGCGCGGCCACGG
>JAZUKQ010000344.1:0-2999 GCA_045643325.1 Kiritimatiellia bacterium | reverse complement strand
GGTGTCTGCGTTGTGCCCCCCCCACCCCCGCGTGGGGGGACGGGGAACGACGAGGATTCCGTGCGGACGACGGCGGTTCTATGGTACTATGTACGGAAAATACCGAACGATAATCCTCCGCTTGTTGCCTCGCGCCATGTCCCATCGACGTCCGAACTCTCTTTCCTCCGGCCCGCGGTCCTCTTCGCCCTCCTCGCCCTCCGCGTCTTCGCCGGCTTCCTCCGCGTCTGTCTCCGTGTCTCCGCCGGAAGCCGTGTGGCTGCTCTATCTCGTCGCTCTCCCGACGATGGTCAATCCGGTCGCCGTGTATCCGTATGTCTCGGACCGGAGGCTCCTCCTTCACGGCGCGGGTCTGGCCTCTCTCTGTTTCCTTTTGCTGGAGGGCGTCCGCCGTCTCAAACGGCGCTTCTCGCCGTCCGCCGCGTCCCTCGGTCCGGAGGTCCCCGCCGCTTCGGGCTCCGCCGGTCTCTCGTTCTTGTTGGCTTCCGGCGCCGTCCTGTTTCTTTTCCGGTTCGTCTCCTCGATGTTCGCCGTCACGCGCGAAGGAGCCTTTCTCGGGACTCCCAGCCGCGAGAACGGTCTGTTGTCCGTCCTTGCGAACTCCGCGATCTTCCTCTCGGTCCTTGTCTTCTGCCGGACCGGCGTCCAGCGGCGGCGTGTCCTGTGGGCGATGTTGCTGGGAAGCGTTTTCCCCGTTTTCTACGGGGTGGCGCAGGCGCTCTCCGGATGCCCGGCGCTCGGCATCGCCAAAGTGCCCGGGCGGATCTACGGCACGCTCGGCGCCCCCTTGTATTACGGGACCTATCTGATGGCCCTGGTCCCGGTCGCGGTTTGGTCCGTGTGGCGGACGTTCCGCCGGGGCGGCGCGTTCCGCGGCGTGAAGACGGGGTTGCTTGCCCTCTGGACGGTTCTTCTCCTGTATCTTCTCGACCGGAGCGGCTCGCGCGGGCCGTTCATCGGGCTCGCCTCGGCCGCCGGCGCGGTCGTTCTTTATCTTTTGCGGCGGAACGGAAAACACCGCGCCGCGAGATGGTGCTCCGTCGGGTTCGTCGCGGGGCTGGTCCTTTTCTTGGTCGCGGCATGGGGGTTCGCCGGCTCCGGATTCAAGAAAACTCTCGGAAGCCGGGGCGCGTTTTCGCGGAACAGCAGCTCGGTGGACATCCGTCTTCTCTATTACGACGCCCTTCCCGCGCAGATGACGGTTTTCGGGGCGGATAAAAAGGACGCCGCCCCGGCGGAGGACCGAGCGGGGGAGGGCGGGGACGACGCGGGAACGGTCCGGCCGTATGTCGATCCGCACGCGGGCATGAGGCCGTGGCTCGGATACGGGGCTTCGGGCGTGTCGTATCTCCTGCAGCGCGGACTCGGCCCCCGGCACGAGCGGTTCTCCCGGAACCACCGTCCCGACTCCGCGCACAACAGCGTCTTGGACGAATGGGGCGAGAGCGGCCTGCTCGGCCTCGCGGCGTTTCTTGTGTTCATGGGGGCGCTGATCCATGAACTGCTCCGTTTCTTCGGATTTTCCGCGGAGAAAAGGCCGCGTCTCCTGCGTTCCGCAGCTCTCGTCGGCGGTCCGGTTGCCGGAGCCGTCCTTCTCGGCGTCTTGGGGAAGTCCTCCTATGCGACACCCGGAGCCTTCCTCGGCTTTTATGCGGCGCTGCTCCTTGTGCTCGGATTCGGCTCGCTGGAAGGACGCGGGGACGCCGCGGAACAGAATCCCGACGCGGCCCCCGACGCGGCCCCCGACGCGCCTCCGCGCCCGGAGTGCCCGGAGGCTCTGGCCGCCGGCGCGGCGCTGTTCGCGCTGTGGACCGACAGCCAGTTCAATGTGGGGTTCGCCGCCGCCTCGGGGTTCATGTACGTCTCGGCGGCCGTCGTCCTGTCGGCGGCGCGCGGAGAGGCCTCGGAGGAGTCTCCGTATCTGGAAGACGGACGCCTCGCCGCGCCCGTCTGCCCTTGGGGAATTCCCGCGTTTCTGCTGTCGTTTTTCAATTTCCTCGTCATGGCGTTCATCCGGTTCACGCCTAGGAATTTCGGGAATTGGCGCTCTCTCGGGGCCGCGACGGAGTTTCTGCGCCATACGCTCCGGATGTCCGGCGCGCTCCATCTCCTGTTTCCGTTCCTCGCGGCGGTTCTGTTCTTTCCGTTCCTTTCCCGGAAACGTCGTTTCGAGTTCCCCCTGGTCCTTCTCGTCGCGACCGCGTCGTTGGCGTTTACGGAATGGCCGGTCTCCGTCCGGGAGATGCGCATGGGCCTTGCGGAGATCGCCGTGCTCGCCGCGCGGCAGAAGGAGATGCTGGTGTTCGCCCCTCCCGACGTGTTCAAGGAAAACGGAGGCGTCTTTTCGGCGGACTTCGGAAACAAGGCGGCCGCGTGGGTGAACACGATTCTGGTCTCGAAGAAGTTTTCCGAGGCGGAAAAGAAGGAATTCTATCCGTATGTGGCGAATGTCGGCCGTGCCGCCGTGAGAAAGCTTCCCCACGACTCGTTCACCGTCCAGACCTACGGCGACCTCTGCAACAACATCGCGGCGCGGCTGGAGAAGAACTCGCCCGAGGTCGTCCTGTGGGCCCGGCGCGCCGAGTCGGCCTATCGGGAGACCGTCCGCCTCGCGCCGGGATCGAATCTCGCCCGGCAGCGCCTGATCGGCGTCCTGCTCGGGCTCTTGAACGATCCGGCGGGAGCCGCGAAAGTTGTCCAGGAGATGTATGGGGTGGATCCCCAAAACCCGGTGGCGGTTTCCATGATGGCGATGTTCGAGCTCGATTCCGGGCTCCAGAAGTCCGATCCCGAGGCCAAACGGAAGAATTTCGTGAACGCCGTCTCGTGCGCGGAGGAGACGTTCCGGATGGCGGACTTGAAATTCTACTCCGTGGATTTGGAAAAGACGTCGAACATCCTCCTCCGCGCGCGCGCCGAACTGGACAAACTGGGGCCGCCCCCGCCCTCCCCGTAGCCGGGTGCTCCCCTCCGGAAGATTGTCGTCCCACCCGTCCCAC